>CAYRAY010000023.1:0-19119 GCA_964422405.1 uncultured Clostridia bacterium | reverse complement strand
AAGCAGGTACGGCTGCAGCTACCGCTCTTGGCGAAGTTGTTGCTACGCACGTAATCCCTCGTCCCCACGCAGACGTTGAAAAACTTCTTCCCGCTATTAAATAAGCCTTACGGCAAGCGGAAAAAAGGAGATAACCATGAAGGCAATAGCGTTACTCGAAGTACAGGCTATGGTTGCCGCAATCACCGGTCTTGACGCTATGGTAAAAGCAGCGGACGTTCAGCTGATTCACGTAGAAAAGCGGCTCGGCGGCAGAATGGTAACGGTTGTTGTCGAAGGTGAAGTTTCCGCGGTGAAAGCGGCTTTGGAAGCAGGCGCAGCTGCGGCGGCGGAAGTCGGCAACGTAAAGGGTTGCGAAGTGATCGCACGCCCTCACCCCGACGTTATGAAATTTTTAACAACGGGCTAAACTCAGCTTTTTAGGAGACCCCGAACAAACAAAGGGGCTTCCCGAAAAAAACAAAAGTAAAAACAAAAAAATTATAAATCTTAGGAGGATTTAATCATGGAAGCATTAGGTATGGTAGAAACCAGAGGTCTTGTAGCAGCAATCGAAGCAGCAGATGCAATGGTAAAGGCAGCAAACGTAGTTCTTATCGGCAGCGAAAAGATCGGTAGCGGTTTGGTAAGCGTTATGGTTCGCGGCGACGTTGGCGCAGTAAAGGCTGCTGTAGAAGCAGGTACGGCTGCAGCTACCGCTCTTGGCGAAGTTGTTGCTACGCACGTAATTCCTCGTCCCCACATGGACGTTGAAAAACTTCTTCCCTCCATTAAATAATTCGCATTTTACGCAGATTATCCGATGACGGAAACACCGTGCCGCCTGCCACGGCGGGCGGCATGGTAAAGTTTTTCAAAAACAATGTAAAGAAGGCAAGTGCATTGCGATTTCGGCAAAGGACTTGCACCCAAAAAAGTAAGCTTACGCGCGCGTACGCGCCTTTAAGCTTGCCCCAAAAAAGATTAGGAAGGAAATAAAATGGAATTTTCTAACGCGCAGATTGCGGAATTGGTAAAAAAGGTATTAGCGGATATGCACGGCGACGAAGGAACGAACAGCGGCAACGAAGTACCCGTTGGCGTGTCTAATCGTCATATCCACTTGACCAAAGCGGATATGGAAACGCTCTTTGGCGTGGGTTACGAGTTAACGCCCATGAAGGATCTTTCCCAACCCGGTCAGTACGCTTGTAAAGAAACGCTTACCTTAATCGGCCCGGCTATGCGCCCTATCGAAAATGTAAGAGTGCTCGGCCCGTTAAGAAGCAAGTCGCAAGTGGAAATTTCCGCAACCGACTCGTACGTGTTAAAGGTAAAGCCCCCCGTACGCGAATCGGGTAAAATCGAAGGCTCTGCACCCATCACCATCGTCGGTCCTAAAGGTGTAGTGCAGTTGAAAGAAGGCTGCATCATCGCCAACCGCCACATTCATATGTCGCCTGCAGACGGCGCGGCATTCGGGGTAAAGGACGGGGAAACGGTCACGGTAGACGTGCTTGGCAAACGCCGCACCCGTTGGTACGACGTGCAAGTTCGCGTTCATCCCGATTTCCGTTTGGAAATGCACGTGGATACGGACGATGCAAACGCAGTCGGTATCGGCAACGGCGCAAAAGTGAAGGTAGTGAAGGAGTAAGCAGATGTTAAGAGGCATTATCAGAGGGCACATCGTATCCACCAAAAAGCAACAAGCCTTGGTGGGCTCTAAATTTATGGAAGTCCAGCTTATGAAAAACGGCGAATTGACGGATGAATATCTCATCGCCGTAGACAGCGTAGGCGCAGGCATCAACGAAGAGGTGTTAATCACCACGGGTAGCTCGGCACGCCTTGCGTTGCTGAACACCAGTGCGCCTTGCGATGCAGTCATCGTAGGTATTGTGGACTAACCGCATCTAATTTTGCACGCAACGTAAGCGATATAAAAAACCAGCTTTGTGTTATACCGACTGAGGGCAAGCGGCATACCCCTTCCACTGTCATACCGACTGAGGGCAACGCAGTTGCCCGAACGGAGTGTATCTTAAACCCTATACAGGTTGTCGGCATCTTAAAGAACGCACGGCAAAGTGGTAAATCTACCTCAAATGTTAGGTTTGCGGAGTGTATTTATAACCGTTTATTCGCTTACGTAAACATAAAATCCCAAAGTTTTTTTAAGTATTACAAAAAAGTAAGAGGCGCGCCCAAAAACCGCCTCGGCAAGGTATTGTTATGGACTTAAAAACCATCATGAAAGACGCAGGCATCGTCGGTGCAGGCGGCGCAGGCTTTCCCTCTTTTGCCAAACTGGCAGACGGTGCGGACACCCTCGTTGTCAACGGAGCGGAATGCGAACCGCTTTTGTACACCGACTATATCCTGTTACAAAAAGAATTGCCGTCGGTACTCTTCGGCATTAACGCGGTGTTGGAATTTGCCAACATTCCGCGTGCTTTATTGTGCGTAAAAGAACATACCGCAAAGCGTTTGCATATCGAAGACGGTAAAAAATTAGACGACAAAATCACCTTAAAAACGTTGCCCGACGTCTATCCCATGGGCGACGAAATCAGCTTAATTTATCAAGCGACGGAACGGGTTGTCAAGCCCGGCAACTTGCCCATTACGGCAGGCGTCATCGTCATGAACGTAGAAACGCTGTTCAACGTAGAGCAAGCAGCTAAAAAGGAACTCCCCGTCACCGAAAAATACGTAACGATCGCAGGGGATATCCCCGAAGCGATTGTGGTAAAAGTCCCTGTCGGCACGCCGATTAGCGAACTTTTGCAACGAAATTCGATTACAATCCCCGAAGACCACGTGTTGTTAGACGGCGGTCCTTCGATGGGTAAGTTAATAGACCCCGAACGCGCGGTGGTCACCAAAACGACCAAAGGTCTTTTGATTTTGCCGGACAATTGCGAGGCTGTCCGCACCAAAAAAATCAGCGGCGAAATGTCGGTTGCCCGTGCGGAAACAGCTTGTTGCCAATGCACCCGTTGCACCGATCTTTGCCCTCGGCACTTGCTCGGTTACCCGTTAGAGCCGCACAAAATGGTGCGTACGGCAAAAGCGGCGGCGACGGTGTTGCCCGAAATGGTGGTCACGGCAAACCTCTGTTGCGGTTGCGGCATTTGCGAAACACTGGCTTGCAGTCAAGGCATTTCTCCCAGAGCCGTCATCAACGAGTATAAGGCATTGATCAGCAAAAACAAAATCCGTTACGTGGGCAAAACGGAAGTTTCGCCCTTACACGAACGCGATTGGCGTATGATCCCGTCCACCCGTTGGGCAAGCGTGCTCGGCGTGGCAAAGTTTGACAAAGTGGGCAAATACGTCGGCGAACAAAACGGATTCAGCCGCGTAGAAATTCTGCTCCGTCAACACATCGGCGCACCCAGCGTGCCTTGCGTTGCCGACGGCGACTACGTGCAAAAAGGGGATATGATCGCCCAAGCGGCGGAAGGTTTGTCCCTGCCACAATACGCTTCTGCATCGGGCAGAGTCAGCGTGTATAACGACAGAATCATCATTGAAAAGGATAACGCATAATGTTTAAAGCAATCGGTGTTGTAGAATTAAAAAGCATTCCCAAAGGCGTAGAAGCAACGGACGCCGCATTAAAAAGCGCAGGCGTGCAGGTTGTTTCGGCGCACCCTGCCTGCCCTGGTAAATACGAAATGATTTTGACGGGTTCTATTTCCAACGTCACGGCGGCGGTCAACCACGTGTTAGCCAAGTTTGAAGGCTACGTAATTGACAGCTCGGTGATGGGCAGAATCGACGAACAAGTCATCACCGCACTTTTCGGCACGCAGAAATCCGACCGCAAAGGCTCGCTCGGCTTGGTAGAAACGTACTCCGCTGCGACGACCATCAAAGCGGCGGATATCGCGGTGAAAACCGCGCGCGTGGAAATTTTCGATTTGCGCGTTTCCCGCGGTATGGGCGGCAAGGGCGTCATTTTGCTGACGGGCGAAGTCGGCGACGTCACTGCGGCGGTAGAATCCGCTTCCGCATACGCAAAACAGAGCGGTCAACTTTCTTCCGAGGCAGTCATCGCCGCTCCGCACGAAGAACTTTGGGAACAACTCTAACCCACCGCCTTGCCACAGAACGGGCAGGGCTAACCGCCTATCCTACGGCAATCCGCCGTAAACGGCAACCCCGTACGGGCAATCGCTAAAAACGGCGCACTTGCCACGGGAACGGAATACCCCGAATTTTTCGGGGCGAAATCAGGTGAAAGTATGGAAAATTTGAAATTCGTCATTGAAAAGAGCGACAGAATTCAAAAACTCGTAGACGCATTGTACGAAAAGATGCCCGAAATCGAATCGGCACGCGGTCTTTTGGTCACGGAAAGCTATCAGCAGACGGAAGATTTGCCCATTATTTTGCGCAGAAGTGCGGCATTTGCGCACATTCTCCGCAATATCCCCATTGTCATTCGCGATAACGAGCTCATCGTCGGCAGCGCAACGGTTGCGCCCCGCGGCTGTCAAGTCTTCCCCGAATACTCCTACGAGTGGTTAGAGGCAGAATTTGACACGGTGGCTACCCGTGCGGCAGACCCCTTCTATATCAGTGAACAGACCAAGGCGGACTTACGCAAAGCCTACCCCTATTGGAAGGGCAAAACCAACAGCGATTTGGCGCGCACGAATATGTCGCCAGAGGCGTACGAAGCGTTCATGACGCATGGTATGTTCACGCCCGGCAACTATTTCTATAACGGTATTGGGCACGTCAACGTCAATTATAAAAAGGTGTTGCAAAAAGGCTACCGCGGCATCATGGCTGAAGCGCGCGCGGCGTTGGATAAGTTAGACGTCGCCGATGCCGACTACGTATCCCGTAGCAACTTCTTGCACGCCGTCATTGAAAGTTGCGAGGCGGTGGTGGACTACGCTAGACGCTACGCAAAGCTTGCCAAAGAACTTGCGGCAAAAGAACAAAACCCCGATAGAAAAGCGGAATTAGAACGCATTGCACGTAACTGTGCTCGCGTCCCCGAATTTCCTGCACGCGACTTTTACGAAGCCTGCCAATCCTTCTGGTTTGTGCAACTTTTGTTGCAAATCGAATCGAGCGGACATTCCATTTCCCCCGGCAGATTCGACCAATATATGTACCCGTACTATAAAAAGGACGTGGACGAGGGCAACCTCAGCGTAGAGCAGGCGCAAGAACTGATCGACTGTATTTGGGTAAAACTCAACGACATCAACAAGGTTCGCGACGCGGCGTCTGCCGAAGGCTTTGCAGGCTACGGTATGTTCCAAAACCTGATTGTCGGCGGACAAAACGAGCAGGGCATGGACGCGACCAACGACCTTTCGTATATGTGTATCGAGGCTGCAATGCACGTGCCTCTGCCGCAACCCTCCCTTTCCGTCCGCGTATGGAATGGTACGCCGCAACCCCTGATGTTGAAGGCGGCGGCTTTGACCAGATTAGGCACGGGTCTGCCTGCGTATTACAACGACGAAGTGATTATTCCGTCCATTATGGCAAGAGGACTGACCTTGGAAGACGCACGCGATTATTGCATTATCGGTTGCGTAGAACCGCAAAAGGGCGCAAAGACGGACGGCTGGCACGATGCGGCGTTCTTCAATATGCTCCGCCCGTTAGAGTTGGTATTTTCCAACGGTATGGACAAGGGCGTGCAAATCGGACCCGAAACGGGGGACGTGGCGCAAATGCAGACCTTTGACGAGGTGTTCGAAGCGTATAAAACGCAACAGAGCTACTTTATCAAATTGCTTGTCAACGCCAACAACGCCATCGATATGGCGCACGCGACCAGATGTCCGTTGCCGTTCCAATCGTGCATGGTAGACGATTGTATCGGGCGCGGCAAGTCCTTGCAAGAAGGCGGTGCAATTTATAACTTTACGGGTCCGCAGGGCTTCGGTATCGCCAACAATGCCGACGGACTTTTGGCAATTAAGCAGCTTGTCTTTGACGAAAAGAAGGTGACGATGACCGAACTCCGCGACGCATTGAACGCAAACTTCGGTTACGGACTCAGCGGCAAGGCGGCGGAACGCGTAACGTCGGAAGTGGCTTGTTCGCTTGCCAAAGAGGGCGTTACGGTGGACGAAAACGCCATTCGCGCTATCTATGAAGAAGTGACCACGGCAGGTTCGCTTGACCCTGCAAAGAAGGCGCGCTATCGCGAGATTAAGCGCATGATTGACGAGGATTGTCCCAAGTACGGCAACGACATTTACGAGGCGGATATGTTCGCACGCGAAGTGGGGAATACCTACACCAAAGAGGTGGAAAAGTATAAAAATCCGCGCGGCGGCGTGTTCCAAGCAGGGCTGTACCCCGTTTCCGCCAACGTGCCTTTGGGCGAGCAGACGGGCGCAACCCCCGACGGGCGTTTGGCGTTCACGCCGATTGCAGATGGTATCGGTCCTGCATCGGGCAGGGACGTAAAAGGTCCTACGGCAACGGCAAATTCGGTAGCGAGATTAGAGCAGATTGTCGCCAGCAACGGTACGTTGCTTAACCAAAAATTCCACCCCTCGGCTTTGGCGGGTATGAGCGGTTTAACCAAGTTCTCGGCATTGATTCGTTCGTATTTCGACCAAAAAGGCATGCACATGCAATTCAACGTCGTCACGCGTGAAACGCTTTTGGACGCGCAACAGCACCCCGAAAAGTACAAAACGCTTGTGGTGCGCGTAGCCGGTTACAGTGCGTTGTTCACCACGCTGTCCCGTTCGTTGCAAGATGATATTATTAACAGAACGGAACAAGGTTTCTAAAAGGGTAAAACGGATATGCGGCGTTATGCTTTGTCGCCACTCGGTTACGCACTACTTGTGTGCGCCCTTGCGACTTCGCGCTTAACTTGCGTCTCCGTTTCGCCGATAAAACTAACTTTTGGCGTAGTTTTACCACCTTCCGTGTGTTCTTTTATTCGCCAACTACCCGTGTGGGCAACACATCTTTCACGGCACTATCTATCCCCATCGTGTCATACCGACCGAGGAAGAAGTTCGAGCGGAGTGTATCTTAAAAATTACCACATAAAACCAACAAGAAGGAAATTCAACCATGAGCGTTTATGCAAAAAAAGGTAGAATATTTAATATTCAGCGATTCTCGATCCACGACGGACCGGGCATTCGTACCATTGTCTTTTTCAAAGGCTGTTTTATGCGTTGCGCTTGGTGTTGTAATCCCGAATCGCAATCGTACGACATAGAAACCATGACTGAAAACGGCAAAACCAAGGTCGTGGGCAAGGATGTGACAGTGGACGAAATTCTGCCTGAACTGTTGGCGGACGAGCCGTACTATCGCAGAAGCGGCGGTGGCATTACGTTGTCGGGCGGCGAAATTTTAGGACAACCCGAATTTGCCGCTGCGCTGTTGAAGGCGTGCAAAGACCACGGCTTACACACGGCGGTGGAATCGACGGGCAATGCGCCGTTTGAAAATATTCAAGCCATTTTGCCCTACCTCGATTTGTATCTTTTGGACATCAAACATATGGATTCGGCAAAGCATAAGGAGTTTACGTCCGCCCCCAACGAGAGAATTTTAGAAAACGCGCGGAAGATTGCGGAAAGCGGCGTAGAGCTGATTATTCGCACTCCCGTGATTCCGGGGTTCAACGACACGGCGGAAGAAATTAAGGCAATTTCCAAATTCGCCGCAAGCTTGCCGAACGTGCAAGAACATCATCTGTTGCCCTACCATCGTCTGGGTTCGGACAAGTACGCAGGTTTGGGCAGAAAGTATGCCTTACAAGAAATTTTGCCCCCGTCGCAAGAGAAAATGGAATACCTTGTGTCGGTGGCGGAATCGTGCGGATTGAAGTGCCAAATCGGCGGTTAATCACCGCGATAGCCTCCGTAAACCACAAAATAACAAAAAATCCATAGGAGAGATAAATATGGAAATGCAAGACAAAATGAGAATTATTCAGGAATTCGTCCCCGGTAAGCAGGTGACTTTGTGCCACATCATTGCCAACCCCGGCGAAACGCTGTATATCAAGCTCGGCTTAGATCCGCAGGTCGATTACAGCAAAAGTGCAATCGGCGTGTTGACGGTTATCCCTTACGAAAGTGCCGTTATCGCGGCGGACATCGCCATGAAGGCGTCGGGCGCGGAAATTGGGTTCGTAGACAGATTTACGGGTACGCTGATTATCACAGGTTCGGTTTCTTCCGTGGAAGCAGCCTTTACGGCAATCCGCGAATATTTCGTGACCAAACTCGACTATATTTGTTGTGAGGTAACCAAGACCTAATCGGTATGAAAAAGATTATGTTATTCGGCAGAGTTGCGGCAGGGAAAACCACGTTGACGCAAGCTTTGCGCGGGGAAGAAATTAAATATTATAAGACGCAGTACGTCAATTATTTGGATACCGTCATCGATACCCCGGGCGAATACACCGAACGCCGCGAAACGAGCGGCGCGCTGGCTTTGTACGCATACGAGGCGGACATTGTGGGTTTGGTGCTTTCCGCAAACGAGCCCTATTCTATCTTTTCGCCCTGTTTGACGAGTATGGTCAACCGAGAGGCAATCGGGATCATCACGGGCATCGACAAGCCCGACGCCAAGGTGGAACAGGTGCGTAATTGGCTGAAATTAGCAGGTTGCAAACGCATTTTCCCCGTCAGCTCGTACACGGGCGAGGGGATTGCCGAGCTTGCCGCCTACTTACAATCGGACGAAACGGACAAGCCGACCGCGGCGCATACCGACGACGGTACTGACAATGCCGAGGGGACGGATAAGGTAATGCCGACTCCGTTACCGACAGAAGGCGGACGGAAAGTCATTTTGAAAAAGCCGACCAAAAAGACGAAAAAGGCGGCGGAAACGCAAAACCATTCGGCGGCAAAACCGCTGGAAACTTATCTTTTATAAGGAGTACGGAAAAGAATTATGAGTAAGACGACGGTAATCGCTTTTGCAAACAACAAGGGCGGTAGCGGTAAAACGACCACCTGTTCCAACGTGGCTTGCGCCTTGGCTTTGATGGGCAAAAAGGTGCTGGCGATTGACGGTGATATGCAACTGAACTTGACCATTTCCTTCTTTGACGAAGAAAAAGCGTACGAATACGCAAAAGGCGAAAAGAATATCTATCGCGCCATCGTTGCCGAACGGGATTTGAACGACTACATCGTGGAAACGGGCATTAAAAATTTAGACATTATTCCGTCCACGTCCTTGATGAGTTCAATCGAGTTTGACCTGTTTGCAAAATGGCAACGGGAAACGGTGCTGAAAAAGTGCTTAGAACGGGTGCGCGCCAAGGGGTATTACGATTATATCCTCATCGATTCGCCTCCCACGCTCGGCGGCTGGGTGATGAACGTCATGTGCGCGTCGGACTATGTGGTGATTCCCGTAGAGGCGAGCCCTTGGGGGTTGTTCGGGTTGGCAAATATGTTCGAGTTCTGCGAACAAGCCAAAAAGATTTCGCCGAAGTTAGAGGTGTTGGGCATTGCCGTCACCAAAGCGGACGAGCGCAAGAAGTATTTCAAACAGACGCTGGATACTTTACGCGAAATGGAAGGCGCGCATTTGTTCGAGAACTATGTGCGTGTGGACAGCGCGGTGGAGTGGTCGCAAGACAACAGCAAACCCGTGGTTATCTATAAGAAAAACAGCCGCAGTGCGGTGGAATATAACAAACTTGCAAAGGAGATTATTGATTATGCCAATCGGAAAGAACGCAATTAAAAGAGTGGAAAACAACGGCTATTCTAAGGTGCAAACGTCTGCGCCCGACATGGAAAACAGCCACGTGATCGCAAATCCCGATCCGCAAGTGCTGGAAAAGTTGGTAACCCCCGTAGAGGAAGCGGCAAAACCCGCACCCAAAAAACGTGGCAGAAAACCTGCCGTAAAAGCGGCTGAACCCGTACAAGAACCGAAGTCGGCGCCCAAGGCAAAAGCCCCTGCTAAAAAGAAAGCGGCTAAACCTGCCCCCGAAAAGAACGGTTTCGAGCGCGTGGAAGTCGGCACGGATATGCCTTATTTCTTGCTGTAATTTACGATAGAAAAAATGAACAGCCTTCGCTTTTGCGAAGGCTGTTTCTCATATGTTTTTATCAAAACGAGCAGGGCAGGTATGCGTTGAATGAAAAATTAGCCGATGATCTGGGGCAAAATCAAAGCGCAAATAACCACCACGCCGAGGGCAATTCTATACCATCCGAACGGCTTAAAGTTGTGTTTTTTTACAAAGTCCATCAAGGCTTTTACGGTGAGCAAGGACACGACAAAAGCGACAACGCAACCGAGCAACAGATAGACAATTTCGGTGTAAGTCATCACCGCGCCCGAAAGGAAAAATTTTAAGAGCTTATACGCACTTGCGCCGACCATGGTCGGGATTGCCAAAATAAAGGTGAATTTAGAGGCGGTGGTTCTGTCGATGCCGAGTAGCAACGCGCCGATGATGGTGATTCCCGAACGCGACGTGCCGGGAATGACGGCAAGGATTTGGAAACAACCCACGTAAAACGCAGAGCGGTACGAAAGTTGCGAAAGGTCGCAAATTTTTGGGTTGCGGTTTGCGTTTCTGTTTTCGACAACGATAAACACCACACCGTACAAAATCAGGGTGCAGGCAATGGAAAGCGGTTCAATCAATTCGTGCTTTTCGCAAAGCTTTTCAAACAGCATATCGGGCAACAGCGCAAACAGGGCAGGTACGCACGCAATCAGCACCTTGACCCACAGCGACAAAACATCTTTTTTCCACACGATTTTGCCGCGTTGGCTTGGCGATTTTTCGTCCGCTATGGTTGTCACGGTCGTCAAGTTTGCGGTCGGTTCGGTGTTCGATTCCGTTCCCGATAAGGGGACAGGGGGCGTGGGTTGCACCTTGCCGAGGGGGAAAATCGTCTTCCAAAACAGAAGCACGACGGCGAGAATGGCGGCAAGCTGAATGACATATTCAAACGTTTCCATAAACGCGGAGGAAACGCCTTCCATTTGCCAAAACGCGTTAAACAGCTTCATGTGCCCCGTGCTGGAAACGGGCAGCCACTCGGTAACGCCCTCGATAATGCAGAGGATTAGGACTTTTAGAATATTGATAAACTGCATAAAGCCTCGCTTTCACGCCATAGGCGTTGTATTTTATCGTAACGGAATGTGTGCGGTACGTGGCAAAAAATTCGCCGTCCGCAAAGTTGGCAACAAAACCGCATACAGAGCCGCGGACGATGCGCTTGCCTTGTATTTGTATGCGTTCCGTGGTTCAATTATAGCACTTTTGGGAGCGGAAAGTCTATGAAAACACCGCAAAAATGCGAAAAAATCGTAAATTCGCTGAACTTTTTTCAATTTTGGTATTGCGTTTCGCCAAAAAGTGTGGTATAATGCTTTTACAAGATAATATGACGGGGGTACGTTGCGGCAGATTTATCGGTGAATATAATAGGGAGGAACGTGAGATGGCTCAAGGAACTGTAAAATGGTTCAACGCGGAAAAGGGCTACGGATTTATCGCCGGCGATGAAGGCGGCGACGATGTGTTCGTGCATTTTTCGGCGATCGTTGCAGAGGGGTATCGCAGATTGAAAGAAGGTCAAAAAGTTTCGTACGAAACGGAAACCGACCCTAAAAATCCTGCAAAACTCCGTGCAATCAACGTACACGCGCTTTAACGTGAGATACGGAACGAAACAGCCGCGGCAGGCATTCGCCTGCCGCGGCTGTTTTATGTCCGCCTCTATCATACCGAGCAAGCCGATTTGTCGGTTGTTTTTTTGAGGTTAAATATACTCCGTTTACGTACAATGCAGGGAGTGTATCTTAAACTTTGTATAAATGCGCCGCTTGTTAAAACGTCGGTCAGTTGTAAGGTTTGGTCAAGGCGCAGCCTTGCGGAATATATCTTAAAAACGGGCGTACCATGTACGCGATGAAAATAAAACGGGTGGGGCAGGTATGCGATGAAATTCTTCTTGAAACGCGCACCGAAAAATGTGCATATCCACGTACATGGTACTGTCATTTAGTTGAGTCCTCTGGCGAAGGACGGGGCAAGGCGCATAAGCCGTTCTTTTTTGTTCTCTTTCGGGTTGCAGGCGGCGTGGAGTAACAAAGCGTGCAACACACTTGCAATTTGGTGGGGCGGAATTTCTAAAAACAGCAAGTCCTTGCCGTTGACCGCCAAATCCTTCAAAGTGAACGGCGCACCCTCTTTTTGCATTTTTGCAAGCAACGCTGTCCACTTTTTGCAGGTGGGGGCGGTGGATACGTCGTCGCGGCAGGCGGAAAAATCCGCTTGTTTTATCCCCAACAAGTCCTGCAAAATGGGGTAGTGGCACACGAAAAACCGCCGCAACTTATTTTCGTTGACCTTGCAATCGAAGTCGTACATGTGCAACTCGACCATGGCGCATACTTGTTCCACCGTCTTTTTAGGCGCTTTCAGTCGGTGTAAAATTTCGGTGGCAATGCGTACCCCCTCCACGGGGTGCGCGTGCGAATTTCCGTCGCGGAGCTTACAAAACGGCTTGCCGACGTCATGCAATAGCGCGGCAAGGCGAAGCCGTGGCGACGCGTACAAAACGGCGCGGAAGGAGTGTTCCAGCACGTCGTAGTTGTGGAAATCGCTCCGTTGCGCCATACCGTCCCCCAAGGCAAGTTCGGGGAACAGAATAGAAAACACGCCGATTTTGTTGAGGAGCTTCAGCCCCGTATACGCGCCGCCTTGATTGCCGCATTTTTGATCGGCAACCAGCAGGGCGGACAGTTCGGCAAAAATCCGTTCGGGGGAAACGTCGCGGATCAGCTCGGCATTCTGTTTTGCACCGCGCACACAATCTTCGTCGGGCGAAAAACCGAGTTCCGCGGCTTGCCTTGCCAAACGGAGCAGACGCAATCCGTCCTCGCCGAACACCTTTTTGGCAGGAGCGACGGTGGTGAGCCGCTTGTCACGGATTGCCGCAATGCCGCCGAGAGGATCGACGTATTCCGCTTTGGCGATGTGGAAATACACGGCGTTGCAAGTGAAATCTCGGCGGAGGCTATCCAAGCGGATATCCTGCGTGAAACACGTTTCAACGGGTACATGGGTGCCGCGTACGTACTTGTCCGAACGGAACGCCGCAAATTCGTACTCGGTATTTTCTCTGTCTTTCAGCTTGACAGTGCCCGTATTTTTATACACGGCATGGACCTGAAACCCCTGCGATTTGGAAAAATCGGCAAAGACCTCCGCCGAAACGGGGGCACAAATGTCGTAATCGTGGGTTTTACAGGGCAGGTTTGCAAGGTGGTCGCGGACGGTTCCGCCGACGAGATACAGGGGGAACGGGGCGGATTTTGCCAGCTCGACAAGGGATTTGGGTAAAATTTTCAGCATTTTTATCGCCTTTTTCAAAAAATTTTGCAATTCTATTATAACAAATTTGAAAATGAATTGCAATTCTTGGCAAAGTGTTATATAATAGAATAGCAAAAAAATATTGAAACGCCCCTATGGAGGGGGAGATAGGAAACGTAGCGACCGACTTTACGTTTTTTACGAAGGAGGAAAATGCTCCATTTTATTTATAATCCCGTATCGGGAAAGCGGCACGCGGCAAAGCGTTTGAAGGTTGTGGAGAAGATGTTGCAAGACCGCGGCGTGGCGTACGCTTTGCACGGCACTTGCGGCGCACACGACGGAGAGCGCATCGCACGCGAACTGACGGAACAGGGCGAAACGGATTTGGTTGTCCTCGGCGGCGACGGTACGTTGCACGAAGTGTTGAACGGCATGGTTGATCCGTCCGTATGCACCTTGGGACTGATCCCCTCGGGCACGGGCAACGACTTTGCGGCGTGTATCGGTTTGCCCATGGACGTGGAAAAGGCGACCAAACTCATTTTGGACGGCGAGGCGAAGAACACCGACTATATTGAAGTGTCTGACCGCCGTTGCATGAACGTGGGTGGCATCGGCATGGACGTAGACGTGTTGGAGCGTTGCGAACGTGGCAAATTCCGCGGTAAGCTGAAATACTTTTTTAGCCTACTCAAAAGCGTGTTCACTTTCAAGGGCTATCCCGTGACCGTGACGATTGACGGTGTGGAAAAAACGCACAACGCTCTGCTTGTGGACGTGTGCAACGGAAAGGTGTACGGAGGAGGTATTCCCATCTGCCCGAAAGCGAACCCCGAAGACGGCAAAATCAGTGCGGTGGTGGTGGATTGCTTCGGGGGCAGAATCACCCTTTTGAAGGCGTTGTTTACGTTAATGCGCGGTAAAATTTTAGAATACCCGAAAAGCGAATATTGTCTGTGCGACGAGCTGATTGTAGAGCCGCACGTGCCCTGCGTTGTGCAGTTGGACGGGGAGTTGTACCCCAACCTGTCCTTCCATGCCAAGGTAAAAACGGGTCTGAAATTCTATCGCCCGTAATCGGCGAAACCACGGCGCAAAAGTCGGTTTTGTCCAAACGGAGCGGCGGAAGGCAATCCGTCGATAAAAATATGTTTGTAAACGGAAAAAAACGGGTACAAATAAAGAGGTTGAAGTATGTGGAACGGAACGTATAAAAAAATATTAAACGCAATGCCCGAGGGGGTGTTTGTGTTTGACGAAAAGCTGCGTATCAAGTTTGTAAACGCGGCTTTTCGGCGTTCCTGTTCAGACGGCGGCAAAGGGAAAGGCAAACTTGGCGGCGTAATGGGCTGTGCGGATAAAGAGCTTTGCGGCAAGGGCGAATCTTGCCGATATTGCGCCTTTTTGCGGGCAATGCGCGCGGCGGTTGCCGAGGGCAAAGAGCAATCGGAAACGGTGCAAACGACGGTGCGGCACGGCACGCACACCGACAAGCTTTCGTTGCGGATACGCATATTGCCGGCGGACAGCCGTGGAAGGCTGTTTTTGGGACTGACGGACGGCGTATATCAAACGGCTTTGGAACGGGAAATGCTTTCCGCCAAGCAAACGCAACAACGCCTGTTGCCTGCCCGCAAAAGCATGGGCGGCGTAAAATACGCTTATATGTACATACCCTGTTTGGGCGTGGGCGGCGATTTGCCCGACGTGTACGAACTGAACGGACAGACCTACGGCGTGCTTGCGGACGTTTCCGGCAAGGGCATTTCAGCAGGGATTTTGTCGGCGTTCGTCAAGGCAGGCTTTGATAGAAAACAACCGAATTTGGCTTTGGCGCTTTCTGCGCTCAACGGCAAGTTTAACGAAATCGAGCAGGACGAACGCTCGTACATCACGGTGGCGGCGGTGCGCATTGACGAGGCGAAGAAGGAAATCGGATATGCCGTGGCAGGGCATAACGCGCCCATATTGCTGAAAACGGCAGGGGGGATTAACGAAATTGAATCGCCTGCGCCGCCCATTTCTAACTGGTTCAGCGATTATCGGTACGAGGAAAAGACGATTCCGTTCGTTTCCGGCGATATTTTGGCGTTGGTGACGGACGGCATCACCGAATGCGTCAACGCGCGCGGCGAACAGTTCGGCATAGAACGCGCGGAAAGCGTATTGATGCAATCGCGCAACGCCGACGATTTTATTGCCAAATTGCGTGCGGCGGTCGGTGTGTTTAGCGGCGAAAAATTCTCCGACGACATCACGGCGATTGCCTTTGATTTATAAGCTTCTTTTTTGCCGCTTTGGGCGGCGGAAAGTAGCGGAAACAAGAAAAAAATCAGCGGTCGGTTTGGTCGGCGTTTTGTACAAAAAAAGGAAAAAGACAGGGGCAGGTATGCGTTGAATGCAAAATTCCTGCCGAAAAAGACGGTAATTTATGGCAAAAAGATACAGAGGAACAACGTTATGGAAGCGGTTGCGCAATCCGCCGAACTGGATTGCAATACTCAGTTTTATCGCGTCGTTTATCATCTTTCCGCTCGCCATTTTTGCCTCCGTTTTGGATAACTGGCTCAACGTCTATGCTCTGCTTGCGTGTATTTTTTGCGTAGTGCCCTTTTTGTACACGGTGTTTATCTCCGTCGTGTTTTGCGTGCGGCTGTATCGCAAGCTCATGCGCGAGGCGGATAAACACGCGTTTACCCGTAAATTGCATAAAAATTACGAATTCCGTAGCCTTGCATTTACCCTGTGTAGCTTTGTTTCCAACGTCGGTTATACCATTGTGTTGATGGCGTTGGGTTTGCAAAGCGAATCGGTGTGGTTCGGGGCGTCGGCTGTGTACTACATTTTGCTTTCTTCGGCGCGCGGCGGCGTTTTACTGCAAAACGTCCGTGACGAGCGTCGGTATAAGAATGACGAGGTCGCCTTGCAACGCGCCAAGGCAGGTACGTACCGATATTGCGGTATCGTCATGATCGCCTTGACTATGGCTATGGCGATGTCGGTGGTGCATACCATGGGCGTGGGCGTCGGCGAAACGCGTTCGCCCGTGTGGACGGTGTATCTTTTGGCAGCGTATGCACTCTATCGTATCGTCGCTTCGGTGTATAACTTCGTCAAAGCCTCCAAGCAGGACGATTTTGCTGTGCGTTCGGTGCGCTATCTCAATTTAGCGGCGGCGTTGGTTTCGTTGCTCACTTTGCAGACGGCGCTGTTCAACACCTTCTTTTCAGAAATCGACCCCTTGTTGTTCACGGCGGTGGGCGGTTTTACCGTGTGCGTCATCATGCTGTCGCTAGGTATTTATATCATCTCTTTTTCGTCTGCCGTGCGCAAAAATTTGAAGGCGAAACTTTTGCAAGTGAGCGAAAATACCGAGCGCGGTACCTACAACCGCGACGGCTATAAAGAGGAGAGTTCCAACGGCGTGGATTTGGGGGTAGACCCCGACAAAACGGCAAAAGGTAAGGGACAGGTACGCGTTGAAAACGAAATCGTCGCCGAAGTGTTGTCCGTAGTGGAACGAGTGACGGAGTCGGATTCCGTTGCCGACAACAAAAAAAATACGCAAAAAAACAACGCCGACACGGCGAGCAATCAGCAAAAAAATAAAAAACAATAACGATAAAAAATAAGGAGCAAACTTATGGACATTGTGAAGTTGTATCCGGAATGTAAGGATAATATCTGGGGCGGCGTGCAGCTGCGCGAAAAGTACGGCAAGCAGACGGACAAAGACCCCGTGGCGGAGAGCTGGGAACTCTCTTTCCACAAGGACGGACCCACCCGTTTGGCGGACGGCAAGACCTTGCAAGAAAGCGTGACGGCGGAGGAGCTGGGCAAAAATTGCCAAGATTTTTCCTTCTTCCCTACGTTGGCGAAATTTATCGACGCCAAGCAGGATCTTTCCGTGCAAGTGCACCCTTCTGACGCGTATGCGTTAGCCAACGAAAACAGCTTTGGCAAAACGGAAATGTGGTACGTGGTCGAAGCGGAACAAGGGGCAGGGCTGTACCTCGGTTTCAAGCGCGACGTCACCAAGGAAGAATACGAACAGGCGATTGCCGACCACACCCTTTTGGACTTGTTGAACTTTTTTGAAGTGCGGGCAGGGGAGTGCTATTTCATTCCGTCGGGCACCATTCACGCCATCGGCGCAGGCTGTTTGATTTGCGAAATTCAGCAAAATTCCAACCTGACCTATCGTGTGTACGACTACGGCAGAAAGGATAAAAACGGCAACGAGCGTGAGTTGCACGTGGAAAAGGCGTTGAAAGTCACCAACTTGCAAAAGTATACGTATTTGCCTTTGAAATTGACCACAGCACAGGGCGAGTTGTTGGGGCTCAGCCGCTATTTCACCACCACCTCCGTTCGTGTGCACGGCGAAAAGACATTGACCACGGACGAGGGCTCGTTCAAGTGCCTGATTTGCGTAGAGGGCTGCGGCGAAGTGGACGGCAAGCAAGTCCGTTTGGGCGATAGCTGGTTTGTGCCTGCCACCTACGGCGCGTTTACCCTCCGCGGCGATATGCACGTCATTTGCGTGGAAGTGCGCAAATACTACGTCGGTATCGACCTTGGCGGCACGTTTATCAAAGGCGGCATCGTGGACGACCTCGGCAACATTCTCATACAGGACAAAACGCCTACCGAAAGCGAAAAGGGCGCGGACGGCGTTGCAAAGAACATTGCAAACTTGGCAAATTCGCTGTTGGCGCGGCTTGGCTTGTCGGCAGACGATGCCGAAGGCTTGGGCATGGGCGTCCCCGGTATGATCGACAGCGGTTCGGGTACGGTGACCTATTCCAACAACTTGCAGTGGAAGGATTTCCATATCGGCGAAGCGATTGCAAAATTGACGGGCTTGCGCGTGAAAATTGCCAACGATGCCAACGTAGCGGCTTTGGGCGAGGCAAAATTCGGTGCGGCGAAAGGTTTGAAAAACGTGGTCATGGTCACGCTCGGCACGGGCGTGGGCGGCGGCGTTGTGGCGGACGGCGTTCTGTTGGAAGGCAATAAATCTGCCGGCGCAGAGCTGGGGCACATGGTCATTGCGCGCCATGGCGAGCGTTGCACGTGCGGTAGACGCGGCTGTTTAGAAGCGTACGCATCGGCTACGGCGCTCATTCGCGATACCAAGTGTGCGATGCAGTTGCATAGCGATAGCAAAATGTGGCAGTGCGGCGGTTTGGACAACGTCACGGGCAAAACTGCGTTCGATTATAAGGATAGCGACCCGTACGCCAAAGAGGTCGTGGACGAATATATCGAAAATTTGGGCTTCGGCATCACCAACTTGGCAAACATCTTCCGTCCCGAAACCATTTTGTTGGGCGGCGGCGTGTGCGCGCAAGGGGATAATTTGATTAAGCCTTTGCAAGCCTTGCTCGATAGAGATATTTTCGCAGGGGATTTGGGTCCGCGCGTGCTTATCAAAATTGCAGAACTCGGCAATTCGGCAGGGCTTTTGGGTGCGGCGGCGTTGTTGATGTAACGCACGGAACGCCTTTGCGGCTTTGTTGCACGCAAACGGAGCGTTCGGTGCGGTTTGGTCGGCGGTTTTCATTTTTATAAAAACTTTTTTCAAAAAACTGAAAAAAGTGGTTGAAAACAGTTGACAAATTATTCAAAAGACATTATACTATATAAGCACTTTGACGAAAGGTGCTTATATGTATGCATCCATAGCTCAATTGGATAGAGCGTCGGTCTACGGAACTTAAGGTTGGGTGTTTGTGCTCCATTAGGATTTCAGACACCCCACCATAACTCAAAATACAACTAAATATACAAATGCATCC
>CAYRAY010000022.1:7173-19829 GCA_964422405.1 uncultured Clostridia bacterium | reverse complement strand
CCGACCCGACTTGCACCAAAAAAGGTTACACTACGTATACCTGTTCCTGCGGAGATAGCTACGTAAGTGATTACGTATCCGCCAAAGGACATACGGAAGTGTCGGACGAAGCGGTTTCAGCGACGTGTACCGAAACGGGATTGACAGCAGGCAAGCATTGTTCTGAATGTCATGAGGTTTTGGTAGCGCAACAAACGATCTCCGCCAAGGGACACACCGAAGAAGTGGTGCGCGGAAAAGAGCCTACGGAAACGGAAAGCGGTTTGACGGACGGCATTCGTTGTTCGGAGTGCGGAAAAATCTTGAAGGAACAGGAAGTGATTCCTGCAACGGGGATTTCGACAGGTGATTCTTCGGGCGCGAATAACAGTTCGGGATCGGCAAGCTCGTCTGATTCTGGGTATACTTCGGATAGCTCAAACAGTGCAAACGATTCGTCGAGTGCTAAGGACGATAAGCCTGTGGATAGCTCGGAGAGTGGAGAAGATAACAAGCCTGATTCTGGCGGCTGTGGTTGCGGAAGCCTTGTGGTTTATCCGTTTGTAGGGGCAGTGTTGCTGATTTGTTCGGCGGCGTATGCTCTGCGTAAAAAAGAAAGGGACACACCGAAGAAGTGGTGCGCGGAAAAGAGCCTACGGAAACGGAAAGCGGTTTGACGGACGGCATTCGTTGTTCGGAGTGCGGAAAAATCTTGAAGGAACAGGAAGTGATTCCTGCAACGGGGATTTCGACAGGTGATTCTTCGGGCGCGAATAACAGTTCGGGATCGGCAAGCTCGTCTGATTCTGGGTATACTTCGGATAGCTCAAACAGTGCAAACGATTCGTCGAGTGCTAAGGACGATAAGCCTGTGGATAGCTCGGAGAGTGGAGAAGATAACAAGCCTGATTCTGGCGGCTGTGGTTGCGGAAGCCTTGTGGTTTATCCGTTTGTAGGGGCAGTGTTGCTGATTTGTTCGGCGGCGTATGCTCTGCGTAAAAAAGAAAGGTAAAGAAGAAAGGGTTAATGAAAAAGCAGTCGCGTAAGCCATTACGCGGCTGCTTTTGCGTTTACAAAATAGGCATACCATGTATGCGTTGAAATGATGACTTAATAAAAATGAGTTGGGCAGGTACGCGACGAACAAAAACTATTCATCGCATACCTGCCCAACCCATTTTTTTATTCCAAGTTGCCGTTTTCATTATTCCGTGTCATACCGACCGCCCCCCACATAGGGGGTGAGCAGCGCGTGTCTTACCCCAAAGGGGTATACAAATCCTCCGCCGCCTTTCCAAAAAATTCGTAACAAGGTAAATAACAACGTCAATCGCAATACTTGTGGGTCAGCACGGCAAGGCGCACGGTCTTTTTCGGTTTCACGCACACCGCCTTAATCGCATTATAATAAATCTCGCTCATGCGTTCAATCTGCGCAAACGTTACGTACTCGTTGGCTTGGTGAATGGTTGCCTCGTCACCCAACATTTCAGGACCGAACCCGCAACCGCATTTCAGCGCGCGCGCATACGTACCGCCGCCAATGGCAATGGGTTTGGTTTCGTCGCCCGTAATCTGGTTGTACACCGCCGTCAGGGTCGAAATCAATTCCCCGTTCGGGTCGTTGTACAGGGGTGCTTGATAGTTGTCGATGACGTATTCCAAACCGAACCCGTTCAACTTCTCCGTCACGGCTTCCAAAGCATAGGTAGCAGGGAAACGAATATCCGTCGTAATTTTCAACACGCCGTTTTTATATTCCGCCACGTCGGGCGACATCGTCAACACGCCCGTTTCGTCTTGCAAGGTCTTCAAACCGCATACATCGTCAAATAACAGACCGTACACACGTTTGCAGTCCTCGTTGACTTCGGATAAGAAACGGAGCAACGCCTGCAACGCATTTGCGCCCATTTGCGGCGTAGAACCATGCGCCGACTTGCCTTCCGCGCGCAAAATATTCGTCGTGTTGTCATAGGAAAGCCGCGTGCCTTCCACGGGATTTTCGTACGCAACCAACGCCTCTGCGGCTTTTCTCGTCAGCACCGCTTGCGCGCTGTCGCATATCATATTCACCCGTTCGCCTGCGTTCAACGCAGACATGGGTGCCTCGTTTATAGGGCAGGACAGGGTAAAATGTAAAATGCCCTTTTCCGCATAAATCACGGGGAAGTCCGCATCGGGGGTAAATCCTTCTTCGGGCATTTCTGCCACTTGGTTATAATGTTCAATGCACTTCCAACCCGATTCCTCGTTGCAGCCCACAATCAGTTTAATGGTGCGGTTGGGCAAAATGCCTTCGTCCTTCAACGCCTTCAAGGCATACAGACATACCACGGCAGGGGTCTTGTCGTCCATCGCGCCTCTGCCCCAAATCTTTGTGCCTTCCACACCGCCTTCCGAAACGTCGTCGTTGATCACGCCGCCAAAAGGGGGATATTTCCAACCGCTGCCGGCAGGCACCACGTCGAGGTGCGCCAAAATCGCAAACGGCTTCCCTTCGCCGAACACCACTTCACCAACGTAGTTGTCATAGTTGTGCGTTTCAAATCCAAAGCTTTCCGCCAAGTCCAAAAAATATTGCAAGCAATCCGCCGCGCCTTTGCCAAAGGGGCAACCCTCCTCCGCCGCTTTCAGCGAAGAATCAAACTTCAAAATTTCCACGGTAGATGCCACAATGTCGTTAAAATACTTCTTCATAACTTTCTCCAAGCCGAAAAATTCCGCAACCGTCGCCAAGCCGCAAAAATCCACAAAACGTCGGTTACAGTATATATTATACACAATTTTTCCCGTTTGGTAAACAAAATAAAGGGGTATGCGCAAAAAAATAATTTTTTTCGGGGCGCAGCTTTGACATTTTTGCAAAAGTATGCTACAATAACCCGTGTATATATATGGTAGGAGGGAACTTATGCCCGATTTCGACAACGAAAACAACGTTCCGCCCTCGCCACAAGCGGAAACGGACTACGACGACTTGCTCGTTCACGAGGAATTTTTTACCCCCGACGGCAAGCCCGTCTACGCGCACCCCAAATTCTTTATCCAAACGGAAACGGACGGCTCGCCCGCTCCCTCCGCAAACAACGATTTCCCCGTCAACAGCGAACTTTTTTCCGACAACAATGACTCCGAATCCTCCGACAACGTCGTTTCGGACGCCCGTCCTTTCGGCGGACATAGGGGACACCGCGCGCGGCTCATCGCCAAGGCACAAAAAGAACGTCTTTCCGATGCCGAACTATTAGAATTGTTGCTGTTCTATTGCGTGCGCCGCCGCAACACATCGGACATCGCGCACTCGCTGATTGCCAAATTCGGCTCCATTCAAGCCGTCTGCGCCGCCTCGCCCTTGCACCTCAAATCGGTCAAAGGGGTAGGGGACAGCATCGCCTTCTTCTTGACAAAACTCGGCGATTTGCAATCCCGCACCGCGCCGCCTCCGCCTGTCGCCCAACCCAAGCGTGGGGACTATATGTCCAAAAGCGATGTCTGGAAGCATTTACCGGAAATTTATGCGGACGAAAAACGAGAGGTCGTCGACGTGTACTTACTCGATTCCGAGTCCAGAGTTTTTCAATGCGTGCGCATATCGAGGGGGGATAGGCACAGCGTCACTTTTCAATCCCAAAACTTAGCCAAGGTGTTGGTGCAATTCCAACCCTCGGGCATCGTGTTGGTGCATAACCACCCCTTCGGCGAGCCGGAACCCTCCACCGTGGACGGCAATATGACGGAAAAATGCCAGCTCCTTTGCAGCTTGCACAACGTCATTTTCTGCGACCACGTCATTTGCACGGGCAGGGGCGAGTGTTACAGCTACTACTATTCGGGCAAAATGGAGAGTATCAGCAAAAACTATGCGGCAGAAACCTTGCTTTCCGCCAAAGCCGAAACCAAGGCAGACCCCCAAAAAGCCCCAAATGCAGCCCCCAAAGGAGAACCCCATGCCCCCTAAATCGTTATCCGAAACAGAGCCTTCGGCAACGGCAACCACAACGGCAACCACAGCGGAAACCGCCACGGAAAACTTGCCTTCCGCCGCAGAGCCTATAAAACCCGCGGACAAACCCCTTTCCGCTGCCAAGCACGAAAAAGGGGAAAAGAAGGACGAAAATCCCATTCGCAACTACTTCGTGCATTTGTTCGGCAAAATCAATTTCCGCAACGAGGCACAATTCCTCAACTTCGGCAGGTGGTTGGTGTTTCTGGGTCTGATTGCGGTAGAAATCGGTATGCTTTTGCAACATATCGGCAACTATAAAAACCAAGACGGCTGGGTGGGGCTCGTCATTCATTGTTCGCTCATCTTCCTTTTAACGGTATCCGAGGCAGTGCAACTCTTCGCCGTTCGCGGCAAAGCCCGTTTCGTCTTTTACACGATAGACGCCGTGGTGGCGTGCTGTTTCCTGTTCTTTTCCGACGGCGTTTACCCCCTCGTCGTGTATATGCTCGCCTTAACGCAGTTCTATATCGGCGCGGAAAAATTCCGTTTCTCCGTCATCGTGTTCGGGGTCAGCTTGCCGCTGTACGCCATCATCTACGGCGCGCATGGCAACTTGTTAAAGCTGGGCAGCGAAGGCTTCTTCCGCATCGTCACCCAAGGCCTTGGCGCGGTGGTAGCAATCACCATTCACTTTTTCGCCGTCCACATCGCCCTCGCCTTCTACCGTCAATATCTCAAACTGAATAAAGCCGTCCACGACCTTAACGAAAGCCGCTCCCAGCTCCAAAAAGCGTACGAGGCGGTTGCCGAAGTCACGGCTTTGGAAGAACGTCAGCGTATCGCCAAAGAAATCCACGATACGGCAGGGCACTCTATCACCACCGTCATCATGCAAACGGAATCGGCGAAACGCATCATCGAAAGCAACCCCGACGAGGCAAAATCCAAAATCGTAGCGGCAAACTTACAGGCTCGCCACGCTTTGGAGGAACTCCGCGACAGCGTGCATTTGCTTTCGGGCAGAACGGAAAAACAAACCCTCAAAACGTCGTTAGAATCGATCATCAACGAATCGACGGACGGCACGGGCATCGTCATTCGCTCGTCCGTGGACGACGTTGCAGTGTCCTCGGCAAAATACCGCTTCCTTTGCAACAGCTTAAAGGAGGGGATCTCCAACGGACTCCGCCACGGCGGCGCAACGGCGTTTTGGTTCGAGTTAAAAGTCACCGACAAAATCGAGTTCCTGCTTTCGGACAACGGCGAGGGCATGGACGAGGCGTTTTTACAGCTCGGTTTCGGGCTGACCACCATGCAAGAACGCGCCAAAGCCCTCGGCGGCACAGCGGAAATCAAAACGGAAAAGGGCGAAGGCTTCGAACTCTGCCTCACTCTGCCCTTAGACAAGGAGGAATAACACCCCATGACCACCAAAAATACCCCAATCAAAGTTCTGGTCGTTGACGATCAAACCCAACTCGCCGAAGAAATCGCCGAAATTTTACGCACCGATTCCGACCTTTCCGTGGTCGGCGTGGCATCGGACGGCTTCGACGCGTTAGAAAAAATGCAAACCACCCGTCCCGACGTGGTGCTTTTGGATATCCGTATGCCGAACATGAACGGCGTCGTCGCCACCCAGCGTATCAAAACGGAATACCCCCAAACCAAGGTGCTGATTCTCACCACGTTTGACGACAGCGACTATATTCTCAACGCCATCAACAACGGCGCCAGCGGCTATCTTTTGAAGGACATCGGCGGCGATGCCCTCATTGCGGCGGTCAAAAACGCCTACGCAGGGGATACCATTCTCCCTGCCAAAATCGCAAAACGGATTGCCGATGCGGCAAAACACGTGGCGGCGGATCGCGAAATTCGCTTAATGCGCGCCTTCGCCATGTCCGATCGAGAGGTGGAAATCGCCTTAATGATGTACGAAGGCTTCACCAACCGCCAAATCTCCGCCGCACTGAAACTTTCCGAAGGCACTACGCGTAACTACGTTTCCGCTATCTATGTCAAAACCAAGTGCGAAAACCGTTCCCAAGCCGTGCAGGCAATCAAGGACGTTTTGCGTTAAAAGGGGCATACCATGTATAAAACGGTGATTTTCGATTTAGACGGTACGCTGTTGGATACGCTGGACGATTTAACCTCCGCCGTCAACTACGCACTGACCGCCTTCGGCTTACCGACACGCACCAAAACGGAGGTGCGCACCTTCGTCGGCAACGGTATCGCCGTGCTTATGCAACGCGCGGTGGGGATAGAAAACTATCCCAAACAGGCGGAAATTTTACAAACCTTCAAAGCCTATTACGGCGCAAATTGCGCCAACAAAACGCAACCGTACGCAGGTATTTTGCCTCTGCTCACTCAATTACAACAGGCAGGGGTGCAAACGGCAGTCGTGTCCAACAAGGCAGATTTTGCCGTCAAAATGCTGGCAGAACGCTACTTTTCAGGCTTACTTTTACAAGCTGTTGGCGAAAACGAGGCAGAGGGCGTGCGCAAAAAACCTGCCCCCGATTCCCTCTTTGCCGTGCTTCGCACTTTGGGCGCAGACAAACAATCCACCGTGTATGTGGGGGATTCCGAGGTGGATATCCAAACGGCACAAAACGCAGGGGTAGACTGTATCAGCGTCACGTGGGGCTTTAAGGATTTGCCGTTTTTAATCGAAAACGGAGCGACCACCCTCGTAAGCGACCCCATGCAAATCTTGTCGTATTGCCTATAAAACGAGCATACCATGTACGCGTTGAATTTCAAACAAGCATACCATGTACGCGTTGAAAAAATGCGCGTACCATGTACGCAACCAAACCAAACGGGAGTACCATGTATTCGATGAATTTACGTATCGGCAATACGCCGCTTTATAAGGTGGACCGCGCTTTGTGCGGCGAATATTCCATTTTTGCCAAATTAGAAAGCGAAAATCAGGGCGGCTCTGTCAAAGACAGGGTCGCGCTTGCTATCGTGGAGGCGTCGGAACGGTCTGGCAAACTCCGTCGCGGCGGCACGATTATCGAAGCAACGTCGGGCAATACGGGCATCGGGCTCGCCCACGTCGCCAAAGCTTGCGGCTATCGTGCCTTGATTTTTATGCCCGAAAGTATGTCAATGGAGCGCAGAACGCTGCTGCAAAGCTACGGCGCAGAGTTGGTGTTGACCCCTGCTGCAGAGGGTATGCAAGGGGCGGTGCAACGCGCCCGGGCTATGGCAAAGACCCTGCCCAACGCCCTGCTTGCCGACCAGTTCAACAACCCTGCTTGCGTGTCGGCACACTATTTCGGCACGGGCGCAGAACTGTGGAAAGACACCCAAGGCAAAGTGGATATCTTTGTGGCAGGGGTCGGCACAGGCGGAACACTGACGGGGGTGGGGAAATTTTTGAAGGAGAAAAACCCTGCCGTGCAAATCGTGGCGGTAGAACCTTTTTCGTCGCCCTTGCTCTCCCAAGGCAGGGCAGGCTCGCATGCCATTCAGGGGATCGGCGCAAATTTCGTGCCGTCCATTTTGGATCGGTCTTTGTATACCGAGGTGCTCACCGTCACGGACAGCGAGGCGATTTCGCAAACCAAGCGTTTGCACGCTTGCGGCGTCATGGTAGGCATATCGTCGGGCGCGGCATTGTCCGCCTGTCTGGCCCTCGCCTCCCGCCCCGAAAATTTCGGCAAAAATATCTGCACTATCTTCCCCGATTCCGCCTCTCGATACACTCTGTAAAGCGTATCTTATGACAAATCCGCATACTCATACAATCGTTGTTTCATAAAAGAATGTTGCAAACATGCTAAATCTGCGTCAAGGTTCAGCTTTGCGGAGTGTATCTTAAAAGCAATTATCATTACATCGGCAACTCTTAATCCGCCCCCCAAAAAAAACACAAAAAGGTCCTTGGCAATCGCCAAAGACCTTTTTCCTTTGTCATTATTCCGTTTACAAGTGCAAAATCGCAATCGAAAGTCCGCAGAAAATCATAGTCGACACCGCGTCCACAATGGTGGTGATAAACGGATTTGCCACCACAGCAGGGTCCAACTTGCACACCTTGGCAAGGATCGGCAACAGACACCCCACCAACTTCGATACAAGCACGGTGCAGAAAATGGTCAAGGACACCACGGCGCAAACCTGCCAGGTATACCCGTCGTTTTGCAACAACATACCGTCCAAAAAGTACAGCTTCAAAAAGCACGCCGCCGAAAGGGTAATGCCCAAAAGCAACGCCGTCCGCACCTCTTTCCACAGCACTTTCAGCACGTCGCGCGGCTCCACTTCGCCCAAAGACAGGGCTCGGATTACAGTTACGGAAGCTTGTGACCCGGCATTGCCGCCCATGTCCATCAACATCGGCACACAGGCAACCAAACAGGGGATAAGCACCGCCTCAAATCGATTCAAAATGGAACAGGTGAAGGTGGAACACAACATCAAAATCAATAGCCACACCACGCGGTTTTTCCAAAGTGAAAATACGCCCGTTTTCAAATACGGCTTGTCCGTCGGCGTCATTGCCGCCATTTTCGCCATATCCTCGGTGTTTTCGTCCTGCAAAACGTCTACCGCGTCGTCAATGGTAACGATACCCACCAACCGCATTTCCCGATCCACAATCGGCAATGCCAAAAATCCGTATTCGGTAATCTTTTTGGCAACGTCTTCCTTGTCGTCCTCGGTGTAGGCGTAAATCACGTTCTCTTCCATGATGTCGGAAACGAGTGCCGTCTTCTGCGCCAAAATCAAATCCTTTGCCGTCACCAACCCCAAAATCTTTTTGGTTTCGTCCACAACGTAACAGGTGTAAATGGTCTCTTTGTCAATCGCGGTGCGGCGGATTCGCTCAAAAGCATCGTCTACCGTCATAGTAGGGCGCAGGGACACAAACTCTATGGTCATAATGCTGCCTGCGCTGTCTTTGGGGTATTTCAAAATTTCGTTGATGTAGGTACGGGTTTCCGTGTCGCTTTGCGCCAAAACACGTTTGACCACGCTTGCAGGCATTTCCTCAATCAAGTCTACGGTATCGTCCAAAAACAGTTCGTCCAAAACCGCTTTCAACTCCCTGTCGTTCAATTTATGGATCAGCTTTTCCTGCACGTCGCTGTCCATTTCTACAAACGTTTCTGCAGCCAAATCCTTGGGCAGGATACGGAACAGAATCAACAAATCGGCGGGGTTTTCCGTTTCTTCGAATACCTCTGCCAAATCGATGGCATTCATGGACGAAAGCAAGGGCTTTAACACGGCGTAATTCCGCTCGGCAAGCAGCTTCAAAATTTCGTCCAGCTCGGCAATACGCCGCACAATCTCTTGCGGCATATCCTCGATAATTTCCACCGTTTCTTCCACGGACATTTCGTCCATGACCTTTTCCAACTCGTCGTCGCGTAAGCCGCCCAAAATCTGTTCTTGCAGCTCGGTGGAAAGGTCCACCAACGCCTCGGCAAGTTGTTCGCTGTCTAAAACACGGCAGAAGGGAATCAAATCCGCCTCGTCCATCTTTTGCAGCGCATTGACAAGGCGGTGCGTTTCGTACGTTTTCACCAGCTCTGCCGCCTGTGCATAGTTCTTGGCTTCTAACAGTTCTTTCAGATGTTTTTCCATAATACTCTACCTCCTCTGTTTTTTTCTTGTGGATGTAAAACCGTGGGTAGCGTATCCTCGCGAATGGCTTACCTCGTATGCCGCGCGAAGAAACGGCAACGCGGGGTAGACCTACATAGCGGGTCTACGCTTGGGTGATAATCCGTCATAAAAACCGTTCCTCCTAAAAATTTTTTTTATGCAATCGGCATAACGCCGTTTTTGCCTTGGTCATAGGCAACCGAATTTCGGTTCGCCGTTTTTTTGTTCGGAATTCCGTATTCGGAGTTCCGCCGAAAAACTTAATCGTCCTTGCGTTTGCGCAAAATCAGCACGTCGGCAAGGATACAAACGACGCCTGCGCCCAAAATCAAATAGCAAAGGCGGAAAATGCTGTCGTTGTTGTTCTGCGTAGAGCCGTACGTTTTGGTTTCGGGTACGGGGGGCGCGCCATTGAAGGACGTCACGTATGCCTTGGGTACAAACCCCACCTGTTGTTCGCCGTTCTCGTCGGTGTAAGCGATTTGGTAATAGGGGTGGTCGAGCCTGTCAATTTCGCCCAAAAGCTGAATTTGCGAGCCTGCTTGCAACCTCGATACCGTCAAAAGCCGCGTGAGGTAGGGGAATTTATACAAATGCACGTCGTTGGTCAAATACCCCGTTTGCGGTTCGTCATAATCGAAACGGTAGTCCTCGGGCGGCAGTTCGCGCCGCTGTGCCTTCAAAACGATACAGGTATTGTAAGCGTGGGTGCTTTCGTCAAAGCAAGCAAGCACGTCGTAATCCGCCGTTTCGCCGATTTTCAAAGCGGTGAAAGGCTGGTTTGCTCGTTCGTAGGAAAGGTAGGGGAACACTTCCGCGCCCTGCAATTCGTCAATGTCAAAATAGATAATCAGTGCGTCGGGGTTGGTCTGAACCACGGAGAAGGTCGCGCTGGCTTCGGCGAAAATTTCCGCATCTGCGCCGTGCAACGCAATCGTTTTCACGGTGGGTAATTCCAAAATTTCCGTTTCCGCCACGTAGTTTTCTTCGTACAAAACATAGGCGGCGTTCTTTTCCACGTGGAAGGCAAACGAACGCACCGTTGCGCTGTCCGCATAGACGAGGGGGGTGTTCAAATCGTACGGCGTTTCCTCGCCGAGCTTTTGAATTTTACCGTCCGTCAAAGCGTACAAATTGCCGGTGAAATCGACAAGGAGCTTTTTGGTGACGGTGGATAACCCTTCGTAGACGAGTTCGCCTTCCGAATCGGAATTCATAAATTCCGCCTCGGTATAGCGGTAAATTTTATTGCCGCTGGCAACGTACAAATCGCCGTAGGCATCGGAGGCGAGCAAAAACGTTTCGCGCTTGATTGCCCGTTGTACCTCGTCGCACGTCCACACCTCGTTGCCCTCGTCGGTCAAAGAGAGGGTGGCGCGGTAGTGGCGGTAGTTGTTGGTGATAAAGTAGTATGTGCCGTAAACGCAAGCGACGCCCTTAATTTTGCCGTTGAAGGACTTGAACTCGGCAAGCGCCGCACCGTAGTCTTTTTGTCGCAAGCTGTACAAAATCGCTCTGCCGTCGTCATCGGCAACCACCAAGGTATTGCCGTCGGAGGCAAGGTATTTCGCCGTCAGCGTGTTGGGGATCGGGTCGGAAAAGGTGCGGGTAGCGGTGTTCATCACCGAGATACGGCGGTTGCCGTTGTCGGCAATGAGCAGTGTGTCCCCCACAAGGCAGGTTTCCGCCGCATCGCTTAAGCGGTGCACGGACGACGAGTGATTGCTGATTTCGTAATTGGAAAACTGATAATCGCGAGAGCTTGCATCGAAGTTGCGCACTACGTTTCCGTCCACCGCATACACTTCGCCGTTGTAGACGGAGAGGGCGGTAAAGTTGCCTTGCGTGCGGTTGAGGGGGGCGATGGTATCGTCGCTGACGGACATGGCTTTGGTCAGGTCGGTCATATTGTAGGCGTAAAAATTCTGCGCGTCGTTGGTGCAACAGAAAAGGTTGCCGACAATGGCAATCGATTGCAGAGAGGCGAAGTCGTCAAACACCGCCAAGGTGCGCAATTTGTCCGTTTCCTCGTCGTATTTTGTTAAGACGTTACCGTTTGTGCAATACAGCTCGTTGTTGTAAACGGTGATGGTGGGTTTGCCGTTGAGCCCCGTTTTTAAGGTTTCGGCATAGGTCACGTCGATGTCGTGCAAGCCGATGTCGATTTTGGAAAGCTGCGCGCTGGATTGCTTGGTGTCGGTGTAATACAGCGTGTCTTTATGTAAGTAGAAGGTGGTGCAGGGGAAGCTGGTGTTTTTTACCTGCAACGTTTCGCTGCCTAAGTCGGACGTTTTCAAAATGTACAGATAGGTAGCATCTAAAAAGTACAGGTTGCCGTCGTCGTCAAATTGCAATTTGGTGACGATGTTTTTTAACGGGTCGGTGTTGACCGAGTGTTGATATTCGCGGTAGACCCCGAAAGCGCGGTCGTAAACGTAAATCACGTTGCCGTCGGCGATGGCGGTGTACTTGTCGTTCACTGCCACATCAGTGGGGGCGTTCAAATCCAAATATTCCTCGTAAGAATCGGGCATGAGCAAACGCGTTTGTTCGGTCTGTGCCGATTTTGCGTTTTGCTTTGCGGCTTTGGTTTGTTGCGTTGCCGAAAGGGTTACGGTTTGGTCGCCTGTTGCAAAGGCGGTTTTGTTTTGGGCGCGAAAAAGCGCCGTGCCGGAAAACAGACACGCCGAAAGGGTGACGACGGATAAAATTGTAGCCGTTAATTTCTTCATACGGTTTTATTATACCATGCTTTTTGAAAAAAAGCAACGGTTGGGGGGGGGGTACTTTTTTTCTTTTTTGTATTTTATACAAAAGCAAAGCGGATATACGGCGCATTTCGGCGTTGCGCCTCGGTCACGTACTACTTGTACGCTCCCTCGTCGCGCCTTAAACTGCTTGTATCTCCGCTTTGCTGACGGGCGAGCGGTGGCTTGGGCTATTGGGCGTTGCGCCTCGGTCACGTACTACTTGTACGCTCCCTCGTCGCGCCTTAAACTGCTTGTATCTCCGCTTTGCTGACGGGCGAGCGGTGGCTTGGGCTATTGGGCGTTGCGCCTCGGTCACGTACTACTTGTACGCTCCCTCGTCG
>CAYRAY010000022.1:0-7073 GCA_964422405.1 uncultured Clostridia bacterium | reverse complement strand
CTCCCTCGTCGCGCCTTGAACTGCTTGTATCTCCGCTTTGCTGACGGGCGAGCGGTGGCTTGGGCTATTGGGCATTGCGCCTCGGTCGGTATGATACGGTGAGGATTAAGACGGTAGAAAGGGGGCGGAAAGGGGGGGATAGAGCGAAAACAGGCATACAGTTGGCAAGTTCTGTTGCTCCTATGCGTGAACAGAACACGAACAAATGTTCGGAATTTTGGAAAAAAGTGGCAGAAACGGGTTGCAAAATAAAAAATAAATGGCATAATAAGCGCGTCGTCACGGCGGCAAGGAGGTGGAAAGAGAATTGGAAAAATATGCAAAAGTAGTGCTGTACGCTTATCCGTACTTGAAAACGGTCGGGGAGGATTATGCCGAACATATCCGTAACAGGGCGGTGCTTTCGTTTGACGGTCGAGTGGCTGCGGAGAGGCTGGCAGAGTACATAGCAAGAGAGATTATTGAACAGAAACGGTTGGTGGCGTTGAAAGAGGACGTGGACAAGGCATTGGGCAGACTGGACGAAAAGGAACGTCGTTTGGTGGAGATTCGGTTCTTCGGCAAGCGGAGGAAGTGGAAGGAGTTTTTGGCTGCCGCGGCTTCGGAAAAGGGGTGGAGCGAACGGAAGTATTTTCGGCAACAGAAAAAGGTGGGCGAGAGGATCGGCGCGTTGCTTTGTGCCGTCGGCGTGACGAGGGAGAGGTTCGATCGGGAGCTGGCGGGCGTGGAGATGTTGGCGAGGATTGCGGCGATGTTGGACAAGCCCAAGGTTTGAGGCAGACTTAGCGTGTTAGCGTTCGTTCTTTTAGTGGACAACGATTGTATGGGGGTGCGGATTTGACATAAGATACACTCCGCTCACCCACTCCGTGGGTTCGGTCGGTATGACAGGGGGCGGAGTGGCGGTGATGCCCCCAGTCGGAATGACAATGTGGGGAATTGAAACGGCGGTTCAGTCAGTATGACACCCCAAAAAGATGGGTGTGCAATGGTTAGAGGGTGGGGTCGTAGGGCGGGGTGCGCGGGGTTTTGAGAATCAGCGCCGCCAACAACGGTACCAACAGGCAAAGGACAATCAGTATGCCGATTTGAATGGGCGAACTGCGCTTGCCGTTTTCCGTTTCCTCGCTCGACTGCGCTTTCAACGTTTCTAAGTATTCGGCATATTCGGTGTTCTCTTCGTAGCGGAACTCCGTCGGTTTGGGAACGTAGCCGAATTCGCCTTCGCGGAGGACGTAGCAATAGGTGGTTGCGCCCACGGTGTAGTCGCCGTAGTACGAACAGGTCATGGTGATTTGGGTGAGAAATCCGTTGCTCGTTTGCGTGGCGTCTTGCAACTTATACTGCACGTCGAACACGTAGCGGAGATAGGGGCGGCGAGGTATGTACGGCACGAAGACGAGGTCGGCGGTTTTGACGTAGCCGACGAGGCGTTGCGTTTGCGTGTCGTCCGTTTGGTACTCGACGCGGCAGAGGGTGTCGGTATAGTCGAGCAAGCGGACATAGTAGGATTTCGGGAGCAGGAAAAGCCCGACGGCGGCATCGGTGTCGGCGTAGAAAAAGACGTCGTCGAAAAGCACGCAAGCATAGTCGCCGCGTTGTGGTATTTCGTCCGCTTTTGCGGTAAACGACATGGGCAGGTATGCGATGAACGAGAAAAACGAGGATAGAAATAAGAGGAGCGCGAGGCGCGCCATGCGTAGAAATTTTTGCATAAAACACCTGATTTTGCATGGGATTTTTTGGAAAAAATGGTTGGGTGATAAGCAACTTGTAGTATACTACGGCGGCGCAAGACGGGTTTTGGGAGTTTGGCAGAGATTATGGAAGAAATTGTAGAAAAGCTGTGCAGGATTGAAAAGGAGTTGAAGCGGCGGCAGGACGAGGATCATTTGGCGGCGTACAACACGGGAGAAATTCGGCACGAAAAACAGATTGCGTTTCACAAGTGTTTGAAGCGGAATCGGTGGGTATTCGGCGGCAACCGTTCGGGAAAGACGGAGTGCGGTGCGGCGGAGTGTGTGTACATAGCGAGGGGGATTCACCCCTATCGGCAAAATCGGGCGGCGCAGGGCTGGGTGGTTTCTGTTTCTGCACAGGTACAGAGGGACGTGGCGCAAAAGAAGATTTTGCATTATTTGCGCAAGGACTGGATTGAGGATATTGTGATGGTGAGCGGACGGAAGGATTCGCCCGAAAACGGTGTGATTGATTTTATCCGTGTGAAAAGCGTGCTGGGCGGCACTTCGGTGATCGGGTTCAAGAGCTGCGATCAGGGCAGGGAGAAGTTTCAGGGCGCGTCGCTGGATTTTGTGTGGTTTGACGAAGAACCGCCGCAGGATATTTATATGGAATGTAAAATGCGTGTGCTGGACAGGCGAGGTGAACTGTTTGGGACGATGACACCGTTGAAGGGGTTGACGTTTGTGTATCAGGATATTTATTTGAACCGTCGTGCCGACCCCGAAGTTTGGTATGAGTTTATGGAGTGGAGCGACAATCCGTATTTGGATAAAGCGGAAGTGGCGGCGTTGGAGGCGTGTTTGGACGAGAGGACGTTGCAGGCGCGGCGATACGGGAAGTTTATCAGCGAGGGCGCAGGTTTGGTGTATCCGGAGTTTGACGAGATGGTGCACGTGATTCCGCCCTTTGACGTGCCGAAGGGGTGGCAGGATATGATTTCGATTGACCCCGGTTTGAATAATCCGCTTTCGGCGCACTGGTATGCGGTAGATTTTGATGACAACGTGTATGTGATTGCCGAACATTACGAGGCGGGGCGGGATATTGATTATCACGCGGCGGCGATTGCGGAGATGTGTAAGAAACTCGGCTGGCATACCGATTCGAAGGGCAGGATTTGCGCTTTGATAGACAGTGCGGCGAAGCAGAGGACGCTGGGCGGCGTGAAGAGTGTGGTGGAGCTGTTTTACGAGCGTGGGATTTTGGTGAATCCGAACGTGGAGAAGGATATGTTTTCGGGGATATCGAGAGTGAAGCGGTATCTGAATCGTAAAAACGGGTTGCCGAATTTGTATATTTTTGAGAACTGCGTGCATTTGATTGGCGAGTTGAAGGGGTATTATTGGGGCAACGGGGATTTGCCGCGGAAAACGGACGACCATGCTTTGGACGAGATGCGGTATTATTTGATGTCTTTGCCGCAGAAAACGGGGGTGGTTGCCGTGAAAACGGAGATTGAGAAGGACAAGGAACGGAAGATTAGACGGTTGCGACAGTCGCGCGGTTGGTTTGGAGGGTGATGGTTTTTTGGGCGTGCGGTTGGGACGCGGTTTTGGGACGTAAGGTGTGAGAGTATGGTTTTGGGGGAAGATACACTCCGCTCACCCCCCCATAGGGGGTTCGGTCGGTATGCCCCCAAAAAAAACAAGGCTGAGCCTTGACCCAGAGTTACTACTATGACACCGTTTTTTCAGTAGGTGCCGTAATGGTAATTGCGTTTAAGATACACTCTGTTCGGTCACATCGTTGCACTCGTTCCCTCAGTCGGTATGACAGAGGGGGAGGACGCAGTAGGTATGATATTCTAAAACAAGACGGAGTAGGATGGGGGAAAAGAGAAAAAGGAAGTGAGGGGAAATGGAAGAAGAAAAAGAGGTGAAAGTGGTAAAAGTGGAAAAGGTGGAAAAGGTGGAAAAAGTGGAAGAGAGGGTTGAGGAAAACGTGGAAACGGCGAAAGGGGTGAAGGCGGTGAAAACAGTGAAAAAGGGGGCGAGGCAGGAGAAAAAACAAGAGGAGAAAATCGGCGAGGTGCTGATGAAAGTCGCTTTGGGGTATCAGATTGCCGAGGTCACCGAGGAATATGCCGAAGTGAACGGGGAGTTGAAGCTCACCAAGCGAAAAAAGACGAAAAAGGACGTGCCGCCTGATTTGAAAGCCGTGCAATTATTGTTAAGCTCGGGTGAGGGTTCGGATTACGGACAATGGTCGGACGAGGCGTTGCAGGCGGAAAAGAAACGGTTGCTGTTTCGGATTGAAAAGGAGCTTGCCGACAAGGCGGAAAAAGAGAAGAAAACGGCGGTGAAATCGGCGGCGAAGTCTGTGGACAAGCAGGAAAGCTTTGCGAAATCGGCAGGGCAGGTATGCGATGACGGGGGAAAGACGGGAAATTCTGTTTGCAAGAGTGAGGAAACTGCGGCGGGCGGGACAAGCGGTTCTGTTATAAAAAAAGAGGTTTGCGAAAGCGAGGATAACGTGGAAAAATCGGGAAAAAGCGTAGCAGAAGATGTTAAGTGGGATTCCGTTGCGGCAAAGCCGATAAAAAAGCCAAGACCGAAACCGAGAAAACGGGTGGTCAGGAAAAAATAAAGGAAAAGGAGAGAGGTTATGGAGCAAAAAACAGTGGATCGACAGGCGGAAGAACGGGCGGCGGAGCTGGCGGCGAAACGGCTGGCGGCGGAAGTTACCGAGGATTTTGAGCGGCGCAGAGAGGCGAGGCGGAGCATTGAAAATGGTTGGCGTTTGAATATGAATTTTTTTAGCGGCAATCAGTATTGCGACGTGTCTCCGTTTGGCGGTTTGGTGGAGGAGGACAAGCAATATTATTGGCAATCGCGCAGGGTGTTCAACCACATTGCGCCTGCGGTGGATTCTCGTATCGCCAAACTGGAAAACTTGAAGCCGACGCTGAAAGTGCGCGCTTTTTCGGACGAGGACGGGGATTTGAAGGCGGCGGAGTTGGCGACGGGGATTTTGCAATATGTGCAGGATCGCATCGGGTTATATGAAAGTACGTCACGCGCGACGGTGTGGTCGGAAATTTGCGGTAGTGTGTTTTATAAGGTGCTTTGGGACGAATCGGGCGGTCGGCAGGTTGCCGTGGACGAGGACGGGAATGCCGTGTTCGAGGGGGAAGTGCAAGTGGCGGTGGTGCCTCCGTTTGAGATATTTCCCGACCGATTGGACGTGGAAGATTTTGACGGCGTGCAGAGTGTGATTCAGGCGCAAGCGGTGACTGCCGCATACGTGTTTGAGAAATTCGGTGTGGCTGTGACGGGGCGCGCGACGGGCGATCTGTTTGGATATACCGAGCCATCGGCGGCGAAGTTACCTTCTGTCAACAAGGGCATGCACGCGGCGAAGTTGGAAGACGGGGTTCTGTTGCTGGAACGATACACCAAGCCGACGGCGGGGTGCCCGAACGGGAAGTTGGAAATTGTGGCGGACGGCAAGTTGCTGTACGCAGGGGAGTTACCCTATAAGAACGGCGACAGAGGGGAACGGACCTTTCCGTTTGTAAAGCAGGATAGTTTGCGGTTGCCCGGTGCGTTTTTTGCGACGAGTATTGTGGATCGATTAATCCCCGTGCAGAGGGCATACAATGCGGTGCGAAACCGAAAGCACGAGTTTTTGAATCGGTTGTCGATGGGGGTATTGACGGTGGAGGACGGCGCGGTGGACACCGACGAGCTTGCCGAAGAAGGGTTGTTGCCCGGCAAGGTGTTGGTGTATCGCCAAGGCGGAAAAGCGCCTGAAATGCTGGATTGCGGCAATATGCCGAGCGAGTTCAAAGACGAGGAAGCGTGGCTGGAAAAGGAATTTTCGTTGATCAGCGGCGTGAGCGATCTGGCGCAGAGTTCGACACCGTTGAGTGTGACGAGCGCGACGGGGCTGCAACTTTTGATTTCGCAAGACGAATCGAGGTTGGCGGCGACGACGGCGTGTATTCACGAGGCATTGAAGCGTGTGGGTAGGCAGATTTTGCGGTTATATCGTCAGTTTGGCGGCACGGCGAGGTTGATGACCATGACGGGGGAAAACAAGAAGGTGCAGACCTATTATTTCAATGCCTCTAAACTGTCGGTGAACGATATTCGGTTTGAATCGCAAGACACGATGAGCCCCGAGGAGAAGAAGGCGACGTTGTTGAAATTGTACGATGCAGGGCTGTTGACGGACAAGGACGGCAAGTTGAGTGCGGAGAATAAGAATCGTATTTTGGAGGCGTTCGGGTTCGGCAGTTATGAGAACGCGAAGGATATTTCCGCCTTACACATCGGCAAGGCGGAAGAGGAGAATTTGAGTTTGAAATTTGACGAGCTTGCGCCCGATTGGTACGACGACCATGATTTGCACGTGACGGAGCATATCCGATATTTGCTTTCTGCCGAGTTTAAGAAGTTGGCGGACGGCGAGGCGGTGAAGGCACGATTCTATCGACATATTGCGGCACACAAAGCCATGCAAAAGAGGACGGAGTGCGGCGAGGTTTTTGAGGACTTGTCGGAGGATTTGTCCGAGGATGATAAAAACGCTGAAAAATAGGAAACGGGCATACCAGGTATGCGATGAATATGTTTTTTTCGGTTTGTGAAATTAGATTGAGCAAAATGTAGTGGCATACCAGGTATGCGATGAATACCGCAGGGTGCGGCGGGTATGGAGAGAAACGGCGGCAGGGAGTTGCCGTTCTGTCAACGATAAAAAAGGAGAAAAAGGAGGAAAGATATGGAAAAAGAGGAGAACGTTTGCGTGGAAACTTTGGGAACGGAGGAAACGATGACAAGTGTAGGGAGTGCCGTTTTGGAGGCGGACGCAGGAAGGGCGGTCGGCGAGGAAACGGCGGAGAAGAAAGCCTCGGCAGTGTGGAAAAAGTTTAAGGACGCAGACGCCCTTGCAAGCGCGTACGAGGCGTTGGAAGCGGAGTTTACAAGACGCAGCCAACGGCTGAAAGTGTTGGAAAAGGCGGCGGAAAATCGGGAAGAAATGCGGGTAGCGGCGGCGGAAAAGGCGGAAAAGCTGAAGGAACGCGCCGTGGCGAGGAAAGCGGAGACGAGGGCGTTTGACGACTTTGTTTTTGACATGGGTAAAGCGCATACCCAACTGCAAGACCGACCCGAGGCTTTGGAAAACGCGGCAGGCTCGGCGCAGCCGCTCTGTGGCGATAAAATCGCAAATGACGGGGGCAGGTATGCGTTGAACGAGGAAAACAGCATGGTGACAATGCCCGAAAAAAGGGAGGGTTCGACGGAGGAAACGAGGATTGCGCGCGGCGCGGAGTTTGGTTCTGTAACGGGAAACGGACGTAGCGTCGGTGCGGAAGAGGTACATAC
>CAYRAY010000021.1:0-20044 GCA_964422405.1 uncultured Clostridia bacterium | reverse complement strand
TATGTCCATTATATCTTAAAAAAGAGCAAAAGAAAAACTCTTTTAAGATAAACAAGAAAAAGGATAATATTGTAGTCTGAATTCGTCCGACTAAATCTAAACAATATTATACGAGATAAAATGAAAAATAAAAAGGGAATCCGTTGGTTTCTGCTTGGCGGAGTAGCTATCTGTTGCATAAGCGGGATAGGGAGTATAGCATTAAAAGATAATTGCTCAACGCCCCGTGCAATCGTTTGTATGGCTGAAAACGGCGCAGAAACTATAGAAAATCATGCAAAATCCGCTTATTTGATGGATTACGCTACAAATACGGTGATGTTCGCCAAAGAGGAAAATAGCCGCTTGCCCATTGCGAGTATGTGCAAAATTATGACCTTGATTTTGGCATTTGACGAAATTGACGCAGGAAATTTGTGTTTGGATGAGCTTGTTTCTGTCAGTGAACGCGCTGCCGGTATGGGCGGTTCGCAAGTTTTTTTAGAAGCCAACGCAAAATATCCCGTTACGGAATTGATGAAAAGCATTGTGGTTTGTTCCGCAAACGATAGTTGTGTCGCGCTCGCCGAACGCATTGCCGGTAGTGAGAGTTTGTTTGTCGACCGAATGAACGAAAAGGCGAAATCGATCGGCGCAGAAAACACCTTATTTGCCAACTGCACTGGTTTGCCCAAAGAGCCGCAATACTCCTGCGCGAAGGATGTTGCGCTCATGCTGAAAACTTTGCTTTCGTATGAAGGGTATTTTGACTATGGCAAAGTTTGGATGGATAAGTTCGTGCACCCGAAGGGCAGATACACCGAAATCACCAACACAAACAAGCTCGTTCGTTTTTATGACGGGTGTGACGGAGGAAAAACGGGGTTTACGAACGAGGCGGGATTCTGCCTTGCCGCCACAGCAAAACGTGATAAAACGCGCGTTATTTCTGTTGTAATCGGCGAAGAAAACAGCAAAACTCGTTTCAATGACGTAAGAACGATGTTCGACTACGCTTTTGCAAATTATGCAACGACAGAGATAGTGGAGGGCGGTAATCTTTTAGAAGATTTTGCAAAAGTGGACGGAGGGAAACGCAAAAAAGTGGGAATTTACTCCAAGGACTCCCTTTCCGTGTTTACGAAAAAAGGCGAAAAAGCCAACGTTTCCGTTGAAATGCAAATCAGCCATGTCAAAGCGCCCTTAAAGAAAGGGGAAAAAGTAGGCGAATTGATTGTATATAAAGACGGTGTGGAAACGGCGCGTACGGAACTTTTAACCTCGGAAAACGTAAAAGAAGCTTCTTTCTTTGATCGCTTGCGTGATGTTGCGAAAGCATGGAATACACGAAAATAAAAGGATACGCCGAAAATAATCGGCAAAATTCGCAAAAAACAGTATAGAACTCCGCTTTTTATAAAGAAATTCTTTATAAGGGCGGATTTTTTTATAAAAAACCTGATTCAGCCGTTGCAATTTTTGCGCAAATCTGTTACAATAACTTTATACGAAAAAACCGGAATGAAAAATATGAACGAAAGAGAAACATTGAAAATCAACGAAAGCGGGCATTTGGAAATCGGCGGCGCCGATTGCGTGCAACTTGCAAATACCTTCGGTACGCCATTGTACGTATTCGACGAGGCGTATATCCGTACGATGATGGGGGTATTTCGCGATGCCCTGCAAACGCATTACGACGGAAACGGCATGGTTTTATATGCCTCCAAGGCCTTTTCCTGTAAGGCGATTTACTGCGTTGCGGCGCAAGAGAATATCGGAGTGGATGTTGTATCGGGCGGCGAACTGTATACGGCGTTGCAAGCAGGTTTTCCTGCTGAAAAAATCTGTATGCACGGCAATAACAAGCAAGCTTACGAAATCGGCGAAGCGTTGGACGCAGGCGTTGGTTTGATTGTTGCCGACGCTTATTCCGAGCTGGATAAAATCGATTTGGAAGCAGAAAAACGCGGCATTTGTCAGCCTGTTTTGCTCCGTATCAATCCGGGAATAGAGGCACATACACATGCCTTTGTACAAACGGCGACGACGGGCGTTGGTTTGATTGTTGCCGACGCTTATTCCGAGCTGGATAAAATCGATTTGGAAGCAGAAAAACGCGGCATTTGTCAGCCTGTTTTGCTCCGTATCAATCCGGGAATAGAGGCACATACACATGCCTTTGTACAAACGGCGACGACGGACAGCAAATTCGGTTTTTCCGTTTGGAACGGCGAGGCGGAACGCGTCACCAAGTATGCTATGGAAAAGAAACATTTGCGGCTTTTGGGTTATCATTGCCATATCGGTTCGCAAATTTTTGAAAAGCAGTCCTTTGTTTTGGCTGCAAATAAATGCATGGATTTTGCCGCTGACATGCGTCAAAAACTTCAATTTCGCCTAAAAGTGTTAAATTTGGGCGGTGGTTTCGGCGTTTGGTATACGGACGAAGATAAAAAAATCCAACCGCAAGGCTATGCGGAATATTTAGAGGCGCTGATTCAAGCTGTTAAGGCGAAATCTGCCGAACATCAAATGGATTTGCCGTATTTGCTGTTAGAACCCGGCAGATCGATTGTTGCCGAAGCGGGCGTGACTTTATATATGGTAGGGGCAATCAAAACAATACCGGGCGTAAAAAAATACGTTGCGATTGACGGCGGTATGTTTGATAATCCTCGTTACGCACTCTACCAATCCAAATACACAGCATTGCTTGCTAACCGCGCGAATGAACAACCGACGGAGCTTGTCTCGATTGCGGGGAAGTGTTGCGAAAGCGGCGATATTATTGCCAAAGACGTAGAATTGCCCCAAGCAAAATCGGGGGATATTCTTGTCGTTCTTTCAACGGGCGCGTATAATTATTCGATGGCGATGAACTATAACCGCAATAAAATTCCGGCTTGCGTATTCGTGCGCGACGGAACAGCGGAATACGTGGTTTTGCCGCAGACCTATGAGGATTTAGTGCGAAACGACGTAATTCCCGAACGATTGAAATAAAAACAAGAACAATATTAGTATGGTGAAAGGAGTAGGCATGGAGAAGGAAAAGACAAAGCTCACGCTTGCGTCCGTACGGAACTTTGAAACGGAAGTGGACTATACCACCGTTTTGGACAATTTTGAAGGTCCGTTGGATTTGCTGTTATACTTAATCAAACAAGAAGAAATTGAAATTAAGGACGTGTTCGTATCTCGCGTAACCGACCAATTCCTTGCGTATATGCAGGGTTTGCCGTATATCGATTTGGATAAAGCCAGCGAATATTTGAACATCGCGGCAACCATTATCGAAATTAAATCCAAGCGGTTATTGCCGCCCGTAGACGATTACGACGATTATTACGACGACTATGACGAAGACCCCGAAACTTCTTTAATTACGGCGCTGGAAGAATACAACCAGAAGCTGAAATATATGATTAAAGAAGAGGAATACAAGCTGAAAGAGAGGGAAACCATCGGTTACTTTTTCAAAGAACCCGACAAGGAATTTGCAGGCTTTAACGTACAGTATAAGGACCTGAATTTAGACGGCTTGGTGGACGCATTAACAAAAATGTTGATTCGCGTTGAAAGCAACAAGCGCGCCGCTCCGCCGCCCCGTGAAATTCCGAGGGATCGTTTTACCGTCCGCGATAAGATTAAGTATATCCGCGATATGGTCAAAGAACGCGAAAGTATGCAGTTTGAAGACCTTTTTGTAACGGATTCGACCAAAGCGGAAATCGTGACGACCTTTCAAGCGTTGCTGGAACTTCTCAAACATCAATTCGTTTTAGTAGAACAAAATGATTTGTTCTCGGAAATTACCATTAAGAAAAATCTCAACAGAAGCGAGGAAGAAGAAATTGGAGAAATTGACGAATATAATTGAAGCAATTTTGTTTGCGGCAGGGGACGCTGTGCCCATCGACTTAATCAAAGAAAAACTGAACGTAACCAAAAGGGACGCCGACGCCGCCATTCGCGATTTGGAAAAGAAATATTCGGGTGCGTGCGGAATCCGTCTGTTACATATCAATCATAAATTGCAATTTGCGACCAACCCCGACTATAAAGAACCTGTTGCGGCGACGATTATGCCCCTTCGCGAAAAAGAGTTTACCAAGACGATTTTGGAATGTGCTGCAATCGTTGCCTATAAACAACCAATTACGCGTAACGAAATCGAGGCGATTCGCCAAACGAACAGCGATTATGCCGTCAGCACATTGCTCAGCATGGAAATGATTACGCCTTGCGGCAGAAAGGATGCGCCCGGCAGACCTATGCTCTATGAAACGACGGACAACTTTTTGCGCAGATTTAAGTTGAAATCCCTTGCCGATTTGCCCGATTACGATGAATTGATGAAGAAAATCGCCGAACTTGGCACGATTGAAGAAATTACGGGTAGTTATTTGTATGAAAAGGATGTTTACGACCCCGAAAAGGACGAAGAATTGCATCCTGGGGCAAACAATGAACCTGTTTCCGATGAAACCAACGAAACGGAGGACGAGGCGGTTACCGAATTTGCAACGACGGAAACATATGCGGAGCCTGATGCAGAGTTCGATGATGAGGACTTGGACGAGGACTACGACGACTTTGATGACGAAGACGACGAATAAAAACAAACTTTTACCATAAACGGTACATAAACAAAAACGGACTTGCCCATATTAGCGTTATGGGCAAGCCTTTTTACTTTTTGCCGTACGGAATTATCGTTGTACTTGTGACTGCACTGCTGTTCATACCGATTCCTACGCGCCTATACCTACATTACGACGTCAACCGCCGAAAGTTCTGTTTCGCGCTTTACGTTTTCTCTTTTCTACGGATTGTCGGCGGCTATGTTGCCACATACAGGGGCGGTTTGGCGTTGCATATTTCTCAAAATCGAGCCATTGTTTTTCCGTATAAACAAATGAAATCCGAGCGTAAACGCTTTTCTTTTTTGCGCACGTTTCCACTAACAAGGTTGGAAACGACGGTAGAAACGGGAGCGGATTATCTGTTGCCCGTAACGTGCGCGGTATCGGTATTGCGAACGTATTATTTGTTACGCGGCGGCAAGATCAGCCGTTTAGAACAAAATCTTTGGCTTGCAGACGGCGACGTATTGCGCATTTCTTGCAATATCGGCACTCGATTTTATATAGCAAAACTCATCGCAAATATGGCATTTACGTAATAAGGAGGGGTATCGTGTCGGAAAAGAAGGTAAAAATCAACAATTTAATCGATTCGTCTATGCGCCATTTAGAATCCGTTGGCGACGTCAACACAATCATCGGGAAACCGATTATCACCGCAAGCGGTTTTCAAATCATTCCCTTTTCAAAAATTACCATGGGGAATGTTGTCGGTGGTGGCGAATACGGAGATATAAAAGTAGTGAAAGAAACGGACGAATTTCCGTTTGCAGGCGGTAGCGGCGGCGTAATCAGTATGAAACCGATGGGATTTTTAATCGACGACGGAAAAAGTTGCCGTATAATGCGCATTTCCGACGAGCCGATAGACAATCTAATAGAGCGTGCAGGAGAAATTCTCCGCGATGTAATGGCGAAAGAATGAGAAAAAAGACGTTAAAAATTGCAGCATTAGTATTCAGCGTAACGTTCATCGGTATGATTTCTTGTGGCGCTAAGACTATGTATACCGTTTCTGCCACAATCTCCGAATCCAAAGCGGAATGCGTTATGGAGCTTCACAGCCGACGTATTCTATACGAATCGAACGCAGATATCCGTTTGCCTATGGCAAGCACAACGAAAATCGCCACGGCGGCAACGGTATTAGCTTTGTGCGATGACTTGGAGCAGAAAATTACTATACCACGCGAAGCAGAAGGGGTAGAGGGCTCTTCCGTTTATTTGAAAAGCGGAGAGGAATATACCGTACGAGAGCTTTTATACGGGCTGATGTTGCGTTCCGGCAACGATTGCGCAACGGCGTTGGCATTGCATATTTCCGATTCTGTCAGCGCGTTTACCGCACGCATGAACGAGTTTGCACTAAGCGCAGGGGCAACGACAACAAACTTTCGCAATCCGCACGGCTTACCCTGTCAAAACCATTATACAACAGCAAAAGATTTGACCTTGATTGCATGCGCAGCAATGCAAAATCCAACCTTTTGCGAAATTGTATCCACCCGATATTTTCAACCTCGGCATTGGAAAAACAAGAACAAAATGCTGACGGAATACGGCGGAATCGGCGTAAAAACGGGATACACCAAAGAGGCGGGGCGCTGTTTGGTGAGCGCAATGGAAAAAGAGGGTATGACATTGATTTGTTCGGTGTTGTCTTCCCCGAATATGTACGAGCGGTCCGCCGCCTTGCTGAACGATGCTTTCCGTGCTTATCGGCTGGTTCCTTTGCTTTCCAAGGAAGAAACATTTACCGCGACAATCGACGGAAAAGCGTATTCGGTCCACACAAAAGAGGACTTTGTTTATCCGCTGTGCGAAGGCGAAGAAAAATGGATTGAAACGCAAATTTTGCCTGTTGAAAAGAAAAATCCGGAAGGAATTCTTGGGCAAATTCAAATTACACTTGCAAAACGGTTGCTTTTTTCGGCAAATTTATATAAACTATAAGTTAGAAAGTATACGGAGAAAACAAAAGAAAGTATGAGAATCAACAAGTATTTGGCGGATAAAGGCATTGCCAGCAGACGGCACGCCGACGAAATGATTTCCGCAGGCAGAGTAAAAGTGAACGGACAAATTGCAACGCTTGGCGTAAGCGTGGACGAGGGGGATATCGTTATGGTAGACGATGCGCCTGTTTCCGCCGAAGAAACACAACTCGTTTATTATATCATGAACAAACCCAAGGGGGTGGTTTGCACCGTTTCCGACGATAGAGGCCGTAAAACGGTTATGGACATTTTGCCCGAGGGCTTAGGCAGGATTTTCCCTGTCGGACGCTTGGACTATGCAACAGAAGGACTTTTGCTCTTGACGAACGACGGTGACTTGGCATTCCGCTTAACTCATCCGACTACGGAAATCCCTAAAACCTATATGGCGCGTATCGAAGGCGTCATGACGGAAAAGGACTTAAATCCCATTCGTTCCGGGGTAGAATTAGACGGCGTTTTAACAAAGAAGTGCAAGGCACACATTGTAGAAACCAACAAAGCCTATACCAAAGTGCACATTACCATCACCGAAGGCAGAAACAGACAAGTCCGCCGTATGTTTGAGAGTATCGGCAAAAACGTAGAGTTTTTGAAGCGTATCAGCATCGGGCAATTAAAGTTGAAAGGCTTGGACCGCGGCGAATACCGCGCCTTGACGGAATGGGAAGTTGCCTACTTGAAAGGCTTATAATCAGTCATATTTTGCCGCATTATTCTTAAAAAACGCAAAAAAAGAAACGTCTTCGCCAAAATGAAAACGTTTCTTTTATTTTAGGAGGCAATGTTCCGCAAGTAATTCAAAGTCGATAGTTCCGCATTAAGCCCAGTACTTTGCCGAGAATACGAATTTCCCCGTCCGTAAAGACCATATCGGAGAGGGCTTCGTTTTCGGGGTGCAAAATGATTTGACCGCTTTTGCGATAAAAGCGTTTAACCGTTGCGGAATCGTCCACCATAGCAACGACGATTTCGCCGTTTTCTGCTGTGGGTTGACGGCGAACGATAATTTTATCGCCGTTCATGATACCCGCATCGATCATGGAAGTACCTTCTACGCGGAGCATAAACAAATCGTCGCCACTGTATTCGCTGATGGGGAAGGTGTAATATTCTTCATAATTTTCGTAAGCGAAAATCGGTTGACCTGCAGCAACCGTACCGATGAGGGGAACGCTAACCACGGCATTTTTGCCAATCGTCACCGAGCGTTTTTTATTCATCGTCCTATTGACGTAACCCTTGTCCTTCAACCGCTCTAAATAGCTATGAACGGTTGCCGTGGACTTAATATTGCATTCTTTGGCGATTTCTCGAACGGAGGGGGTGTAACCGTATTCCTCCGAAAATTTACGGATATAATCCATAACCATCGTCAATTTCTCTTCTGTAACCATAGGGAAACCTCGCTTTTACATTCGTAGTAACATTATACCACACTTTTCAATAAAATGCAAACAAATGTTTATGATATTTTTCAATATTTCCGTTGAAACGCTTGATTTTTTATTTTTTTGTGCTATAATTATATTAGAAAAGAAAGAGGTATTCAATTATGGAAAGAAAATACGGTGAACCCTGCGTGTTATACGACCGCCCTTGCAACGGCTGTATGGAATGTGACATTTGCGATTTAGATCCTATGAAAATATGCGATAATTGCGGTAAATGTATTCAAATGGACGATGTTGCATCTATCAAAATCGATAAGATTTTTATGAATCCTGCCGACTATCACGAAGACGGCGAATAACATTGCTCCGTACTGAATAGAAAACAAAACCCCGACGGAAACTTCCGTCGGGGTTTTGTCTGTCGGTGCATTATATTTGTCATTTACATTGTCTTTTTTTCGACGATAAACGGCTGTACTTTATCGATATACCGCGCCGGAATCACGGCGTCGATGTTCTGTCCGTCGTCGGTAAACGTGAGGTTGCGTTCGGTGACGTAGCCTTTCACGCATTGATATTCGTGCATTTGTGCATACGGAACAAACAGCGTGCAAAAGAAAAATTCGCTTTGGAATTTTTGTAAAATCGCCTTTTTCAAGTGGTCGATACCGAGATTTTCTTTTGCGGAAATGGCAATGCTGCCATACGGAAAGACGGAAGAATCGGCAATATTTTCACTTTTGTTCATCACAACGAGATAATGGGACGCAAAATCCATGGACTCCAGGGTGGAAAGGGTGGTTTGCAGTTGCATATCGTATTCGTCTGTCGCATCGCAGACAATCAACGCCAAATCGCAATGCAATGCACTTTCCAGCGTGGATTGAAAGGCATCAATCAAATGGTGCGGTAAATCTTGCAAAAAGCCAACCGTATCGACAAGCAAGAAGGGCACGTCCTCAATCGTAAATTGCCGCGCCGTAGGGTCTAACGTAGCAAATAACTCGTTTTTTGCGTACACGTTTGCGCCCGTCAACAAGTTTAATAGGGTGGATTTACCCGTATTGGTATAACCGACCAAGGCAATCGTTTTTACCTCGTCGCGCTTTCTGCGCGTTGTCTGCAATGAACGCCGTTTTTCCGTTTTCTTTAAGCAACTTTCCAAATATTGAATACGGCGACGGATATACCGACGATCCGTTTCTAACTTGGTTTCGCCGGGGCCGCGCGTACCTACACCGCCGCCAAGGCGAGAAAGCGCCGCGCCTTTACCTTTTAAACGAGTATAAATATAGTTCAGTTGCGCAAGTTCCACCTGCAATTTTCCCTCGCTGCTTTGTGCGTTTTTAGCGAAAATATCCAAAATCAGCGTAGTGCGGTCAATGACTTTCCGATTGTCTAACGCTGCCGAAATATTTAAGGTTTGCGAAGGGGACAGCTCGCCGTTAAACAACACGGTGACGCTCGCTTCGTCCAAATCACGCAAGCGTTCGGCAAGTTCTTGCAATTTTCCCTCGCCAATGAAGGTAGCCGCGTTGATTTCGCGCACGTTTTGATAAATGGTATCTACGTATTGCGCGCCTGCGCTTTCAATCAAAGCCACGGCTTCCGCCTGTAACACCTTATATGAACTTACATTTTCGCGCGTAATCGGCTGAATTACATAAATTTTTTCAATGGTCGTGTCCATGGTTTGATACATACGCTAACTTTCCTTTTAGTCCTTAGAATCGTCGTTTTCGTCTTCATTGCGGAGCTTGACGGCATTTGCTACGCGCTTGCGATTATCTTCCGTAATGGCGGCGTAATGCTTTTTGGTCGTGTTCACGTCGCGATGCCCTAAAACATCCGCAACCACGTAAATATCGCCCGTAGAATTGTATAAACGGGTGCCGTACGTGCTACGAAGCTTGTGCGGCGTGATCTTTTTAAGGGGCGTGACGAGTTTGCTATACTTTTTCACAAGAATTTCCACCGAACGCACGTTAATGCGCTTATATTGCATCGAAAGGAAAAATGCGTTTTCGTCTTCGGGTACTTTCGGGTCGTTGGATTTTTCGGCTATGTATTCTTGCAAAGCATATTTGACTTCGTCTGAAAAATATAAAATGGCTTGGCTGCCACCTTTTCTCGTGACCAAAAAGGAATTTTCTTCGAAATCAAAGCTATCGTTATCCAAGCCGACAAGCTCGCTGATACGAATTCCCGTACCCAAAAAGAGGGTTAAAATCGCCGTATCGCGAATTTTCGTCTTGCTGTGATAGCCTGCCGCGTGCTTAGAAAGTCCGTTTCCCGATTCCGCAACCCCGATTAGCTCGGAAACTTCATCGGCTTCCAAACGGATAATTTCTTTATCGTGCAATTTCGGGGTGGAAACCTTGGCGGAATTATCGACTTCGATCATCCCCTTATTAAAAAAGTATTTAAAAAGCGCACGCACGGCAGAGAGTTTTCTCGCTTTTGCGCGTTCGTCGCAAGAAAGGTATTTGTCGCGGAAACGGTAGTGGGAAAGGTAACTTAAAAAAAGTTCGATGTCGTTGTGCGTAACGTTTTCTAAATATTCCAACGTTAAATCCGTAACCGACATATTGCGATATTTGCGTTTACAAAGAAAATCAAAGAAAATACGCAAATCGTAGGCGTATTTCAAGCGTGTTTGCGCGCTCGTTCTTGTTTCAATACCCAAAAAGTAATCGGCACAGAAAGGGGGGAGTTCATCCAAAAGCTCCGCAATTTTATCAAAATCAGAGATATTTCGTTTCTCGTAATAATTTTCTTTTTTCATATGTAATCCTTTCTGAACACAGGCGTTTTATTAAATATGGCATAATTGCGTGAATATTTCGGTGTTATCATTTGATGTAGAGAAATAACAAGATAACGCAGAAAAATTCCATCGATAAACAGACAAAAGTATTGACTATATTTGCTCCGCCACGAAAAATAGACGAAGGGGAGAGAAATACGCAACTATTCGTAAAATGCAGCTTTTACGAATAGTATATCACATAAAAACCGAAAAGGGAAGTATTTTCGGTTCGTTTTCGATAATTTTTTAAATATTTTCGATTTTGCAATTATAATCTTGCAAAAATTCTAAAAGAATTCGGTTGCACAAAAATCTGTTTTTCTAAAATTTCCTGCGACATACAATCCATGTATTTCTCATTTAAATCGATTTGATAATTTTTTTCGGAATGATTTACGTATACGTATACGCTGCCATTTTTGGATTCGCGTTTATAATAGAAAAATCCGCCGTCTAAATATAAATCGGCAAAGTCGCCCGTTTTGAATACGTCACGATAGGTTTCACGCAGTTTGCCTAAGCGACTGTAAAAGTCCGTCAGTTCCGAATTGTGAGAATCCCATGGGAAACATCGTCTGCAAAATGGATCGGAATGTCCTTCCATGCCGACTTCGTCGCCGTAATAGATACAAGGTATACCTGGCATAGTAAATTGCAAAACTGCCGCCATTTTCAGTTTTTCTATGGCCTTTTGCTTGTTTTTAGGTGATAAATATGCGCTGTCTTGTGCCATTTCGTCCTTATTTCTACAGGTAATGCCACCCAAAACGGTTAAAATCCGCACCGTATCGTGCGTGCCTAAAATATTCATCAAGCTATCCAAAGTTTCTTTGGGGTAATGATCAATTAAAAGCCGAATTACGGCAAGCAAATCGCGCGCATTTCCCGTTTGCATATAGCGGATAATGCCGTCTTTCAGCGGATAATTCATCACGCTGTCTAATTCTTTGCCGTGTAAATATTCTCTACGAGTCGAATAGGCGATTTTATTCGACGCATCTTCCCAAACTTCGCCGATAATGATCGCATCGGGATTTTCGTTCTTGACGGATTTTCGCAGCATTTTTAAGAAAAAATCGGGCAATTCGTCGGCAACGTCCAAGCGATAGCCGCCGATACCGAACCGAAGCCACTTTTTCAATACGCCGTTTTCGCCAAACAGGTAATTTTGATAGGATTCCGAGCGTTCGTTTACTTCGGGCAAAATATCGATTCCCCACCAACTGCTGTATTTATTCGGAAAATCTTGAAAAGAGTACCACGAATAATAGGGAGAGTCCTTGGACTGATATGCGCCGACGGACGGATAATTGCCGTATTTATTAAAATAAACGCTGTCATCGCCCGTATGATTGAATACGCCGTCCAAAATAACGCGTATACCTTGCGTTTCCGCTTGTTCAATCAATGCAGAAAAGTCCGTTTCCGTGCCCAAAAACGGATCGATTTTTTCGTAATTCGAAGTATCGTAACGATGATTAGAGGCTGCCTCAAAAATCGGATTAAAGTAAATGGTTGTTACGCCCAGAGATTTTAAATACGGCAGTTTTTCGATAACGCCTTGCAAATTTCCGCCGAAAAAGTCGTTGTTTAATACTTTTCCGAATTCGTTAGGCTTATATGAGGGTGTGCCATCCCAATCTGTACGGCATACACGTCCTTTTATGTCTGGCGTACTACCTTTTTTGCGAAAACGATCGGGAAAAATTTGATACATCACGCCGCCCTTGAACCAATCGGGGGTGCTATAATCCGCTGTAGAAACGGTTAAAAGGAAATCGCGCGGATATTCGGCAAGCTCCCCCATTTCCATATTGTTGCAAACGATATACCCTGTGTTTTCAATAAAAAAGGAATAGTAATACAGCCCGGCGCTATGCATCTTAACGGAAATCGTCCAGCCGAACTTCGTTTTCTGCATCGGAAATAAATCGGGCGTGCCTCCATCGCGAAAAATACGCAAAAAAGCATTTTCCGTTCCCGCGGTACAGTCTTCTTCGTCAATGGAGCGGCGCAGGGATTCGTTTTGATAAATCCGCTTAAAATGCACCTCATCTTTCAATAAAAACACAGAAAATTGTGTATATTCCCCTTCTTTTACGCCGCCGACAATGTTTTTGCAGGCTTTGTCTAAGGGATTATAGTAAATATGCATCATCGATAAAACCTCTATAACCCGACAAAAAGCCGTAAACAAATTACAGCTTTTTGCGGTTTCGTCTTAATTTGTGTCGTTTTGCGGAAAGTATGCAAAACTTAATCGTTTTTCAAGGACTTCAAATTCCAAATGTTGTTTGCATAGTCGCGAATGCTTCTATCCGCCGAGAAAAACCCGGCAGCCGCGATGTTACGCAAGGATTTTTGGTTCCAGCTACGCTTGTCGGTGGCATACAGACGGGAAGATTCGTTTTGCGTTGCCAAATAGGATTGGAAATCCGCCATGCACATATACGGATCGGCAATCGGCGAGCCCGTTAAAAGGTAGTTTGCAATCGACGAGAAAGATTCGCCGTTAAAACCAACAATCAACGCCTCTACCACTTTACGCAACATGGTATCGTTGTTATAATACACGCTCGCGGAATAGCCGTTGCGCCAAATTTCCGATACCTCGTCGGCATTCAAACCGAAAATATAGATGTTGTCTTTGCCGACATGTTCGTACATTTCCACGTTTGCGCCGTCCATCGTACCGACAGTCAACGCACCGTTAATCATGAATTTCATGTTACCCGTACCGCTCGCTTCTTTTCCCGCAAGAGAAATTTGCTCGGAAATTTCGGAAGCAGGCATCAAATATTCGGACATCGTCACGTTATAGTCTTCCATATATACGACGTTCAGCTTTTCGGCTATTTTCGGATTCTTGCGGATATCTTCGGCAAGGTAGCAAATCAATTTGATTATTTTCTTTGCCATATAATACCCTGCCGCCGCTTTTGCCGCAAAAATATACGTTTTGGGCTGAATGGGCGCATCGGGATTTTCCTTCAAAATCAGATAATCGCTAATGATATGCAAAACATTCAAAAGTTGCCGCTTATATTCGTGCAAACGCTTTGCTTGTACGTCGAAAATGGTGTTCGGGTTGATGATTATGCCCTGTTTCTTATAGGCAAAATCGGCGAACTGTTTCTTTTTAATCGCCTTAATCTCGTCCAAGCGCTTCAAAACACTGTCATCGTTTTCAAATTTCTTCAATTCTGCCAACTTCGCAGCATCTTTTGCATAGCCTTCACCGATGCAATCGTTTAACAGAGCGCAAAGCTCGGGATTAGACTGATTCAGCCAACGTCTGTGCGCGATACCGTTGGTTACGTTGGTAAATTTGTTGGGTGTGAACTCGTAAAAGTCCTTAAAAATGCTGTCTTTGATGATTTCGCTGTGCAACGCAGAAACGCCGTTGACGTGGTGCGAACCCAACACGGACAAGTTTGCCATTTTTACGGTATTGTAAGAAATGATGGACATTCTGGAAATTTTATCCCAATCGCCTGGGTATTTCACCCAAAGCTCTTCGCAGAATCGGCGGTTGATTTCCTTCAAAATCGAATAAATACGAGGCAAGCGGCGCGCAATCAAATCTTCGGGCCACGTTTCCAAAGCTTCCGCCAAAACCGTGTGGTTAGTGTAAGCGCAAACGGAAGTTGTAATACCCCACGCCTCGTCCCAACTCATGCCGTTTTCGTCGATGAGCAAACGCATCAATTCGGGAATTGCCAAAGCAGGATGGGTATCATTGAGGTGAATAGCCGCCATTTTCGGCAACAAGCGCAACGATCCGTATCTTCTCTTATGGTCGGCAAGAATGTTCTGCAAGGATGCGGAAACAAGGAAATATTGCTGTTTCAAACGCAAAGATTTACCCTCTTGGTGGTTATCGGCAGGATAAAGCACCTTGGAAATCAATTCCGCCTCGTTATCGTCCTTCATAACCGACGCATAATCCCCTTGCGAAAACAATTTCATATCGAAATTCTGTACGCTCTTTGCCTTCCAAAGTCGCAAAACGGACACCGCCTTGCTGTCGTACCCGGAAACCATCATATCGTAAGCAACGGCTTGAATTTCTTTGGGGTCGCGATAAATCGTTTCCAAGCCGTGTTCCGTCCACTTTTCTTCGATATAGCCGTCGAATTTTACTGTGAATGTCTTATCGCTGCGTTGCGTCAACCAAACTTCGCCGCCGGGCAACCACACGTCGGGCAATTCCGTCTGCCAACCGTCTACGATTTTCTGCTTAAACAAACCGTAATCGTAGCGAATGGAAAAACCCATTGCAGGATAGTCCTGCGTAGCCAAACCGTCCAAGAAACAAGCTGCAAGACGACCAAGACCGCCGTTGCCCAAACCTGCATCAGGTTCTAACTCGTACAAGTCCTCCAACGTCGTATCGTATTCTTTCAAAGCTTCCGCAAATACATCGCGTATGCCAAGATTGAATACGCTGTTTTTCAAGGAACGCCCCAACAAGAACTCCATACAGAGATAGTAAACACGCTTTGCCTTTTTTGCCTTGGTCTGCAAGTGAAAATCGTGGCGCTTTTCCAGCATAATATCGCGCACACTCATCACTACGGCTTTGTAAAGTTGATCTTTTTTCGCCTCGGAAGGCGCAACGCCGAAGTAGCGCGAAAGCTTACCGTTAATAAGCTCCCTTGCCTCCGTTGCGCTGATGGTTTCTTTTTTCATTTCTCTATATCTCCTAATTTTTTCTTGCGTTTTTTAGAGCCCTACCGAAAAGGTGTCTTCGTAAAGCTTTTTATATTCGTCCGCAGAACGCAACCACGAGAAGTCTGTCGTAGCCGCCCGTTGCATTAAGCCTTGCCAAGCCTCGTGATTTTTAAACGTATCCAACGCTTCGTGCACGACGTAAAGCAAGTCGTACGGGTTCCGCGAAGCAAAGGTAAATCCGTTGCCTCCCGCGCCGAACGGTTTGATACTATCAAACAAGCCGCCCGTTTCGCGTACGATGGGTACGGTTGCGTATCTGGACGCAATCATCTGCGACAAGCCGCAGGGCTCGCTGATCGAAGGCATCAAGAAGATATCCGCCCCCGAATAGATTTTTTTAGATAAATCGCCGTTAAACGCGATATTTGCGGAAACTTTCCCTTCGTATCTTGCGCCGAGATTGCGGAAATAATTTTCATACGCCGCATCCCCCGTGCCAAGCAAGACGAATTGCACGTCTTCGTGCAAAATATCTTCGGCAATCGCCTGCACTAAATCTAAACCTTTATGCGAAACCAAACGAGAAATCATCGCAATAATCGGCACGTCTTTGACAGGCAACGAAAGCATTTTCTGCAATTCTGCCTTACAGACTGCCTTACCGCTGAAATCGTTTGCCGAGTAGTTGGCAAAAAGCGCTGTATCCGTTTCGCTGTTATAATTGTCTACGTCGATACCGTTCAAAATCCCTGTCAATTTGAAGGAATTTTTGCAAATAATTTCTTCCAAACCGTGCGCGTATTCTGCCGTTTGAATTTCTCTTGCATACGTAGGGCTGACTGTAGAGAAACGTTCGCAACACTCAATTGCGCCCTTCATCAAATTGATGCAGCCGTTGTATTCTACCAAATACGCTTCGCTATTCGAAATGCCGAACAAATCCTCTAAGACATCCAAGGAATATTTGCCTTGGTATTCAATATTATGAATGGTAAACAACGCGCGAATAAACTGATATTCGGGGCGTTTGCAATAAATCGTCTTTAAGTAAATTGCCACCAACGCCGTTTGCCAATCGTGGCAATGCAATACGTCGGGATAGAAACCTATAAACGGCAAAAATTCCATAATACTACGGGAGAAGAAAGCAAAACGTTCACCATCGTCGTAGTATCCATAGCAACCGGGACGCTTGAAATAATATTCATTATCTAAGAAGTAGAAAGTTACGCCGTCCTGTTCGAAACTGAAAATACCGCAATATTGATTCCGCCAAGAAAGCGGTACGTAAATATTGCCTAAAAAGGACATTTTGCGCCGAAGTTCAGGCTTGATATCCGAGTATAAAGGCAATACCACGCGGATATCGTACGTCGGGTCTTTTGCCAATGCTTTCGGCAACGAACCGATTACGTCCGCAAGTCCGCCCGTTGCAATGAACGGTCTTGCCTCCGATGCCGCAAACAGAATTTTCCGTTTGGGGGTAACCGTCGGGTCCTCTTTTCTTTCGTATTTTTGAATGTCCGCGGTTTGCAATAACACTTCAATTCCGTTCTGTGTCACGTTTGCCGCACTTGTGCTTGTTCCTGCCGCCATATTCAATATTCCTCCCTATTTTTCCTGCTTTTTTAGTAAGTTGCGCGACGCGTTATTACTTTCGAGCCGCGCAACCGTCTACGCTGTTAAAGTCTTGTGCCTTTTTGAATAAAGTAAGGCAATTCGCTGCAACCGCTCAGCGTTTTCATGTCGCTGATGACCACGTTTTTATCAGTGATTACGCAGTTCAACGAAGTATTTTCGCCGATGAAGTTGTCTTGCATGATAATGGAGTTGCGAACAACCGCTCCTTTCCCGACCTTGACGCCGCGGAAAAGAATGGAATTTTCAACCACGCCTTCAATCACGCAACCGTCGGAAATCAACGAGTTTTTCACGACTGCATTTTCGCCGTATTTCGAGGGCGCGCTATCACGCACTTTGGTATATACGTTGCGTTCGCCGAACAGCTCGTCGCGCACTTCCTTATTCAATAATTCCATGTTATGCTTGAAGTAAGCGGACATAGAATCGATGCCGCCGTAATAGCCGTCGAATTGATAGCGGTAAATTTTTAAGCTATCGACTTGCTTAATCAAAACATCGCTTTCAAAGCTGTTGTACCCGTGGGTAACCGAATCTTCTACGATATTCAAAAGGAACTGTCTGTCAATAATCATAATATTGATGAAAATATCCGCCTTAGTCCCTTGCGGCAGGTTCGGCGAGTGTTTCAAATCCACCACGCGCCCGTCGTCGTTGGCTTCCGTAATCATGAAATCGGAACGCGCGCCCACCTTACCGTAATGGGTAACCATGGTGATGTCCGCTTTCTTTTCTTCATGGTAATCAATGATGGCGGAAATATCGATTTTCGCTACACCGTCGCAGTCCGTCAAAACCACGTATTTTTCCTTTCTGCGGCTCAAAAAGCCCGTCAAGGAACTCAACGCTTCCAATCTGGTCGTGTACAATTTGTCGTGCTTTTCCGAGAAAGGAGGCAAAAGAATCACGCCGCCGTCTTTACGCGCCAAATCCCAATCCTTACCACTGCCGATATGGTCGATTAACGAGCGATAATTGTTGTTTGCCATAAGCCCGACCGTCGTAATACCCGAATTTACCATGTTAGACAGAGTAAAGTCGATGATACGATATCTGCCGCCGAACGGAATGGATGCCATCGTTCTTCTGCGGACAAGTTCAGGCACGTTTTGTTCATTCATATTAGAAAAAATTACACCGATTGCAGATGCTGCCATAATCTTGTTCCCCCTTATTCCAAAATATCCGTTTCGTGTTTTTGACCTTCTGTCACCGAAACGCCGTCCGCTACGCGAATACCTCTGCCGAGTACGACGATTTCTGCATTCGGATCTTTTTCCACGCCGATTTTTGCGTTCTTGCCGATGGTAACGTTTTCGTCCACGACGGCATAGCTGACTTTTGCACCCGCTTTCACCTCGCTGTTGGCAAATACCACGGCGTCTTTGACGATTGCGCCCTCTTCGATGACGACGTTGCTACCTAAAACGGAGTTTTCAACCGTGCCGTAAATTTCACAACCGAGCGCGACCATGGAGTTTTTCACCACGCCGTTTTCGCCGATATGTTCGGGCGGCGCAAGCGGATTGCGCGAATGAATCTTCCATGCCTTGTCACCTACGTCAAATTCGGGGTGCTCACCAAGCAAGTCCATATTCGCTTGCCACAACGAAGCCACCGTACCAACATCCTTCCAATAGCCGTTGAATTCGTATGCGAACATCTTTTCGCCTGCGTTCAACATAGCGGGAAGCACATCTTTGCCGAAATCCTTGGACGAGTTAGGGTTTGCTTCGTCCGCTTCCAAATAACGGAACAATTTTTCCGCATTGAAGATGTAAATACCCATCGATGCCAAAGTGCTCTTGGGAACTTTTGGCTTTTCTTCAAATTGATAAATGGAATGGTCGGGATTCGTGTTCAAAATACCGAATCTCGAAGCCTCGCTCAAAGGCACGTTCAACGCAGCAATCGTACAATCCGCCCCCGTTTCTTTATGAGCTTTCAACATTGCGGCATAGTCCATTTTATAAATATGGTCACCGCCAAGCACCAAAATATATTCAGGATTGTACATTTTCATGAAATGCATATTTTGGTAAATGGCATTTGCCGTGCCCTCGTACCACGATGAGCGCGTTTTCGCCTGATATGGTGAAAGGATATGTACGCCGCCGTACGTTCTGTCCAAATCCCACGGCTGTCCGTTGCCGATGTATTCGTTCAGAATCAACGGCTGATATTGCGTCAGCACGCCGACGGTGTCGATCCCCGAATTGATGCAGTTGGACAACGGGAAGTCGATAATACGGTACTTCGCGCCGAAAGCAACGGCAGGTTTTGCAATGTTGGTGGTTAAGGCGTACAGTCTGCTACCTTGTCCGCCTGCCAAAAGCATTGCAACGCATTCTTTTTTTCTTTGCATAAAAGCATCCCCCTTGGATTAATTATTTTTTATCAAATAAACGCAAGTCAGTTTGGGAAGATCGAATGTTATCGAATTTTCCTTTCCATGACTAAACGTTTTTGTCGTATGGAAAATTTGTTTGCGCATTGCGCCCGTACCGCCATAGCGGACAGAATCGCTGTTGAAAATCACTTTATACGAGCCCTTCGGCAAGCCTAAACGATAGTTTTTATAATCTGCGCCCGAAAAGTTGATCATCACCACAACCATGTTCCCTGTGCGATCCTTGCGCTGATATGCCAAAAAGTTTCTGTCGGCATCGTCTGCTGCAAGCCATTCAAAGCCCTCCCACGAATCTTCGATTTCATACAGAGCGGGCGTATTCCGATACAGCCAATTCAATTCCTTTACGGCAACCGAAAGTTTTTTGTGCATAGGATATTCAGTCAAGAAGAACTCTACCCCTTCCTTATAATTCCATTCCTTGAATTGCCCGATTTCCGAGCCCATGAAATGCAATTTTTTGCCGGGGTGGGACATCATATACCCTAGAA
>CAYRAY010000020.1:0-20232 GCA_964422405.1 uncultured Clostridia bacterium | reverse complement strand
TCCCTACGGGCGGTATCATCATGGGCAGAAGCGGCATCAAAAAGGCATACAGAACGGGTCAAGGCAACCTTGTCATTCGTTCTAAGTGCGAAATTGAAGAATACGGCTCGGGCGGCAATACCCGTTCCCGTATCGTCGTACACGAAATTCCCTATCAGGTCAACAAAGCGCAACTCGTCAAGACGATTGCGGACATGGTCAACGATAAAAAGTTAGAAGGCATTTCCGACATTCGCGACGAATCGGGCAGAGACGGTATGCGTATCGTCATCGAAGTGAAGAAGGACGCCAACGCGCAAGTGGTTTTGAATACGTTGTACAAAAAGACCAAATTGCAGACGTCGGACGGTATCATCTTGTTGGCGTTGGTCGAAAACGGCACCGAACCCAAGACCCTGAACCTGCGCGAAATTTTGTGGCACTACCTCAACCACCAAAAGGAAGTCATCACCAGAAGAACGCGTTTCGATTTGAACAAGACGGAAGAACGCGCGCACATCATCGCAGGCTTGGTGCTTGCGCTTGCCAACGTGGACGAAGTAATCCGTATTATCAAGGCCTCCGCCGACAAAAACGCGGCAGTGACGGCTTTGACGGAAGCATTCGTTTTGGACGAAAAACAAGCCAACGCCATTTTGGAAATGCGCTTGCAGAGATTGACGTCGTTAGAAGTGGAAAAACTGAACGAGGAATTGTCCGCGCTCCGTGCCACGATCGAGGACTTGAAAGACATTCTTGCGCATGAAGAACGCGTGTTGGAAATTATCCGCAACGACTTGACGGAAATCAAAACCAAATACCCTTCGCCGAGAAAGACGGAAATTTCCGTGGACTACGGCAACATCGACGACGAGGATTTGATCGACAGAGAAGACGTGGTCATCACCATTACGCACGGTGGCTATATCAAGCGTTTGCCCGTAGACGAATACAAGGCGCAGGGCAGAGGCGGCAAGGGCGTCACCGCGCACAAGACCAAGGACGAGGACTACGTAGAAAAGATGTTCGTTTGCTGCACGCACGACCCGATTTTGCTGTTCTCCTCTAAGGGTAAGGTATATTCCATTAAGGGTTACGAAATTCCGGAAGCCAACCGAACGGCGCGCGGCAGAGCCATCGTCAACGTGGTACAGCTGGACCAAGGCGAAAAGATCGAGGCTGTGTTGCCCGTATTAGAGGATGGCACAGGCTATCTTGTAATGGCTACGGAAAAGGGTTTGATTAAGAAAACGCACACCGACGAGTTTAAGCGTATCGCCAAGAATGGTAAAATTGCTATTAAGTTGCAAGAGGATGACAGACTGATTGCCGTACGCTTCACGACGGGCGAAGACGAAATCTTGATTGCTTCTCGCGGCGGTAAGTGTATCCGCTTTGCCGAAACAGACGTACGTCCTACGGGCAGAGGCACGCAAGGCGTGCGCGCCATCACCCTCGGCAAAGACGATATCGCAGTGGATATGTTGGTGCTTGACCCGAACTTCGATTTGTTCACGCTTACTTCGCAGGGCTATGGTAAGCGTTCTAAAATGGACGATTATCGCTTGCAGAGCCGTGGCGGTAAGGGTATCAAAGCAGGTATCTTTAACGAAAAGACGGGCTATCTTGTCAGCTTGAAACCCGTCAACGACGACAACGATATCATGGTCATCACCACGGGCGGTACTATTATCCGTATGCACGCCGATTCGATTAGCTGTATCGGCAGAAGCACGCGCGGCGTACGCGTCATGAACGTGCGCGATAGCTTTGTGGCTACGGTCGACATCACCGAACGCGACGACGAGGCAGAAACGCAAGCTCCCGAAGAAACGGCGGCGGACCTCAGCCCCGAAGATTTGGCTGGAGAAGCGGACACTGCAGAGGACTTGGAAGAAGTTGTTGCCGTCGACGACGAGATGGAAGTTTCTGACGAAGGCGCAGACGAATAAACATAGCGGTAACAACATTATAGAAATACGGCAGAAAAGCCGCCCTAACGCAGGGCGGCTTTCTTTTATGTAGTGTGTAAGATACACAATTCATACATCGTTGCAAAGTGAAAGAGTGAATGCAAACACGCTAAGTCTACGTCAAACGTTAGGTTTGCGGAGTGTATCTTAAATGCAAATACCATAGCGGCGGCAACATAAAAAAACGTACGTCCAAAAATTTTGTAAAGGGTATTGAAAGAGCTGTGAAAGTGTGTTAGAATAAGCATAATTCATTGTGTCGGCGGTTGGGTTTGTTTTATCTGTGTTAGGGGACATCGATATGGTGTACGTGATTGTACGCGTGTTAGGTACGGAGGCAATCGGTTCGTTTTTGAGCGGAGAAATGGTCACCAAAATCTTCATCGGTTGCGGTGTGTTGCTCTGTTTGTCGGTAGCAGGGTTGGTATTCTGCATACGTCAATTTGTCATAGCGAAAAAATCAAAAGGATAGTACCAGGTATGTGACGAAAATAAAATTCGCCGAAAAAGCTAAGGGCAGGTATGCGTTGAACTCAACGCATACCTGCCCTATTTCTTTGTGATTTTTTAGGGGAAAACTCCGATAAGAGGATTGCCTGTTTTTTATGTGCCTTGTCGTTTTTGCTTTCCGTTTCCGATGCAAAATTCCACGGCACAACCGCTGAAAGGTTGCGGCAAAAATTACGCTTTCCGCTTCCCGTTTTTATCGGTTGCAGGCGTAGGGGTAGGCTCTGCCTTGGTCGTGTGGAGGGCAGGGGAAGGGGGTTCTTCCTCTTTCTCGTCCGACTTTTCCTCATCCTCGATCGGGTTCATCATATCGAACGCCTTTATCAGGAATGCGGACACGGGCAAGGCGGCTTGCACCACAATAATGAGCAGCAAAATCTGCGGTAAATTGAAATGTATGGTGTTCCAGTGTTCCAGCACCACTTCGCCAAGGTGCGGAATGCTGAACACAAGCAAGCACAGCATGGTACACACGGTGAACAGCGTGGCGCGTAAGGGGTTGAACGGTCGGCAAAGCTGATATAGCATAACTAGCCCCGTAAAGGTAAGTGCTAAAATCATCAACGCCTGATACTCAATCGTCTTGTGGTCGATGGTTTCTTCGGTGTAGAATTTAAAGGCGTTGGGGATAATACCGTTGCTCGTCAGCTTGAAAATGACGAAGAAAGTCAAAACGCTTAACGCCATGGTCAGTGCGCCGGGGATGGCGCGGCTGAGTACATAGGGGGTAAACCTGCCTTTGACGCGGTTGGTGTTCGGTTGCAACGAAAGCACGAACGACGGCAACGCGCTGACCAAAATTTCGTACACCATCAAGTTTTGTGTGGTGAAGAAATAGGGACTCTTGACAAAGAAGCAAATTAGTGCCAAGAACAGTGTAAGCAGGGTTTTCATGATATAGAGGGAGGCAGAGTTTTTCACGTTGTTGATAACTCGTCTGCCCTCGTTTACAATCTGCGGCATGGAACTGAAATTGTTGTCTTGCAAAACGAGGTTGGCAATGTTGCGCGCCGCCTCGCTGCCCGATGCTACGGAAATAGCGCAATCCGCCTCTTTCATAGCCAAAATATCGTTTACGCCGTCGCCTGTCATGGCAACGGTGTTGCCCGATTGCTTAATGGCACGGATCAAAATGGCTTTCTGTTCGGGTGTAACTCTGCCGAACACGGTGTACTGGCTAGCCGCCACTTCCACTTCGGGGTCGGAAAGCCCTTCTAACGAAACGTACTTCGCTGCGTTTTTAATGCCTGCGCGGCGCGCCACTTCGGCAACGGTCACGGGGTTGTCCCCAGAAATCACCTTCACGTCCACGTCGTTGTTATGGAACCACTTAATCGTTTTAATCGCGTCGGGACGAATATTGTCCGTCAATGTAATCAGGGCGACGGGGGAAAGGTCTTCGGGCGGTTTGTCGCTGCGAATTTCATATTTGGAGTGAGCAATTAGCAACACTCTAAGCCCCATTTGCGCATATTGTTTAACGAGTTTATCCACCTTGACGGGCAAGGGATTGAGGACAAATTCGGGTGCGCCCATCACATATGTGCCTTCGCCGTAGAAGCTGACCGCGGAAAGTTTCCGCGCGGACGAGAAGGGCAGGTGCGCAATCGGGTGCATTTCGTTGCAATGCCCAAAGCGTTCAAACAAGGCGATAGAGGTCTGGTTGTTGTCGTTCAACGCCGCCAGCATACAGCCGATGATGGTGTCGACGGGGTATTTGGATTTGTTGTCGAGCTGCACGCAATCGCTCACCTTCATTCTGCCGTCGGTAATCGTACCCGTTTTATCCAAACAGAGCACGTTGACGCGTGCAAGCATTTCCAACGAGTACATATCCTGCACCAGCGTTTTGTATTTGGTCAAACGGATAATCCCTACGGACATAGCGACCGTCGTCAACAGCAACAGCCCCGAAGGAATCATACCGATGATAATGCCGACGGTGTACTGAATGGTCTGGCTGAGCGGACCTTTGGAGTTTTCGGCGAACAGCGTTTTCCAAAAACCGCCTGTCGCTTCCAAATTCGACCAATCGCCCACAAATTCCTTGAAGTTGATAAAGAACATCAAAATGGCGATGGGGATAATGGCGATACCGATAATGCGAATGAACAGGCTGATCGAGTTCATAATTTCGGAGTTGGGGCGTTTGTACTTTTTCGCCTTTGCCGTTAGTTTGCTGATATAGGTAAAATCGCCGATTTTATCCACACGCGCGGCGACTTGACCGCTTGCGACAAACGAGCCTGCGTACAGCTCGCCGCCGACCTCCTTTTTAATTGCCACCGATTCGCCCGTCAGCAACGCTTCGTTGAACTCTGCATGACCACTGAGCACGGTACAATCGGCAGGTACTTGTTGTCCTGCAGAAAGAATCAATATGTCGTCGATGACCAAATCTTCCACGGGCAAATCTACTTTCGTGCCGCCGCGTATAACTTTCGCCGTCGGCGAGGACAAGATGGAAAGCCGATCGATGGTGCGCTTGGCACGGATTTCCTGAATGATACTGATGACGATGTTACAAAGGAAAATGACGACGAACACGTATTGCGTGTACGGCGCGTGCGCAAAGGTGAGCGCAACGGCGCAAATCAAACACAACAGGTTGAACACCGAACAGATATTGCCAAGGAAAATACTCTTGTACGTCTTGGAATATTTCGTTGGCGTGCGGTTGACCAGCCCCTGCGAACAGCGCAAATCCACCTGTTCTTCCGTCAAACCCTTTTCGGGGTCGGCGGCAAAGCGTTCGATGCCCGCAAGCGGATCTACGGGTTCTTTCTTTTTGCGTTTGCCGCGCTTGCCTTCCTTTTCCGCCTTTTCAGGCGCGGAATCCTCTTTTTGCGTTGCCGTTTGCGTCGGCGCGGTTTGCGCGGCGGGGGCAGTGGGCGCGGTTTCCGCTTTTGGTGCGGAGGTCGGCTCGTCCAAGAACTCGGCGTATTCGTCCGTTTCCACGGGCGGCTCGTCGGGGAGTTCAGTCAACAACGTCAGTTGTTCGTCCGATTGCAATTCGTCCTCGCTCGGCAACAAATCCTGCGTAGCAGGCGAAGCGGACTTGCCCTTGCGCGGCTTGGTTTGCGGCGCAGACGTTCGGGCGGAGTTTTCCGCTTTCGGTGCGGAGGACGTTTCGGCAGTTTCGGCAACCGCCTTTGCCGAAGTTTGTTTCGGTTTCGAATTCGAGGCCCGTTTTTTGGCAGGCTTTGCGGCTGTTTTTTCGTCTGCGGCGGCGTTGGTCAACGCCTCGTCAGCCGAAGGAAAATCAGCAAGTTTCATCGTGAATAATCTCCCTTATAGAAATTATACTTCTATTATACCATAGCGGCGCAAAAATTTCAAGGTTTTTAAGGAAAAAATTGCAGGAAATCCGTGTTAACGGATAGCTTTTAATTGCGTTTTCGGGGGAAAAGTTGTATAATAAAAGAAAAGCAATTATTTTTTAAGAAAGCATAAACAGAAAACAAGAGGTAAACTTTATGATCGATATCAATCTTATCCGTACGAACCCGGAACTCGTAAAAGAGAATATTCGTAAAAAATTCCAAGACCACAAATTGCCGCTCGTGGACGAAGCGTTGGCTTTGGATACCAAACGCCGTGCGCTTATTGCCGAAGGCGACGCCCTCCGTTCTGCAAGAAACACCCTTTCTAAGCAGGTCGGCGCGTTGATGAAAGAGGGCAAGCGCGAAGAAGCGGAAGCGGTAAAGGCGCAAGTCAAGGCTGACGCGGAAAGATTGCTCGCCATCGAAAAGGAGAGCGAGGAAACGGAAGCGGCGTTGAAAAAGGCGATGATGGCAATCCCCAACATCGTGGCAGACGACGTACCCGTGGGCAAGGACGACAGCGAAAACGTGGAATTGCAACGCTTTGGCGAACCTGTCGTTCCCGATTTTGAAGTGCCTTACCACTTGGACATTTTAGAAAAGTTGGACGGCATCGACGTAGATTCCGCGCGCCGTACTTCGGGGCAGGGTTTCTACTATTTGACGGGCGACATCGCGCGTTTGCACTCCGCCGTATTGACCTACGCACGCGATTTCATGATCGACAAAGGCTTTACCTACGTTATTCCCCCTTACATGATCCACGGCGACGTGGTTTCGGGGGTGATGAGCTTTGACGAAATGGAAAATATGATGTACAAAATCGAAGGGGAGGATTTGTACCTCATCGGTACGTCTGAACATTCCATGATCGGCAGATTTATGGGACAGATTGTCGATGGCAAAAAATTGCCTTTGACCATGACCAGCTATTCCCCTTGTTTCCGTAAGGAAAAGGGTGCGCACGGCATCGAGGAACGCGGCATTTACCGTATTCACCAATTTGAAAAGCAGGAAATGATTGTCATTTGCCGTCCCGAAGAAAGCGATGCGTGGTACGAAAAATTGTGGCAATACACGGTGGAATTGTTCCGTTCGCTGGATATCCCCGTAAGACAGTTGGGTTGCTGCACGGGCGACTTGGCGGATTTGAAGTATAAGAGCTGCGACGTAGAGGCATGGAGCCCCCGTCAAAAGAAGTATTTTGAAGTGGGTTCTTGTTCCAACCTCACCGACGCGCAAGCGCGCCGTTTGTCCATTCGTTACAAGGATGACGACGGCAAAACTAAGCTTGCGCACACCCTCAACAACACGGTGGTTGCGCCCCCTCGTATGCTGATTGCGTTTGTAGAAAATCACTTGCAAGCAGACGGCAGCGTGACCATTCCCGAAGCGTTGCAACCATACATGGGCGGCAAAAAGGCGATCACCCCTAAAAACTAATCGACGACGAAGCATAAAAAAGTGGATTGCCCGCAATTCACTTTTTTTATGGAATTTATCGGCTTGCGGAGGGCGGCTGTGAAGTATTTGTTTTTTGATATCGAGTGTTCGGTGGTGTCCAAAACAGCGGCAAAAATTTGCGCGTTTGGCTACTGCCTCACCGACGAACAATTTCATATTTTAGAAAAGGAAGACATCTTAATCAATCCGCAAGGCGGATTCCATTTGACGGACAGAAAAGGTACACAGGGGCTGGTTTTGCCGTACGAGTACGACGATTTCAAAAAATACCCCACCTTTTTGGAAAAGGCGGATAAAATTTACGCCATGTTGCAGGACAAGGATACGTTGGTGGCAGGGCACGCAACGATGAACGACGTGAAGTATCTCAATTTTGAAAGCCGTCGCTTTAAGTTGCCGTCGTTCGCCTTCGATTTTGCGGATACGCAGTTCGTGTATATGAACGTGCAGGGCGATTTTACCCGTCAGTTCGGTTTGGGTGCGATTGCCGAAGCCTTGGGCGTGGAATTTACGGCGCACCGCGCGGTGGACGATGCCTACGCAACCATGCGCGTTGCCGAGGCGATGTGCAAAGCAGAAGGGGTCAATTTTACAGAGCTGTTGGAAAAATACCAAATCACGATGGGCAGAATAGAAAATTACGAAGTGCGCCAAAACACCTCCGTGGCGTTCGCCGCCTATAAGTGGGAACAGGAACGCAAAAAAGAGGAACGGGAACAGAAAAAGGCGGAGTTCCACGCCTTTGTAGACAGGGAAAAGCGCAAGCGCGCCAAAGACGGCAAGCTGAAAGGCAAGCGTATCTGTTTTTCTCACCCCTTGGAAATGGAAACGGAGCTCGCGTGCGATCTGGTGAAAAAAGCCTTTGCGCAGGGTGCGTTTTTCAGCTTCCGTGCCGAGGAGTGCGATATGTACGTGTGCTTTGAAACGGAGAGCGGACCGAGGTTGAAATCGGCGCAGACGGCAAAGGCAAGGGTGATGACGGCGGCGGAATTTTCCGCTTACGTATCTTAAAAAATAGGCAATTCTGCGTATAGCTACGCGGCAAAAAGAGGTGTGGTATGGCAAATTTACCGCAAGCGTTTATCCAAAATATGCAAAAGCAACTTCCCCCAAACGAGTGGGAAGCCTTTTTTGCTTGTTACGAAAAACCGCCCCATAAAGGGGTGCGTTTGAACCCGTTGAAGGGGGGCAGGTATGCGTTGAAACCGCTTTTGCCCTTTTTAGGCGAGGCGATTCCTTGGGAGGAAAACGGCTTTTACACGTCGGAAACCAAGCTCGGCGCAAGCGTGTTCCACTTCTGCGGCGCGTTCTATTCGCAAGAGCCTTCTGCTATGTCCGCCGCGCCCCTTTTGGCGGTACAACCGGGGGAGCGGGTGCTGGATCTTTGTTCCGCGCCGGGCGGAAAAGGTACGCAGTTGGCGTGCGCCATGGACGGCAAGGGGATTGTGGTTTTGAACGAGCCCATTTCGTCCCGTGCCAAAATCCTTTCGCAAAACGTGGAGCGCATGGGCATTCGCAATGCCGTGGTGCTGAACGAATATCCGCAGGATTTGGCGAAAAAGTTCCGCGGCTATTTCGATAAGATTTTGGTGGATGCGCCCTGTTCGGGCGAGGGAATGTTCCGCAAAAATGCGGACGAAGCATTGCAGGAATGGAGCGAGGAAAACGTTGCGCTTTGCGCCGCGCGTCAGCAAGAAATTTTGGACGCGGCGACCGAGATGTTGAAAACGGGTGGTCGGCTTGTGTATTCCACTTGCACCTTTGCTTTGCCCGAAGATGAGGGGCAGGTATGCGATTACTTGTTGCGCCACCCCGAAATGTCGCTGATTCAACAGGAAAAATTGTATCCGCACAAGGTGGACGGAGAAGGGCATTTTGTGGCTCTGTTCCAAAAAAATGCGGAGACGGAAACGTGGGGTTCGCGCGTAAAAGTGGCGAAACCGAGCGTTACGCAGGACGGGCAAAAAGCTTTCCGTGAATTTGAAAAAAAGGTTTTGAAGGAAAAGTTTGCCTATCGCTTGCATGAGGTTGGCGGTACGTTGTTCGAGTTGCCTTTGGACGTGTTCGAGTGGAAGGGCTTGCAGACCTTGCGCGTGGGGGTGCGGCTTGGCGAAGCGAAAAACGGGCGGTTCGAGCCGTCGCATGCACTGGCGATGTGTTTGGGCGCGGCGGATTGCAAAAACATGTTAAATTTGTCACAGTCGGACGGGCGCGTACAGAAGTTTTGGCATGGCGAAACGCTGGATTGTGCACAGGACGGTGTGGAAAACGGTTGGTGTTTGGTTTGCGTAGAAGGCTTGGGCATAGGCTGGGGCAAGGTGGTCAACGGCGTGTTGAAGAATCATTTGCCCAAAGGCTTACGCAAGGCTGAGGTTTAACCTAAACTTAGCAAGCCGAACTTGCAGGCAAGCCTAACTTTTGACGTAGGCTTAGCGTGTTAGCGATATTCTTTCATTTGCCGTCCACTTGTGTGGGCGGTGTTTCTTTTATGTCGCTTTGGAATGTAAAAAACAGCAGAGGGATTTATATATACCCGCATAGCGGAAGGCTTAATCAATAAATATAAAAAAGGTTGCGATTTTTTTCAAAATCGCAACCTTTTTGTTTTGGTGGTTATTCCGTTTTATCAGTCGTTATAAGGGCTGTCTTGGTCGGTTTCGTCGGTGGTTTCTGCCTTTTCCGTCTTTGCCGATTTTTCTGCCTTTACAGACTTAGTTTTCTTTTCCTTTTTGCCTTTTGCGGCGGACTTTTTGTGAAGTCTGCCCGTCTTTTTCAATACTTTACGTACGATGACTGCCGCAACAACGAACACAAGGATTGCCGCAATGGCGATAGAGCTGAACAACATGAAGAAGTTGGTTTCGCCGCTCGTCGACGTCGTCGTGTCGTCCGAAGACGTATCGTCGTCCGTATCGTTATCGATCGATGCCGGGGTAAGGGTTACGTCCTCAAACGAGTAGTCCGCAAAATATCTCCATTCGTTGCCGTCTTTATACGCAAGGAATGCCGTGCCAGCCTCGTAAGAGGAGTAGGTGTAGCTTTCCGCATACAAATCGCCGTACTTGTTTTCGTCCAAGCCTTTATCGTAACGGAGGTAAGACGGGCTGTCGTACCACGAGAACACCTTTTCAAATGCCGTTGCTCCTGCATATTTGCTGCTCGTCTTGTTGCTTTCGTATTCGCTGATGAGCGCGGTGAATTGACTTTCTGCATCTGCCGCGTAGTTGGTATCGAAGGCAACGAAGGTATCGGTGGGGTTACCCTTGCCGTTTCTGTCGCCGCTCCAAACTTCCAAACGGTAGTTCTTTGCAACCGAGCCGGTGTGGATATAGAAGGTTACGTTGACCCAAGCGCCGTTCGTGTTGCCGACCTTTGCCATGAGCTGTTGATCGCCTTCGGCAAGGTAACGGTAGGGGAGAATGTGTGCTTCGTCGCTGTCCGACGTTTTGGTAACCGTCTTCAAGCTAGTTACGGGCAAGGAGTATTCGTTGCTGTCTTTATCGTAACGAGCGTAGTACTTGCCGTCCGCCGCGTTATAATAATAAGCAATGCCGTCCAAGCCTTGGCTGTCCCACTTGCCGTAGTCGCGTTCTACGCCGCCGTCTGCAATAAGAAGGTTGCCGTTTTCGTCCTTTTCATACCCTTCCAAGTTGGCAAAGTAGCCTTCAAACGCTGCTTGTTGTTCTTCGGAAAGGGCTTTGTATGCCTTCCAGTTTTTGTTTACGATATACAAGCCGTTTGATTGCAAGTTGAACGCAATCGTCTTGCAGTCCTCATCGGCGCAAACGTTGCCCTTATCGTCGTACCAATAGGTCAAGCTTCTGCCGATGGAAAGGGGGGAAGAATACGTTTTGTCGTCTGCATCGACTAAATAGAGGTAAGCGAACACGTCGTCTGCGCTTGCCGCATTCAACGCGCCGACCTTTACGGCGATGGAAACTTTTTTATAGCTGTTAGCGGAAACGCTTACGTTGTTCTTTGCGATGTAGCCGTATGCCTTGTCCATTACACCGTCGCTGTCCTTGTCGGTGTCCGCGCTTGCGTTGTTCCAAATGAGCAAGGGTTGCGTTCTGCTGCCGACAGCCGCGCTGCCTGCAAAGTTATAACCGAACATGGAGTTCCAAACGTCGTCTGCCGTCGTCTTGCCCGTTACCGACTTCAATTTATCAATCAAAAGCACGGTTTCGCCTTGGGGCGCGGTGAAGTAGTCGGCAAAGTGTTCTCTGTTCAACAAACCTGCGTATGCGTAGTTGTCCGTTTCGTTATGCGTACCGCCTGCGCCGTTTTGGTTGACACGGTAGCTGTCGCTGAATACGCCCATATAATTCATGGGGTTTGCAAACCCTTCTTTAATGGCGTTGGAAGGTACGTTGGCTGCGGAGTCGAAACCGCTGTCGCCCGTTGCCGTTTCTTCGGTGTTGCCGGTTACGGAAACGACTTGTGCGTACGTACCGGAGGATACCGAGTCGTATTCCGCCTTGGTCATGGGGTATACTTCAAACTTGGTGAATGCGGCAAAGCCTTCGATATAGCTTTCCGTGGTGGTATCGGTAATGGTCGTAGGGCCGAGGTTGAAGGTAAGGGAGAACTGACCTTGCGCCTGATCTACGTATTCGTTTTTGACGAAGAAGAAGTATTGTTGCCAACCATCGTAAACGTCGTCGTCCGCAACGCCGTCTGCGTCGAGGTCAACTTTGACGGGGCTGATCGACGTGGTGTCGATCGAGGTGATGGGATAGCTGTTATAGCCGTCCTTTAACGTAACGGTTGCGCCCGTAAGACCTTTCATGTCCGACGTCTTTGCAAAGAAGGACAGGGCAAGGTATTCCGACGTGTTGCCGTTGCTGTCGGTGTAGTCTGCAAACGAGAATGCGTTGTGCGCGTCCCAAGTGTAAGCAACGCCGTCTGCGCTGAGCATCATCAACACTTTTTCGTCTGCGGCAAAGTCGTACGCTACGCCGTCTTTATCGGTGAAGTAGTTGTTGTAAACGGCTTTGAGGTAAGCGTTGCTGTTGCCTGCCGTCTTAATAGCCGCCGCATTGTCAAACACCTTCAAAACGTCGTTTGCGGAATCAAAACCTTCGCCCAGCGTTTCGTATACGTTGTTGCCCTTTTGCGAGGTAACCACGCTGCCGTCGCTACGGGTGGTGGAGGTTGCGGTTGCTTCTCCGTTTTGCATAAAGCTGTCCATTGCCACGCTCTGCAAACCGTAGTAGAGGTTGAGTTCAAAGGTATCCTTGCTCATATCGCCGTTCGTAGCCACCGTCTTTGCGTCTGCATCGTCGGCAAAGTCGAAGGTTTGGTCTACGTTCGTAAGCAACGCTTCGTATTTTTCATAAGAAAGGGTTTGGCATTCGATATCGTCAAAGAAGGCATAGCCGTTGACGTATTCGTAATGGTTGGTGCTGCCAAGACCCAAGCCCAGCTCGATGGTGAAGGTGGTGCTGGTGTACGCCGAACCCTTCAAATAGAAGGTGTATTGCTTCCAACCGTTGTTGTCCGTCACCGAAGCGGTGTCGATATTTTTAATGCAGAGGTCGGGCAAGGACTTGCTGCCGACGGAGTGGGTCACGTTGATGAATGCGCCTTTGTTGACGGCGTCTTGGGGATTGCCTTGCGAATCGGCAACCTTCAAATCCATCGTCTTTACCCATACGGAGAAGGAAGCCGCCGTGCCTGCCTGCAAAGTAACGGTGGTGCTGGACGAGAACTTCTGTGCCGCACCGACAAGGTCAGTCACCGCTTCGCCCGATTTCTGTTCGGGGGTCTGGTTGTGGATCATCAACACGTTGGTGCCTTTGCCGTAATCCGCTTCGCCTGCCGCGTCGGAATAATCGTGGGTCAAAGGGTTTTGCAAGGGTTTGCCTTGGATATCCATGGGTAAATCTTCGCTGTCGATGTTGTAGGCTTTGTAAAAATCTTTCAGCTCGGTAGAAATGGTGCTGCCGGAGTTGGACTTCTTCCATGCGTCGTAATACGCAAGCTTGTCCTTAATGGTCAACGCGCCGTCCGTTTCAAACAGCTTTTTTGCTTCCGCTTCGGAAAGTTTTTCAAAATCGCCGTCGTATTTGGAAGTCGTCAACTGATCCCATTCCGAAAGGTTGACGATACCGCTTGCCGCGTACGATTGCTTTGACGAGGTACGTCTGGACGTCCAACCGCTGACGGAAGTGCCGATGACGTTCAAGCCCTTGTTGGTGTTGAACGTTTCAAAATCGCCGTTCGAGATTTTCAAATCACTGTTGACGGACGTGCTGGTGTCGGACGAAGAACTGTCGCTGGACGAGTTGCCTTCGTTGTTGCCGCAAGAGGCAAAAGCCGACGCGCCCGACGCTACCATCAAAAAGGATAAGCAAAGGGCAAGAAGATTCTTTTTGCTTTTTTTGGAACTTGTTTTCATGTAACCACCTTTGGTTTTTTGTTATTGATACAAGATAGGCAAAACCGATTGCCGACCTGCCGAATACGCAAAGCATCGCCATGCGGCGGATTTTGACCTATACCTTTCTATTTTAATACAAATTTCGTTTGTTGGCAAGCATTTACGCCGCGAAACGGATAAAAAGTTTTATAAAACGCAAAAAAGTTGCTTATATTATAGTGTATGGAAGGAAAAACGGCGGCTTTTGCGCCGTTTCCCTAAAATAGGAGGCGGATATGACAGCGGAAAAGAAAAAGAAAGCCTTGCAAATCACTTGCGGCAGTTTGGCAGGGATTGCCAACAGCCTGTTCGGCGGCGGTGGGGGCATGCTCGCCGTGCCCCTTCTGAAAAAGACGGGACTCAATGCCAAGGAGGCGCACGCCACGGCGATTTTGGTCATCTTGCCCGTGTGCGTTTCGTCCTTTTTGTTGTACGCTTTGCGCGGCTATTGCAGGGCGGAACTCGTCTTGCCGACAGCGATCGGCGTGACGGGCGGCGGCTGGCTCGGTGCAAAATTGTTGGGTAAATTGCCGACCAAAATGGTGAACATTCTGTTTGCGATTTTACAACTTTTCGCAGGCATATTTCTCTGTTTTTATCAAAAATAAAAGGGACAGGTATGCGATGAACGTGTTTTTATGCCGCTTTTGCGGTGCGGAAATCAATGCGGATAAAATGTGCGTAAAATGTGGATAAAATGCGGTAGGCAGGTACGCGTTGAAAATGATTTGTAAGGGGCAGGTATGCGATGAAATTCTATTTATATCTATTGTTGGGCTTTTTGGGCGGAATCCCTGCCGGCATGGGCATGGGCGGCGGCACGGTCACCATTCCGTTGCTTGTCTTTTTGGGCGGCGCAGGGCAAAAGGCGGCGCAATGCGCCAACCTGTTTTCCTTTTTGCCGATGAGCGGTTTCGCCTTAAAAACGCACGCAAAAAACGGTCTGTTAAAGACGGAAGGGGCGGCATGGACGGTGTTGCCTGCGCTGCTTTTTTCGGCGGTGGGGGCGACTTTCGCCGCCCATTTATCGTCCATGACCTTGCGGCGAGGGTTCGGCGTGTTCTTAATCGGGTTGGCGGTGGCAGGCTTGTACGGGCAACTTAGCGAAAGGTCGGGCGGAAATCATTGACAAAGTGGCGAAAACGTGATACAATGCTTGCCGTGAGGTAAAAAAATGAAGAAATATCGCTATATTTTATTTGATTTAGACGGCACGTTGACTCGTTCGCATTACGGCATTTTCAACTGTTTCCGCTACGCGCTGAAAAAGATGGGCAGAACGGAAGAACCGTCCGAGGCAACCTTGAAAAAATGCGTCGGTCCGTCGTTGGAATATTCCTTTCAAAACTATTTCGGCATGAGCGAGGCGGATGCGATTGTGGCAACCGCCAAGTATCGGGAGCGGTACAAGGATATCGGCTTGTGGGAAAACGAGCCGATGGAAGGGGCGTTGGAATGCTTAAAATCGTTGTCGGATGCAGGGTACACGCTGGCAATGGCAACGTCCAAGCCTAAAATTTTCGCCGATCAAATTGTGGAAAAATACGGATTTTCCCCCTACTTTTCGGCACAGGTTGGTTGCGGTTTAGACGGCAGCTTTCCCACAAAGGCTTTGGTAATTGCCGAGGTTATGCGGCAACTTGGCGCAAACAAAGAGGAATGTTTGATGGTCGGTGACCGTTTCCACGATGCCGAGGGCGCAAAGGAGAACGGCGTGGATTGCGCGTTGCTTCGCTTGGGCTACGCCGAGGAGGGCGAGCTGGAAAATGCCGCACCTGCCTATATTTTGCAGGACTTTTCCGACCTGGCGGCATTGTTGCTGTAAGCGGCGGAGCATATTTTGTTGCGGATTTTATCGTGACTTTTTGTATCTTATGGCATAGGTTTTCCCTATGCCTTTTTTGGTGCAAATTTCCTTTCCGTTTTGAAAGAAATGCAACCCATACAATCGTTGACGACTGAAAAAACGAACGCTAAGACGCTAAGTCTACGTCAAACGTTAGGTTTGTATATTATAAGGAAGAAAAATTTTATGGTCAAAATGCACAAAAAAAACGCCGAAAACTGCCGCAAATAAAAAAAATGCAGAAAAATGAGAAAAATTTTCAAAAAGGGTATTTACAAAATTGAATTTATGTGGTAAACTATGGGAAAAATGAAAATGGGGCAGAAAGGTAACTTGTCCAAAAGCCCTTTTCGGACAAGCCAAATCCCCTCCCCACGGCACGATACATTTTGATTGAAGAAAAAATACACAAAGGGCGGTTTACCGCCTGAAAAAGCAGAGGTAGCATTGTGGAAAGATTAGGTATTATCGATTTAGGTTCTAACACCGCGCGGTTGGTTATTGTGGATATGTTCGCCGAAAACCACTACATGGTCGTCAACGAACTGAAAGAAAGCGTTCGTCTTGGTCAGGACATGGACCGCGACGGATTTTTGAAACCCCAACGTATTGCGGAAACGATTAAAACGCTGAAAATGTTTAAGCGGCTTTGCGACGCGTCGGGCGTGGACAGAATCATCGCCGTCGGCACGGCGGCTGTTCGCCGCGCAAAAAATCAGCGTTCGTTCTTGGACGAAATCCAAGTCAGCTGCAACATCACCATTCGCGTTCTGTCCGAAGAGGAAGAAGCGTTCTTGGTCTATCGCGGCGTGATCAACTCCATGGATATCCCCAAGGGCTTGATTTTGGAAATCGGCGGCGGCAGCACCAAAATCATCTATTACAGCCGTCGTAACGTGTTGGGTTATGCGACCCTTCCCTTTGGCGCGGTAACGCTGACCGATTTGTTCGCCAGCGACGCCACCCCCGAAGAATCTGCGGCGCACGTAGAAGAATTCTTCACCGAACAACTGAAAAAATTGCCTTGGTTACAGGACATCGACCCCGAAACGCAAATGATCGGCGTGGGAGGTTCCTTCCGTAACCTGTTCAAAATCAGTAAGTTGGTACGCAAGTACCCCTTGGATATGGCGCACAACTACAAGCTCGCCACCGAAGATTTCACGGGCATTTACAATATGCTCCGCGTGTTAGACGTGGACAAGCGTAAAAAGATTAAGGGTCTTTCCCCTGCGCGCGCAGACATTATGCCTGCCGCTATGGCGATTGTAAAATCCTTTGTCGATTATATGCACGTAGAAAGCTTCACCATCGGCGCGTGCGGCTTGCGCGAAGGCTTGATGGTCAATCAGGCAATGCCGATTACCGTCGAAAAACCCATTTCCGACGTGCTTGGCTATTCGCTCGACCGCTTGGTGCGGTATTATCAGTGCGACGTAAAGCACATCGAACACGTTATGCAACTTTCCGTGCAGTTGTTCAAACAGCTCCGCGTGTTGCATAAATTCCCCCGTCAGTATCTGAAAGTGCTGAAAATTGCGGCAAGCTTGCACGATTGCGGTCAGCGCGTGCATTATTACAACCACGCAAAGCACAGCTGCTATATGATTTTGAACTCGTCCATCTACGGCGCGACCCATCGCGAAATCGTGTTGGCGGCATTCGTTGCCGGTTGCCATAACCGCGAGGACGTGCCTATGTCCGAATGGCAAAAGTATAAGGACATCGTCTTGGAAGAGGATTTAGAGGCAGTGAAGAAGCTGGGCGTGTTGCTCCGCCTTGCCGAAAGCTTGGATCGAAGCCATTGCGGTATGGTCACGGGCTTGAATTGCGACGTGCTCGGCGATTCCGTCATTATGAAAACGGTCGTCACGGGTGACGCGGCTTTGGAAATCCGTGATGCGGAAAACGCAAATACCGAATTCAAAAAAGCCTTCAAAAAGAATTTGGAAATTCTTTAATCTGCAACGGATAGCGTAAAAAAATAACGAAACGAACACGAAGAAAGCCGCTCTCTCCCCTGCGGAAAAGGGAACGGAGCGGCTTTCTTTTATAAGGAGCACGCAACACGAAATGTGGGTTTTGGCAAGCGCCTCTCCGCGGCGCAAAGAGATTTTGTCGGAGATTTTGCCCGAGTTTGAAATTATCCCCTCCAACGCGGACGAAGAAGTGGAAAACTGTCCTTCTTGTAGAGCGTTGGTGGAAATTCTAGCCGAACGCAAAGCGCGCGAAGTGGCGTGCAGAGCGGAAAACGAGGGGAAGTTTGTGCTGGGCTCGGATACCATCGTTGCCTACAAAAAAACGGCTTTGGGTAAACCGAAGGACGAGGCGGACGCCTTCCGTATGTTGAAAATGCTTTCGGGCAAAAAACACACGGTGTATACGGGCGTTTGCATTTGTCGGGTGGTGGACGGAAACCCCGTCTGCACGGTCAAATCCAGCAAGACGTCGGTGTATTTTCATCGGCTGTCGGACGAGTGGATAAAAGAGTATATCCGCGGCGGTTCGCCGAGGGACAAGGCAGGTGCGTACGGCATACAAGACGGCGGACTTGTCAAAAAAATTCGCGGCAGTTATACGGGCGTAGTCGGCTTGCCGATAGAGCTTTGTAAAAAGATGATTCATAAAATAGAAAATAGGTAAACATTGCGTTCATCGCATACCTGCCCCCTGCATTTGGGGTACGGAGGGAGTATAATCATGATTAAACTTGCAATCGATATGGGCTCGTCTATGACGAAAATTTACCGCGCGGACACCAACAGCGGCATCGTGTTAGCAGAGCCGTCTTGCGTGGCGGTGGTGACGGGCGAACAGATCAAAGCCATCGGCAAAGAAGCCAAAAATCTAATCGGCAAAACGGCAGAATTTACCCAAATCATCTATCCCGTTTACGAAGGGGAAATCGTCAATATGCGCTTGGCGGAAGCGATGTTGAAAGAATTTCTTTCCCGTATCGACGTAAAAGCCTCGGCGTTGCGCCGCGCGCAGGTGCTGTTTTCCGTGCCTTGCGGCATTTCCGAAAAAGCCTTGGCGGACTATATCACCCTCACCGAAGAATGTGGTTTGAAAAAGGTCTGGTTTGTGGAACAGCCCTACCTCACTGCGTTGGGCGCAGGTGCTATTATCAGTGACACCGACCCCGTGTTCTGTTTGGACATCGGCGGCGGCGTGTCGAATGCGGCGGTCATTTCCGCTGACGGCATCATTGCGGGCATTTCCATGAACATCGGCGGCAACAATATGGACGCCAACATCATTTCCCGTATCGCCAGCAATTCCGAACTGTTGGTCGGCGCGCTGACGGCGGAAAAAATTAAAAACGAAATCTGTTCCCTGTCGGCAGGCGCGTTGGGCACTATGGTGGCGGAGGGGAGTTCGACAAGAACTTGCCAACCGGCAGCCGTACCCGTGCAGGCGGCGGATTTGACGGAATGTGTGCGCGTGTACGTCAATAAAATTGTAGAATACGCCATAGAGGTGTTGCGCACGTTGCCTGCGGAAGTGGCGGCGATCGTCAACCGCAACGGCGTGTTGCTTTCGGGCGGCGTGATGAAAATTCCGTACGTGCCGCAGTATATCGGCAGTGCGCTGGGTATGCGGTACAGCGTGTGCGAAGAGCCGCAGTTTTCCACCGTGCTCGGCGGCGGAATGTTGTTGCGGGACAAGCTGACGTTGGCGCGCTTTGCCAAAAACAGTGGCGATTGATTTTGGAATATCGAAACAGAGAAAGGGCAACTCGGTTGCCCTTTTTTTATTGTCCGAGCGGAGCGTATCTTATGACAAATCTGTGCACCATGCAAATCCTTACAGTGCTATGCCGACTGAGCCGCGTTGCGGCGAACGGAGTGTAGCTTATGTAAAAGAAACGCAACCCATACAATCGTTGCACCCTAAAAGAACATTGCTACCACGCTAAGACTGCGTCAAGGCTCAGCCTTGTATATAATGTAGGAAAAATCCACCGCCCAAAAAAAATTTTAAAATTTTTCCAACTTTTTTTCAAAAACCCCTTGACAAATAAAAAATATGTGCTATAATAAAGGTACAAAAAGAAAGAACGCAACACAAATTGTTCGGTACTTTCAATAAGCATGAGGAAAACACCGATGCATACATAAGGAGTGAGCCGAGGGAAATCGGCAAGCCGCCGCAGGGACGCGGCAACAAAAAACCAAATAAGGAGGGTACGAAAAGCGATGATTCCTTCCCACAGCGAGGCAAGCGCATAAAGGACTTGCCAAACAGGTAGGCAACAAGCAAACACCCAAAGGCAGAAAACAGAAAGGAGGTACAAAGTATGAAAATGGTAACTCCTATGGGCAAAACTGACGGAAGAGAGGATACTCCGACGTACACGTAAGTCCACCGACGAGAGGTCGGAGGGAGTACGATGAAAGGAGGTAAACTGCAATGATTTCATCTCTTACCGTGAGGTATGCAAACAAGAAATAACAAGAGAGGTATAGTCCAATGAACGAAGCGATCGAGGGCGTTCATTAAAAAGAGAAGTAACCTGACCACATAGACGACGGAAAAAAATGGATACGTCGGAACGCGATTAAAATAACGCACGTCACAGGCGAAAATCGAGATTGTGAGAACGCTCACACAACTGAATACGAAAATAATACCCCTGCGTAATAAGCACGCAGGGGTTTCTTTTTTATCTTTTGCGGGTGTCATACCGACCGAGCCGCTTTGTGGCGAGCGGAGCGT
>CAYRAY010000019.1:18571-20329 GCA_964422405.1 uncultured Clostridia bacterium | reverse complement strand
GAAGAGGTACATACATCGGAGTGGTTTTCTGCCGTCGCAATGCACGGAAACACGGGAAATTCGTCGGAGGAACTTTTTCGGGCGGCGAGCCGTGACGAGGGGGTACGATTGCGTATTATTGGGGAGTATCTTGCCTCGATTAAGAAGACGGGCGCGCCGCTGACGGCAAGCGGCGCAGGTATGCCTGTTTCGCCTGCGTTGAAGGCGAGGAGTATCGGGGACGCCGGGTCGATGGCGTTGCTGTATTTCAAAGAGCCGTGTAAAAATCGATGAGCGGAGCGAATTCCGTAAATTAAAAAATAAGGAGAATTTAGAATTTTATGATTACTTTGAACAGCGCGGATGGCGCATTGAAATCTTTTTACTTGGACGCGGTGGCGGAATCTTTGAACATGAAGGTCAATCCGTTTTTGGCGAAAGTGGAGAAAACGAGCAATTATGTGGCAGGCAAGGACGTGCGCAAGACGGTGCGTGTGGGTATGAACGGCGGCATTGGCGCAGGTACGGAAACGGGGGCGTTGCCCTCGGCGCGCGATCCGAAGTTTATGCAACTGACGGCGACATTGAAGAATTTGTACGGTACGATTGAAATTTCGGATAAGGCGTTGCGCAGTGCGCAAAGCGACGAGGGTGCGTTTGTTAATCTGTTAAACGATGAAATGCAGGCGTTGGTCAAGAGTGCAAGCTTTAATTTTGGCAGAATGCTCTTTGGTGACGGTACGGGCAGACTGGGTACGGTGGAATCGGTGACGGCGACGGACGTGAAGGTGACGAATATTCAGAATTTTACCGTGGGTATGTATGTGGACGTGGAGGACGGGCCTACCGAATATCAGAACGTGCGCGTGGCGGCGGTGGATTATGCGAACAAGACCATTCGCTTGGATAAGTCGGGCGCACCTTCGGAGGATATTGTGGATTTGGACTTTGTGGCGCACGGTTCTGCCGAACATGAGCTGACGGGGCTTGGGGCAATCTTTTCTAATGCGCCCTTGTACGGGGTGAGCCGCGCGGAAATGGGTATGACTCCGTATATGGCGAAGGGGTTTGGCGCGTTTACCGAGGAAAAAGTGCAGAAAGTGGTGGACGAAATCGAGGCGAATTCCGGACATAACGTGGATATGATTCTCTGTTCTTGGGGAGTACGACGCGCGATTAAGGAATATTATCGTCAAAACAACATTGCGCTGAAAACGGTGCAGTTGGAAGGCGGTTATAACGCGATCGAGGTGATGGGTATTCCCGTGGTGGTGGATCGATTCTGCCCCGAGGGGACGATGTATTTATTGACGAGCGACTGCTTTAAGCTGTGCCAACTTTGCGATTGGCAATGGTTGGAAGCCGAGGACGGCAAGGTTTTGAAACAGGTGCCCGGCAAGCCCGTGTACACCGCGACGTTGGTGAAGTATGCGGAATTGCTTTGTGAGAATCCTTCCGCACAGGCGAGATTGACGGGCGTGACAGAGGCGTGAGTTTGGTAGCATAGCGTAGGCGTTTGTGTAGGGTGGGTTGTGGCGGCATGTTGTAGGGGACGTGTGGGGCGTTGACGGGGGTAAGATATGCTCCGTTCGGCGGTAGTGCCGCCTCGATTGGTATGACACACACCGCCGAGGTGGAGAGTGGGTTGTAGAGGGTGAGGTTTTAGGGGGCTTTGGGGTAAGATACGCTCCGCTCACCCCGTAGGGGGTCAGTCGGTATGACAAGGTGAGGGTGAAGTGGCGGTTTGGGAAGTGGATACATGACGTGGGGAAAGGGGGG
>CAYRAY010000019.1:0-18471 GCA_964422405.1 uncultured Clostridia bacterium | reverse complement strand
AGGGGGAAGGAAAAACGAAAATGGAAAAAGGAGGAAAGTTGAAAAGGTTATGAAAGTGAAAGAGGTGCTGGCGGTGGCGGCGGAATTGTTGGGGATCTCGGACGACGTTGCCACAGCGTTGAATGGCGGTTCGGGCGAGGGTTCGGATAAGGTCAACGGGTTGCTGTCCTGTTTTCAGTTGGTGGAAAACGGGTTGGCGTTGGATTATCTGCCTCTTGTTGCCGAAGAAACCGTGAGTGTGGCGGACGGCAAGGTGTTGTACGCTCTGTTGAAGAAAAAAGTGGCGCGGATATTGGCGGTGAAGGATCTTTGCGGAAATGCCGTGGCGTTTGCGCTGTACCCCACCTATTTGCGGGTGGGCGAGGAAAAGGCGGTGGTGCGGTATGCCTTTCTGCCCGATAAAAAGGGGTTGGAGGAGGAATCGGATTATCAATCGTGCGCGTCGGTGGCGACGTTGGCGTATGGCGTGGCTTCGGAGTTCTGCATGGCACACGGGTTATATGCTGAGGGCGCTGTTTGGGAAAAGAAATTTAAGGAATCGGTGGCGCGGGCTTGCGCAAGAAAGCACGGCGGCAGGGTGAGAGCGAGAATTTGGGTGTGACGATGAGCAAGAGTTTGGGGAAAACGACGTGGAAACGGTATGCGGGATTCCGTTTGCGGGGGAGCGAAAGTGGAAAACTTACGGCGGTGAAGGCGGTGCATTGCCGTGTGCACAACGGTGAGATTTGCTGCGGGTTGGGCGTTACAGAAGTGTATGGAGAGGCACTGTTGCCGATTGCGTGTATGCCGAAAGAGGACGTGTTGCGTGCGTACGTGCTGGACGTGGAAACGGATGGTGTGGCGAAGAAAGCGTGGTTTGTGCTGGGGCAGGACGGCGTGATGTATCAGCGCGCAGACGACGGCAGTTTTGCGGCGAAAGCGGTGATGGGCAGAACGGCGAATTTTGCTGTGGCGCATGACGTGGACGGGAACGTGAAAGTGGTTGCCGTGGGGAAACGGGGTGCGTTTTTGGTGAACGGTGAGGAATGGTCGGCGTTGATGCTGGGTTCGAGCGAGGCGGCCGAGGCGAGTGTGGCGGCTTTGCGTTTGGCGAAAAATGCGGCGGAATATGAAAAAGGGACTACCATGTACGCGTTGAATGAAAATTTGACGGGCTTTACGGGGTCGGTCTGCTTTTATAAAAATCGTATTTGGCTGGCGGAGGGCGTGCATAAAATTTGGTATGGAAGTCCTGAAACACCGTGGAATTTTTCCGCGGAAAAGGGCGGCGGATTTGTGTATTTGCCGCTTGGGAAAGGGAAAATTCTTGCCTTGGTCGGATATGCGGACTGTGTGTTTGCGTTCTGTGAACGGGGTGTTTGGCGGATTGCGCCCGACGGCTTGGGCGAACGGTTTTCTGTGCGTGAAGTGGGCGTGTGCTTTGGGGGGATTGTGCCGAATACCGTGGCGAGAGTGGGCGGTAAAATTTTCTTTTTGACGAATGACGGTGTGTGCCGTTTTGACGGAAATCGGGCGGAAATGGTGGCTCGGGATATGGAAATTCTGCCATTTATACTGCGTGAGGACAACCATTGTGCCGCGGTTGGCGAATATTATGTTGTGGAATATTTGGATAATCGGCTGCATGAGGTGCGGACGGTGGCAGTGCGTGAGGACGGCGAGGACGGCTACGATTTGGATTGTTTGGTCGGGTTGCAGGCTTGCGACGGCGGTGCTGTGTGTGCGACGGACGGGTATTTTTTGTGGTTGAGGACTGACGGACGATTGCCGCAGGGCGCGAAAGCGTGTTTTGAAAGCGCGGAAAGCGATTGGGGATTGCGTGGGCGCAAGGTGTTGAAAACGTTGGAGTTGGACGCGGAAGGGAGCTTTTCTGTGGAAGTGTTCAACGGGAAAACGTGGCGGAAAAAGGACGTGCAAAATGCACGTGGCAGAGTGGTTTGGAAGATTTTTGAACGTGCGGAACGGTTTGCGTTTCGGTTCACTTTTGCGGACGATGCGCGGATAAAAAGTGTGGCTGTGGAATTGGAGCAAATTGCGGAATGAAGGGGGCAGGTATGCGATGAATGAGAAAAATGAGGAGAATAAGGCGGAGATTGTTGCGGGGAATAAGTCAGAGGTTTATATGGAAGATGAGGCAGAAGTTTATACGGAAGCCGCAAGCGAAGGGAGCGGCGATTCTGTAAGCGTGTGTAGTGCGCCGAATTTGGGCGGTGACGTTACCGTGGATCAAGCGCCCGAAGGCGGCGGTTCGGGGTCGGGCACAGGCGGAAGTTCGAGCTCGGGGTCAGGGTCGAGCGGTTCGGGTACGGATACAGGTACGGACGATTCGGGACCGAGCGATTCTGAGGCGGCCGAGGACGGCAAGATGAAAATTGACGTGATTGACTACACTGCCGGGCAGCTGGCGGCTTTGACCGAGGAGCAACTGCAAGAGGTGAAGTCGGCGCAGATGAAGAAGAATCGCTTGGTGCGGAAACGTGACGAGGCGTTGCGTGAGGAGAAACGCAGGCTTGTGAATAACGGTATGTTCTTTGCCGAGGTGTGGGCGCGCGTGAAAGCGGAAATCGAGCAGACGTATGCGACGGAAATCGAATGGGTGCGCGACGGGTTGCTGTTTTATTTGCATTACGTGCAGGGCGTTGTGGATAGCGCGCCCTATCCGTTGGATTATTCGCTTTCGGAGTTCGACCGTGTGATGGCGGTGAGGGAGTATTATGAGACGACGTACACCGACCCCGACGAGAGGTTGGCGGCTTTGGAGGCGGACACGGTTGCGCCGAGGTATTTGGGCGAATCGTATAAGGGGCTTTGGCAGTATTATGTGGATTTGACGCATAAGAAGGGGTGAGCAAGGCGGAGTTGTTTGTATGTTATGCCATTTTTAAGATATACTCCGTTTACACCCAAAGGGGGTTCAGTCGGTATGAAGTGCACCCAAAAAGTTGGACAAAAAATTTAATTAAATTGCTTGTGAATGAGTTCTGTATTGTACAGGACTCATTCCTTTTCATTTACGAGAAATTCTCTCGTTGTTGTAATAGTAAATATATTCGTGTAGCTTTTCAATGAATGCGGTGCGGTGGGGATAAATCTGTGGGGATATTTGGGCGGAAAAAATCGGGGCGTGATTTGGGATTGCGCGGTTGTCGGCTTGACAAGGGGGCGGCGGATATTGTATAATGATAAGGATATTTGTAAAATAATTCCGTGGCGGACACGGGAAAACGAGGTGACGATATGCCGATTGTGCACGTGAAGAAATTGGACGAAAGGGCGGTTTTGCCGAAGTATGGTTCGGACTTTGCCGCTGGGGCGGATTTGTATGCGGTCTGTGACGAAGAAATTGTGATTGCGCCCAACGAAACGAAGTTGATTAAGACGGGGCTGGCGATGGAAATTCCCGAAGGGTACGCCGGGTTGATTTATGCGCGCAGCGGTTTGGCAACGAAGCGCGGCTTGGCGCCTGCGAACAAGGTCGGTGTGGTGGATTCCGATTATCGCGGCGAGGTGATGGTGGCACTGCATAACCATTCTGCCGTGGAACAGAAAGTGGCTGTGGGAGAACGGATTGCGCAGTTGGTGGTGACTCCGTTTTTACGCGTGGATTTTGCCGAGGCGGACGCGTTGGAGGACACCGTTCGCGGCGAGGGCGGCTTTGGAAGCACGGGTACGCTTTGACAAGACGGAGGAGTGGCTCGAGATTAGCGTGTTAGTGCGTGCTTTTATTGTGGCGATTGTATGGGCGTGCGGATTGGTCATTTTTATCATGTTTGGGGTAAGATACACTTCGCTCGGCGGCAGTGCCGCCTCGGTCGGTATGACACCCCAAAAAAAGATACGCTCCGTTTGGGTGCGTTTGCTCCCTCAGTCGGTATGACAAAAGTGGCAGGGCGGCGCGGACGGTATGACGCGGAAGAAAGGAAAGGCGGCTTGGTGTGATGCACCATTAGCATTGAAAAAATAAAGAAAGAGAAAATTAAAAAGGTGAAATTAGGTAAATAGTATGTCGATGAGAATGAGGAAAAAACGTAACTTTGAGGCGCGTATGGACGCATGCGGCGATCTTCTGTTGGCGAAGGGCGCGAACGGGATTTTGAATATGAAAGAGGCGGCGGAAAATTACCGCGCGTTGGTGGATTTTTCGGCTACGTTCGGTGCGGATCGCGCGGAGTTGCCTGTGGCGTTGGAAATCGGTTGCGGCAAGGGCGGTTTTGTGATCGAGCTTGCGAAGCGGGAGCCGAATGTGAATTATATCGCGTTGGAAAAGATGAGTAACGTGATTTTGACTCCGTTGGAAGAGGTGAAAAAGCAGGGTTTGACGAACGTGCGGTTTTTGAATATCCGCGCGGAGTGTTTGCCGTGCTATATCCCCGAAGGGAGTTTGGACGTGATTTATTTGAATTTTTCGACACCGTTGCCCAAGCTGGGATATGCGACGCAGAGATTGACGCACCGCAACTTTTTGGAAGTGTATAAGAAGTTGCTGAAAAAGGGTGGACGGATTGTGCAGAAGACGGACGATCGGGATTTCTTTGATTTTTCGTTGGAGGAATATGCGGCGTGCGGATTTGCGTTGGAGAACGTGACGTTTGATTTGCACGAGAACGGCAACCCCGATTGGAACGTGGTGACGGAATACGAGGCGAAGTGGGTGGAACGCGGTTTGCCCATTCACCGCGTGGAGGCTGTGAAAGCATAAGCAAAGCCGAGCAAGCTGGGCTTGCAGGTAGATTTAGCGTGTTGGCGACGTTCTTTTAGGTGGCAACGATTGTATGAGTGTGTGGTGTTTGACGGTTATGTTTTTTGGGGCAAGATACGCTCCGTTCGCTTACGCTCAGTCGGTATGACACGGTGGGGATTTGTATGGCGGCGTTGAAAATGCGCCGAAGTGTATGTCGAACGCGTATGTCGAAGGCGTGTTGAAAAATCTGTCGGGAAAACGCCGAAAACTAACTCGAAAACGATGTCGAAAATGGGGCGGTATATATGCCCGTGGGGACATATGTTCCGTTTTTGATAAAAAAATTGAAAATTTGGCAAACTTTTTTTGTTGTAACTATTGAAAATTCTATTTATTTATGATACAATAGAACAAATTAATGTGCGGACGTGCGCGCGAGGAGTTCCGTGGAGGAATTCGGTCGGCAATCCGCAAAAAAATCGATCCGCCTCGGGTAGCGTTGCGCGGCGGTGGACAAGGAGGAAAAACGCAGATGAATACTACGTTGGAATTTTATGAGAGCGAAGATATGGAAAAGGTGTGGAAATTATTTGCCGCAGACAAGAAAAAGACCTTTGTTGCGGTGCTGATTCCGCCTGCCGTGCGTGTGCGTATCGGCGAGAAATTCGATTTTTACCGCGGTGAGGACGCTGTGGGGAAAGTGACGGCGATTTTGAAAATTTTGGGTGCGGACGCGGTGATCGATTCGGCAATCGGGTCGGACGTCGTGGTGGCGTTGCAAGCCAAGGCTGTGGCGGCGAATCGGGAAAACTCCGTGGTATTGCCTGTCTTTTCGAGCGAGTGCCCGAAGTGGCGCAATTCGGTTGCGGAAAGCGGCGCGGAAGTGACTCTGTTGCCGACGACGAGTGAGATTTGCGCACGGCTTGTTAAGCAGCATTATCGCCGTAGTACGGGCAAGAGCGTGCGCGTGATTGCCGTAGAGCCTTGCGGACACAGAAAGCCTGTCGGCGGTGCGGACGTTACGTTGACGATTGACGAGCTGGCGAAAATTATCGAATGCACCGAAGTGAATTTGCGGTTGGTGAAAAAAGAGAGCTTGGAAACGCCGCTCGGCGTGCCTTCGGGGGCGGCATATTTGTGCGCGCTGAATGGGGGGAACTCCGAAGCGTTGGCGAGATATATCCAAAAGGATAAAACGCGGTTTGCGGTGCAGAAGTTGCTGTACAGCGGCGTGTATAAAAAATCGGTGCGCCGTGAGGCGGAAATGTGCCTGAACGGGGAAGTTTATCGCTTTGCCGTGGCGTCGAGCGTGGAAGAAGGCGAAAAGATTTTGGCAGAGGTATTGCGCGGACAGTGCGCGTATGATTTTGTGGAAGTTGCCGCAAGCGTAGGCGGCGCATTGGGTAAGGCGGATTCGGCAGAAGAAGAACAGACCTTGCGTTTGCGCGCGTTGGGGCTGCGGTATTTGGACAACGCCCGTGCGGCGCGGTCGGCGGATTCTGCGCCCTATACCGACGTGTTGGTGAAGACCTGGGAACGCATGGTGCGCACCGGCGAGGCGGCGGAAGTGTGCGAATCCTTTGACACGCTGGCTTTGGAAGAAAGCTTGCCGATTGAGGAAGTCGAGGAAATCGAGGTGAACGAGGCGGTTGCTGAACCTGTGGTTGTGGAGGAAGTTGCCGTTGCGGAAGAACCTGCGGCGGAGGTCGTGGCAGAGCCTGTGGAAGAAACGGCGGAATCCGTAGAGGAAATCGTTGAAGAAGCGGTTGCTGAACCTGTGGTTGTGGAAGAAGTTGCCGTTGCGGAAGAACCTGCGGCGGAGGTCGTGGCGGAGCCTGTGGAAGAAACGGCGGAATCCGTAGAGGAAACTGTAGCGAAGGACGTGTATTATAGACGGCTTTCGATGAAGGAGCGCAAGAAGTTGAAGAAGCTGCGCCAAGCGAAGGCGCAAGGCTGAGCCTTGACCCAGACTTAGCGTGTTGGCGACGTTCTTTCAGTTGTCAACGATTGTGGGCGTGTGCGGATTTGCCAAAAGATACGCTCCGTTCGGGCGGTGTAACCGCCCTCAGTCGGTATGACACGGAAAGGTTCGCGGCGGCGGCTTAGTCTGTGCCGATTGAAGAAATAGCATTGTAAACAGATTTTATAAAAACGATTTGAACCGAAAGAGATGTTCTGACGGCGAAAAGAGAAAAAAAGACCTTTCGGAGGGGTGGGAAATGCCTGCTTTGACGTTATGGTTTTCGGCGGTTTCTGCATGGCGTTGTGTGGAAGGCGCGGTGCTCTTTTGTCGTTCGTTCGGCAGAGGAGCTTTTCTTTTTGCGGTGGGAATTCGGTGGATAGGCGTGAAAAAAGGAGAAAGTTATGGGTTTGGAAAAGGAGAAAAATCGTATTGCCGTGGTGAGCGTTTTGGTGACGGACCGTTCGGCTACGGAGCGGCTGAACGGGATTTTGTCGGAGTACGGGGAATGGGTCTTGGGCAGAATGGGCATACCGTACAAGGAGAAAGGGGTGTCCGTTTTGTCGGTGGTACTGGACGCGCCCGTAGAAGTGACCAATGCGCTGACGGGAAAAATAGGCAGGCTGGCAGGGGTGTCCGTGAAGGCGTTGTTCGGGAAGATGTGAAGGCGTGCAAACCTAACGTTTGGCGTAGACTTAGTGTGTTAGTGACGTTCTTTTATGGGATAATGGCTGTGTGTGCGGGCGGATTTGTGGTTTTTGTCATTTTTACTATACTGACTGAGCGTAAGCGAATGGAGTGTGTCTTAAAAACAGTAAGGAATTTGGGGACGCAACGAAAGAATCTTGTTGGAAGTTCCGTTTGGATAAAAATAAACGTGTAGAGGTGAAGGTATGAAAAAACAAAAGGGAATGGCTATGGCATTGTGCTTGGCAATGGTGTGCGCGGTTGGTTCGGCTTGCGGCGGAAACGGCGGTCAATCGGGTGCGGGTGAGAAAGTGTATCTGCGCGCTATTGCCGATGCGAGCGCGGTGGGTACGGTGGACGCCGATTATTTTCTGTTGGCGGAGCCTGCGGTGACGGCGCAAAGTAAAAAAGGATATTTCGTCAAAGGGGATTTGCAAGATTTGTACGGCGGCGAGCAGGGCTATCCGCAAGCGGTTTTGGTGGCGAAAAGCGAATTGGTTGCCTCGCACGGGGCGTGGGTTTCGGCATTTGCACAAAAGGTGGCGGAGGCGGCGGCTTGGTTGCAGACGGCGACGGGCGAAGAAGTAGTTTCTGCCGTTTCGTCGCACGTGGCGGACAAGGAATACGCGACGAGTTTGAAAGCACCGATGTTGACGGCGGACGTGATGGCGCGGTGCGGCGTGTGGTTTGCCTCGGCAAAGGACAGCAAAATGGAAGTGCAAAGCTTTATCGGGGAGATGTTGGAAATCAACGCTACGGCGACGGCAATGCCGAGTGACGGATTTTTCTGGGATATGGCGGCGGAAAGCGGCGCGGGATTGGACAGAGAGGTGACGGTGTGCATGCCTGACGGCGCGCCTGCGCTGGCTTTGGCAAAGTTGCTGGCAGAGGACACGGCGGACGACGGCGTGACCTACGAAGTGGTGAACGCAAGCCTGATTCAGACCAAAGTGAATTTTTCGGACATGAACAAGAATGCCGATTTGTGCATTTTGCCCGTGACGGCGGCTTGTAAATTGCTCGGCAACGGCGAAAAATATAAAATGGTCGGCGTGGCGACCCACGGCAATCTGTATCTGATTGCAAAGGACGGAGAAGTGTTAAACGGGGACACCATGTCTGCGTTGAAAGGCAAAACAATCGGCGTTTTGCAGATGAACGCCGTGCCCGGGTTGACGTTGAAAGCGGTGTTGAACAAGTATTCTATCGCCTATGAGGAAGTGAAAACGGTTTAATTTATGAAAAAAGTATTGCTGAAAAACGTAATACAAACGCTGTGCGCGTTGGGCGTGCTGCTTTTGGGGTGGCTGATTGCCTTTTTTGCGGTGGGGAACGATTTGTTGGTGCCTGCTCCGTGGAAAAGTATGGAAAAATTGGGGGAGTTGTTGCAAAATTCTCTGTTTTGGCAAGGGTTTTGGCTGACGGTTTTGCGGACAGCAATCGCCTTTGCGATTTCCTTTGCTTTGGCGGTGATTTTTGCGGTCATCGCGTACATGGTACCCTCCTTTGCCGCATTTTTTGCTCCGATTACCTCGGCGATGCGCTCATTGCCCGTGCTGGCGGTGCTGTTGATTTTGCTATCCGCAATGGGGACAGGCGTTGCGCCCGTGGCGGTGGCGTTTATGTCCTTGTTCCCCATGCTGTACACGGGGGTGCTTGCCGCTCTTTCGGGGATCGACAGGCAGATCATCGAGGTGACGCGCGTGTACTGTCCGTCGCGTGCGGCGCGCATTGCCAAAGTGTATTTGCCGTTGGCTTCCCCCTACGTTTTGCGAGAGGCTGGGGGCGCGGTTTCGTTTGCGTTAAAACTCGTCGTTTCGGCAGAAGTCGTGGCGCAGACCCGTCGCGGTTTGGGCGGCATGATGCAAGAGGCGCACGTGTGGGGGGAACTGCCTGCGCTGTTTGCATTGGTGGTTTTGACCTTTATACTGGGCTTGGTTGTGGAACTCGCTGTGACGGCGGCGGCAATCGGCGCGGAGGCGAAAATCCGTTAAGCGTAGCGACGAAAAATTTGGTCGCTTGCGGTATCGTTTGCCGAGGGCGGGCGGCGGAACGGAGCATAAGAAAAAAACAGGGGGAGGACCTCTGTTTTTTTTTGTAAAAAATAAAAAATGTTTGGGTAATTCGCTTGATTTTATCGATAGTAAGGAGTATAATAGCGGTAGAAAGCAAAGGGGGCTTTATGAAAAATGGAAAACGAAAGAGAAGAACGAACGGACGAACAAAAAATTTCGAAGGCGACGTTGGCGCGTATGCCGCTCTATTTACATTTTTTGCAGGAAGAAAGTTCCAAGGGCGCACAATACATTTCTTCCACGGTAATCGCACAGAATATTTCCGTATCGTCGGTGCTTGTACGCAAAGACTTGGCGTTGGTGTCTTCGGAGGCGGGCAGACCTCGGTTGGGGTTTGCGATCAGCCGCTTGATTGTGGACATTGAAAAGTTTTTGGGGTACGATAATTTGTCGGATGCGATCATCGTCGGCGCAGGCGGCTTGGGCAGGGCGTTCCTCGGGTACGAGGGGTTCAAAAGCAACGGGCTGAGCATTGTGGCGGCGTTCGATATTTCGGAAAAGTTGATCGGGACGACGGTGGCAGGGAAGAAGATTTTGCCCCTTTCGGAGATGGAAAGCTTTGTCAAAGAACATAAAATCCGTATCGGCATCATCACCGTGCCCAAGGTTGCCGCGCAGGACGTTTTGAACAAAATGGTGGAGGCAGGTATCGAAGCAATTTGGAATTTTGCCCCTGCACCTTTGCGTGTGCCTAAGGAAATCGTGCTGAAAACGGAGGATCTTTCCGCCTCGCTTGCCATGCTTGCCGGGAAGGTGTACAAGCTGCGCGACGAGTAAACCGCTTGCCATTTTTCTGCCTGTTACGGCGCGGCGCGCGGTAAGGAGGAGATTTGTCGGACGGTGTAAAAACTCGGTTGGAAACTGCCGAAACTTCGGCGGAAATGCAGGCTTTGGACGTGGCTTTGTCGCAGGTGCGCAAGGCGCAACGGGAATTTTCTGCCTATACGCAACAGCAGGTGGACGAAATTTTTCGCGCGGCGGCTGAGGCGGCGAACGGGGCGCGGATTCCGCTTGCCGAAATGGCGGTGGAAGAAACGGGCATGGGTGTTTTTGAGGATAAAGTCTTAAAAAATCATTATGCGGCGGAGTATATTTTCAACCGCTATAAACATACGAAAACTTGCGGCGTAATCGAGCTCGACGAGGCGAACGGTTATGCCAGAATAGCCGAGGCGATCGGGGTTGTGGCGGCGGTGATCCCCACCACCAATCCTACGTCTACGGCTATTTTTAAATGCCTTTTGTGCTTAAAAACGAGGAACGGGTTGCTGATTTCTCCGCACCCTCGCGCAAAAAACTGCACGATTGCGGCGGCGAAAATTGTGTTGGAAGCGGCGGAAAAGGCAGGTGCGCCCAAGGGGATTATCGGGTGGTTGGACAAGCCTTCGCCTCCACTTTCGGCGGCTTTGATGTCCAAGGCGGATTTGATCCTTGCCACAGGCGGTCCGCAAATGGTGAAGGCGGCGTATACTTCGGGCAAGCCTGCCGTGGGCGTGGGCGCAGGAAACACGCCTGCGTTGGTGGACGAAAGCGCAGATTTACGGCTTGCTGCGGCATCGATTGCCCATTCCAAGACCTTTGACAACGGCGTGATTTGCGCTTCGGAACAAGCCGTGGTGGCGGTTGCGGCGATTTACGAGAGCTTAAAAACGGAAATGTCGGCGCAGGGTTATCGGTTTTTGACGGAGGACGAGGCAGAAACATTGCGGCGGTTCGCCTATGACGGCGGCAAGCTGAACGCCAAAATCGTGGGGCAGAGCGCAAGGCGGATTTGCGAGCTTTGTGGTATACAGGTATGCGATGAATGCAAAATTTTGGTGGCGGAACGGGAAAAAATCGAGGACGGGGATTTCTTTTCGGGCGAGAAACTTTCTCCCGTGCTGACCTTGTATCGGGCGGTGGATTTTGACGAGGGGATTGCCTTTTCCGAGCGGCTTGTGCAGTTGGGCGGCTTGGGGCATACCGCCTCTGTATTCGCCGACGAGAAAAAGGCGAAAGATCGGATTGCGCGATTCTGTGCGCGCATGAAAGCTTGCCGCGTTTTGGTGAATACCCCTGCGGCGCAGGGAGGCATCGGCGATTTGTACAACTTCCGTTTGCCTCCGTCACTGACTTTGGGGTGCGGTTCGTGGGGCGGCAACAGCGTGTGCGAAAACGTGGGCGTAAAACAGCTGTTGAACGTGAAAACGGTGGCGGCGCGGCGAGAGAATACCCTCTGGTTTCGCGTACCGCAAAAGGTGTATTTTAAGCGCGGCTGTTTGGAAACGGCTTTGGCGGAGCTGAAAACGGAACACGGCAAAACGCACGCCTTTGTGGTGACGGACAAGTATCTGTACGGTTGCGGCATCGTCAAACGAATTACGGATATTTTGGACGGGTTGGGCATTGCGCACACAGAATTTTTCGAGGTTGAACCCGATCCGACGAAGGCGTGTGTGGAGGAGGGCGCGCGGCGCATGCAAGCGTTTGCACCCGACGTGGTGCTGGCGGTGGGTGGCGGCTCGCCCATGGACGCAGCAAAATTGATGTGGGTGCTTTATGAATACCCCGAGAGCGCATTCGAGAGGTTGTCGGCGCGGTTTATGGATATCCGCAAGCGCGTGAGCGCGTTTCCGCAAATGGGCAAAAAAGCGATGTTCGTCGCCGTGCCCACCACCGCAGGTACGGGCAGCGAGGTGACCCCCTTTGCCGTGATCACGGACGAGCGGTCGGGGGAAAAGTATCCGCTTGCCGACTATGCCTTGATGCCGAATATGGCGGTTTGCGATGCCGATTTGATGACGGAAATTCCGCCGAGTTTAACGGCGAACGCCGGGTTTGATGCACTTTCGCATGCGGTGGAAGCGGTGGCTTCGGTGATGGCTTCCGATTATACAAACGGGTTGGCTTTGGAGGCGATTCGGCTGCTCATCGCGTACCTGCCTGCCGCATTTGAGGAAGGCGGCGAAAATTTGTTGGCTCGCGAGAAGGTGGCAAACGCCGCAACGATGGCGGGCATGGCGTTTGCAAATGCGTTTTTGGGGGTATGTCATTCTATGGCGCACAAGCTGGGCGCAAGGTGGCATTTGCTGCACGGCATGGCGAACGCGCTGTTGCTGACCAAGGTGATGCGGTTCAACGCCGACCCCGTACCCAAAAAGATGGGCACCTTTTCGCAATATGCCTACCCAGATTCCTTGCGTCGATATGCGCGGATTGCGCGGTACGTCGGCTTGACGGGGGATTCGGACGAGGCATTGTTGGAGGAGTTGATTTCTGTCTTAGACGGGTTGCGAGAAAGGTTGGGTTTGCCTGCCACTATTCGCGAGGCGTTTGGGAACGGAGTGACGGAGGCGGAGTTTTTGGCGTCCGTTTCGGATATGAGTCGTGCTGCCTTTGACGACCAGTGCACGGGGGCGAACCCGAGGTATCCGTTGGTAGAGGAGATTGTAGACTTGTACAAGCAAGCCTATTACGGGTGATATTGCGAAGGGTATATATTTCGCAATACAGCGCGTTCTTGCGGTAGGTTATCCCCTGTGTGTGTTGCGCTTCTTTCAGAAAGATACTTTTCCTTTGTTTCACGGGAAATGTTGGACGAAAAAACTATGTGCGCAAGTGCGCATACGAACAGGAATGAAACGAGGGATAGGCACTATAAAGCGACAACGGGGCAAACAGCCCAAACTCCATAAAAAACGGCAAAGAAAAAACGCCGAGGCGGTGCGCCTTGGCGTTTTTCTTGTTACATTGCTTAGTTGAGCGAAGCCTTGTAAGCTTTACCGAATTTAAGCACGGGCTTTTTGGAAGCGGGGATTTCAACGGTTTCTTGCGTTTTAGGGTTGATACCGGTTTTAGCGGCAACTTCCTTCACTTCAAAAGTACCGAAGCCGACAAGTTGTACTTTGTCGCCTGCTTTCAAGGCTTCCGTAACCGTTTCGATAAATGCTTCGTACGCAACGGTTGCGTCCTTTTGCGTGAAACCTGCTTTGTCTGCCATTGCTTTGATCAATTCGCTTTTGTTCATAAGAGTTAGACCCCTTTGTTAGTATTACCGAAAACTCTTGGTTTTCCGTTGATTTTATTATAACCTATATGCAGGCGTTTGTCAAGCCCCTCGCGCAAAAAAAACGCGAAATCCCTTGAAAAATAAGGGGTTTCGCGTCGATTTTATCTACTTTTTTGTTTGCAACGCTAAAACGTATGCGTTTTGGCAATATTTTTAGGGAAAACGGAGCAAAATCAGTTGACGTCGCCCGTGTAAAAACCGAGTCCTAAAACCTGCGTGGCTCTGGATGTGACGGCAAAGGAATCGCTGTCGACGTGCTTCATTATCCGTTGCAACGTGGTGACCTGTCTGCGGCTGACCACGCAAATGAGCATGGTGTGCGAAATTTTGGTGTACATCCCCGTGGCAGGTACGGCGGTGACGCCGCGGCTGAGTTCTTTCATAATCGCCATGGACATTTCTTCGGGCTTGTCGGTGATGATACGGAACTCGATAGCTGCTTGGAAACCGCTGGAAACGGATTCGTTGGTTTTACTTTCGATAAACGCTTCAAACGCGGCAAGGGCGGCGGGCAAAAGCAACGTGCCTAAATAGGTTGCCGTAGTGTCGGTGGCGTTCTCGTCGGAGGGAATGACAAATACGGATAAGCCGATGACGATACAGTTGATGATGAACAGCATCCACGAAATGGAGGTGGCTTTGAATTTCTTTTGGATCATGACCGCTAAAATATCCGTGCCGCCCGTGCTGCCGCCGATTTTGAAGGCGAGCGCAATGGCAAACCCAACGCAAACACCCGAAGCGAGCGCCGCCAAAAGCTTGGACGCCTCTCCGCCGGGGAACACGATTTGGAGGTTGGGGAAGAAGGATTCCATAATCAACAACCAAATGGATTGCAAGCCGATGTTGAGCGCGGAAAGGACGGCGAATTTCTTTTTTACGAAGAAGAAAGAAAGGATAATCAAGGGCAAGTTAATGCAAATGAGCGCGGCACTTTGCGGAAATCCCGTTGCCAGATAAATCAGAATGGCTATACCGCTTGCACCGCCGATGGTGAATTTGTTGGGGGTGATCAAGGTATGCGCCGCAAAGGCGATTAAAAATGAGGAAAGCAAGGTGTAAAGCACTGCTTTGGTATAAATTTGGAATTGATCGCGCTTGGTGTTGGACGGTTCAAAGTCCGCTTTTGTCAATTTGGGCGGCAATTCGGTAGAAGTGTTTTGCGTAGTTTCTTCCATGACGTACTCCTTAATATATACAGGCATTTTTTCCACGGGATATTGTAACACATTTCCGTGAATACTGCAAGTGGTTTTTGCTTGTCAAAGGCAGGATTTTTTAAGAAAAACCGCCTTGCGCGTGTTTTTGCGCAAAGCGGCGAAGATTTCGTTCGGTTTTCACGGAATTTTTCTTCGTTTTTCCGATTATAAGCCTTGTACGTTGCAACGGATTTTTGCCGTTACGTTTTCCATAAGACGGATTTCTGCCTCGAAAACGCCCAACGTTTTCACATTGTCCATTTTAATTTTCTTTTTGTCGATCGTGTACCCTGCTTCCGCAAGTGCCGCAGCTACGTTTGCACTGGTGACGCTGCCGAACAGCTTTCCGTTTTCGCCCGTTTTAATTTTTACGGAAACTTCCTTGCCGTTGAGTTCTGCCGCCAAAGCCTTTAACGCTTTCACCTCTTCGGCTTTGTGGAATTCTTGTGCGGCTTTCTTTTGCGCCGCATCGTGTACGACGTTGGCGGTGGCAACGCTTGCCAAGCCTTTCTTGATCAAAAAGTTTCTGCCGTAGCCGTCGGCAACCTCTACCACGTCGCCTTTTTTACCCGTGCCTTTCACGTCCGCTAACAATAAAACTTTCATATATGCTCCTCCTAAACCAAGGCAACCGCCTTGTTATTTGTTGTTTGTACCTATATTGTACAAGAAAATTTAAAAAATGTCAATAATCTTTTTGCAATTTGCGCATACTACCGATAACAAAAGCGGAAAAAAGCGGCGTTTGTCGGCTTTTTCGGCTTTCCGTTTCAGGAATAAGGAGGAAAAACACATGGAAAACGGACGTGAGGTGAACACGGCAATCGGTTGCGGCGTCGTGGGCTGCAAGTACAACCGCGCAGGCGATTTTTGCACGCTGAGCAAAATCCACATCGGCAACACCTGCAACTGCGATGCTGATGCCTGCACTTGTTGCGACAGTTACGAAAAGAGATAACCTTTTTTTTGCATTGCATATCGCAACGGAGGAGAAACCTCGTTCTGCCACGGCGCAGAGCGAGGCTTTTCCGTTTTTCGGCGATTTTGGCTTTGGGGCGGCGGAACGGTGTGCGTCGACGACAGGGGAGAATGGCACAGGCGGCGGTCATTCCGTTTCGGATATGAAAAGAGAAGGTATGCACGGTTGCGGATATGCGCAAGCGTTGGACGGTTAGACCGATAAAATATATCGTATCAATAATTTTTTATCGATACTATAAAATCGCTTGCTTTTTATCGATTGATTGTGTATAATGATAACAACATAAAAAATCGCGTTTTTCTGGCGCGAAGAGGAGAGAACTATGAGCGAAAAGACCGCGCCGCAGAGAATGACGGTGAAGGAGTATGTGCAAAGCTTGCCCAAACGGTATTTTATTACCGCGTTTTCGGGTATGGCGCAGGGCTTGTTCGTCACCCTGATTGCAGGGACGATTTTGGCGCAAATTGCAGGTTGGGTGAACAAAATCGGCGGCGGAAATTACGTAGGGCAGACCCTGTTGTACATTGCGAATATCGCCAAATCGTTGATGGGCGTGGGGATTGGTGTCGGCATTGCGCACGCGTTGCAAAAGAACAAGCTGTTGATCTTTTCGGCGGCGGTGGCAGGGTTCGTCGGCGCGTTTGCAGGCAACCTGACGTATGGGGGCAGCGGCTTGACTTCGCTTACCCTCGGCGCCCCCGGAAACCCGATTGGCGCGTACGTGGTGACCATGTTCGTGGTAGAGGTCGTGGGGCTGTACGCAGGGCGGACAAAGTTGGATATTTTGCTTGTGCCGCTCGGCGCGCTCTTGCTGGCGTTCGGGGGCGTGTACCTTGCCTATCCGTTTATTCTGCTCATCGATTTGTTGGGGGACGGAATCGCTGTGGCGACCAAGGCAGTGCCGTTTGTTATGGGCATTGTGGTTGCGGTGGTGATGGGCGTGCTTTTGACCATGCCTACCTCGTCTGCGGCAATTTGGGTGGCTGTGTCCAGCGGCGTTTTGGCTACGGGCGGCGGCGCGAATTACGATTCCATGCTGCTTGCAGGCGGAGCGGCAACGGTGGGTTGCGCCTGTCACATGGTCGGGTTTGCCGTGGCAAGCTATCGCGAAAATAAGGTGAGCGGCTTAATTTCGCAGGGGATCGGGACGAGTATGTTGCAGATTCCCAACATCATGAAAAAGCCGCAAATTATGTTGCCGATGGTCATTTCTAGCGCGATTTGCGGACCGCTTTCCACGTGCGTATTTAAGCTGAAATGCGGCGTGTCGGGCGGCGGAATGGGCACGAGCGGACTGGTCGGCGTGTTCGATTTGTTCGCCTATACAAGCGGTTGGATCGGCTATGTCGGCATTATACTTTTGATGTTCGTTTTGCCTGCGGCGTTGAACCTGCTTATATCGGAGTTTATGCGCAAAAAAGGCTGGATAGTGAAAGGGGATTATCTGCTCCCCGCTTAACAAAATATTGCGAGTTGTAAATGCGAAGGGTATATACTTCGCATTTCAGCGTTGCGGCTCAGTCACGTACTACTTGTACGCTCCTTCGCCGCGCCTTGAACTGCTCGTATCTACCCTCCGCAGACGGGCGCGCGGTAGGTGCCTTTGTCTTTTTTGTCATACCGACTGAGCGTAAGCAAACGGATTGTATTTTAAAAAATGGCAAAATTACATAAACAACACCCCCGACCTGCGTGCCGCAAGTCGGGGGTGATTTTTACAACAATATTCCATAAAAACGAATACCCTTATTTTACAATCTTCTATAATCCGTTACGCTTGTTCGCTGATGACGACGGGGCGTTGCGGTTCGCAAGTCACGTGAATGCCCAATGCTTTCAGCGTGCGTTCGTCTACGTGCGCCAACATGACGGTGGAGTGCAACTCGCAATTTTTCAGTTTATCCAACTGCTGAATGGCTTTTTTCGCCTTCGGGTCGGTGACGGCGCAAATGGACAAAGCCATCAACACCTCGTCGGTGTGCAAGCGGGGGTTGATTGCGCCCATGTGCTTGACTTTCAGTTGCTGCAACGGTTCGATAATCGTCGGGGAAATGAGTTCCTTTTTATCGTCGATACCGCCGAGCGATTTCAACGCATTGAGCAGCACGGCAGCGGCAGGACCTAACAATTCGCCCGTTTTGCCTGTGACGATTCTGCCGTCGTTGAGTTCTATTGCCACGGCAGGCGCGCCCGTCGCTTCGGCTTTGGCAAGGGCAGGCGCAACCGCTTTTCTGTCCTCGGTGCAAATGCCTGCTTTGCTCATTAAAATTTCTAATTTCGACACGACTTCCTTGGCAATTCTGCCCTTTTTCGCGTCGCAGAGCGCGGAATAATAACGGCGGATAATTTCGTTGTTCGATGCCTCTCGGCAGGCTTCGTCGTCTACGATACAGCACCCTGCCATGTTCACGCCCATGTCCGTGGGGGATTTGTAGGGCGAATAGCCCAAAATCTTTTCCAACATCGCCGAAACTACGGGGAAAATTTCCACGTCGCGGTTGTAATTGACCGCCAACTTTTCGTACGCTTCCAAATGATAGGGGTCGATCATATTGACGTCGTTCAAATCCGCCGTCGCCGCCTCGTACGCGAGGTTGACGGGGTGGGAAAGGGGCAAATTCCACACGGGGAAGGTTTCAAACTTGGCGTAACCCGCCTTCACGCCGCGCAAATTTTCGTGATAGAGTTGCGAAAGGCAGGTCGCCATTTTTCCGCTGCCGGGGCCGGGGGCGGTCACCACCACAAGTCTGCGCTTGGTGGGGATATATTCGTTTCTGCCATAGCCGTCCTCGCTGACGATTTTTGCCACGTCCGAGGGGTAGCCTTCGATGGGGTAGTG
>CAYRAY010000018.1:0-21774 GCA_964422405.1 uncultured Clostridia bacterium | reverse complement strand
AATTGAGTGACGAATTTTTGCAGTAAAAATGCAGATACTCAATAAAACTCGACAACGTAAAATATTTGGAAGATTGCTTGAATGGAAAGCAAATTACGCCGGTAAAACTGCTTTACTTATCGACGGTGCAAGGCGTGTCGGTAAGAGTTATATTGTAACGGAATTTGCGGAAAAAAATTACAAATCATACATCCTATGGAAGATAGTTCTTCAAGAATGGAAATAGATTTTCTTATTTCAAAAAGCAAGGTCACAAATCGACACAATATTTCCCCGATAGAAGTAAAATCCGGAAAAAACTACACGTTAAATTCACTTAATAAATTTCTTGCGAAATATGGAGAACAAGCGGCGACGCCTTACGTTATCCATACTGCAGATTATAAAGAAGAAAACGGAATTGTATATTTGCCGATTTATATGACGTCCTTCCTTTAAGAATAAATTGAAATACTTGGCAATAGGAAAATCAAGGATTTATTTTTCGGATTTATATGAGGTGATAATTATAGAAAAATAACCCCTTTATATCTTGGTTTTGGGTTAATAACATTCGTATTTATAATCTTTATCTAAAACGCCCGATCCTTTAAGCAGTTCAAATAATTCTTGCGGATTAATGTTATCCCAATTAAGTAAATTTACATTAAATCTTAAGACGAAGGGACTAATTGGCAGTATATTATTACCAATTAAATCGTAATTTTTGAAACACATTGCTTGCTATTTGCTATTGATTTTTCCAAAATTCGTGTTATAATAGCACTATAAAGAAAAAATCGTTGTGCGGTATTCGCCGTGTAAAGGAGAAAATAATGAAAAAAACCATTTTGAAAAAGACGGCGACGTTTTTGTTGGGAGGGTGTATGATATTTGCTTCGGCTGCTTGCGACGGAAATGGCGGCAATTCAGACGGTGCAAGCGATTCTATGTTTGCGCGAAGCCCGATTAAGGCGACTTCCGTAGAGCACGGAAGCAAAAACGTTTTGTTTATGAGCGGTGATATTTTAACTTACTTCTCCGAAGATTATCAACCCCGTTACATTGACGAGTTTGTGGACGGAAACAAGACCAAAGGTGACGTATATTATCAAACGGGTGTAACTCTTTCTTGGAATGACGAATCGCCGACGGCGTCCGCCTATTATCTTGTGTATCTTTCGGAGACGCAAGATTTTGCAAAATCCCGATATCTGTTTGCGCAAAACGGCGCAACCTCTGTGACGGCGGACAATTTGAAACGTGATACCGCATATTATTGGTACGTGGAACGCGATGACGGCGAAACCTCCCCGACGTTTGCCTTCACGACGGCGTATGCGCAACCCAGAACGGTGAATATAGAGGGTATATCCAACACGCGTGATATCGGCGGCTACCTTACGGAGGGCGGCAAAGTGGTGAAGCAAGGTATGTTATATCGCGCGGCGGCGTTGGATGGCGTAACTCAAAAAGGGATAAAGACGGCAACGGAAACGCTGCAGATTAAAACAGATCTAGATTTGAGAAAAGCGCAAGAATCAGGAAAAACATATAGTCCGCTTGGTAATTCGGTAAATTATATCAATATCAGTGCGCCCTTGTACGCAGGGATTTTTGAGGAAACCGCAAAAACGCAAATGCGGGATATTATCAAGGTGTGTGCCGATGAAAGCAATTATCCGATGATGTTCCATTGTTCGCTTGGTCGCGATCGCACGGGTACGCTTGCCTTTTTGCTGAACGGTTTGTTGGGCGTGCCATATGTAGAGCTGATAAAAGACTACGAATTGTCCTATTTCTCCGAAGCGATGAACAAGGATTTTCAAACTTCCGCTACGATGACGGAGGGGAATTTGAACGGTATGTACTCTATTTTAATGAAGTCGTATGGCAAAAACAATACCTTGTCGGAAAACGTCGAAAAATACTTTTTGGCTATCGGTGTAACAGAAGGGGAAATTCAATCGATTAAAGACATCCTGCTTGTATAACGCAAGAAAAGCAAGGCAAAATAAAACACTTCGCTACAAAGGAAAGCGAAGTGTTTTTGCGCATAATTTTAGGATTCAAAAAGCGGATCGGAAGTTTTGCTCGGCGGTGCTCCCTCCCGTTCTTTTTGAAATTTTTTGTTGTATCGATAAAAGGTGACGACGCTGTTAAAACCACATTCATCGCAGACTTCCGCGACACTTTTTTGCGGAAATTCAGCCAGTAATTCGTTGGCGTGTTGCAGTCGCACGGCGTTTAGTACGTTCAAAAAATGTTGCCCGACGACTTCATTAAATAATTTACTGAAATACTCTTTCGTATAGCCGAATGCTTTTGCCATGCTCGTCAAGTCGATTGGGGAGGCGTAGTTGGTATGGATATATTCGATAAACTGTTGTGCCAACTGTGTTTTTCGTTGCGGTTCTTGTATTTCCGCAAAACCGTACGTGGATAATATAGCGTCATATAACATATTAGCATAGGCGCAATTCAATAAAAACGTGCGCTCGGAATGCAACCACGTTGTCAAAATATCGATGAGTTTTTTATTTTTTGTCTTGTCTTTCATGGCGTTGGGCAAGAAACTGTCTTTGTGCTGTTCGCGGAAGTGATGGGTGTACGAATATCCCAATACTAAACAGATAACGGAAATTTCCGCCGTCTGTTTTTCGTAAAAGTGCACTTGGTTTTTATTGACGAAACAGATATCTCCGTCGGACATCGAAAAGGTTTTGTCGTCGATGTGCGCCAAAATTTTGCCGTGAATCACGTAAATCAGCTCGTGACTTTCGTGGAAGCTGGGGATATGTAGAACAATGTCGTCCGTCTTAAAAAACAGGTGGCGCGTTTCCGAGGATTCGTGCTCGTACGTAGGAGGAATAGAGTTGTTTTGTAAAAGAGTGTTTTTCATAATTTAAGTATACGGTAAACCCGTGCGAATGTCAATAATTTTTTAATAAATGTTATGCCGAAAAATGAGGAAAAGTAAAAAAAACACAAAAGATATTTCAAAAAATGACATTTTTTTCAAAAAAAACGCAAAAAATGTTTTTTCAAAAATCGACCAAGATGTTAATTTTTGAAAGTGGTTGCTTTTTTGTTGATATTGACATGGTGACAATTGTGTGTTACAATAAAACGGAAGACGAACAAAACCGACCATAAAATTCCGACGGCAATCGAGACCTTTTGAAAGAAACGAAATCTCGTGAATGGGCGACGGAAAATTTGTAGGGCTAGCCCTACTTGCTTAATATAAGCAAGTAAAAACATTGATGGAAAGCGCAGTGTAAAACCGTGCGCTCGGATTGGTAAAGACGGATAAGCAAAACGATTTTGCTGAATATAAGAAAGAGGAGAAATATGTATGAAGAAATGCATTTCGATGATGCTTGTGGCAATGATGAGTATATCCTTTGCGGCTTGCAACGGCGGTGGCACGACGAGCGGCAGCACGACGAGTGACGGCGGTTCTACGATAGAGTTGCTGGATTTGGGCGAGGAATTTAACGATGCGTATTACCCCGACGTAGACTCTATCCCCGATTTAGAAGGGGGTATCGACGTCGTTATCCTGTTCGACGGTACGCAAGATGGTTGGAAAGCGGTTGCGGACGAATATATGCGTTTGCACGGCGGTACGGTTGTGGTCAATTTGAATACCAACTACACCGATTCGACGTATAGCGACAAGGTCATGGCGGAAGTGAAAGACCCGAACACGAAGTGGGACATCATTCAAGGCAACTTGGTCGGGACGACGGTTGCGCAATATTGCTTGAATATGGCGTCTTCCGTATACGGTAAAAACGTGTATGCAGGCAAAAATGTGCTTTGGAAGGACGTTTTAGTTTCAGATGCGTATATTACGGACAAAACGGGCGCGAATACCGATTGTTTCATTATGAACTCGGAATCGTTGAATACGGCTTGGTTTGTCAATACCGTAGCTGTGGAAGCGGCGCAAGCCGAGGCGACGAGGGAAGGGATCACCCTCAGCGAAACGCCTTCCACGTGGCAAGAACTCATGGATATGTGTAGATATATGAAGCTCGCCGGCTATAACAATCCCTTGGGGATTTCGTTGGATACAGAGTCGATTAGTAGCGAGCAATTCACTTGGCTTTTGCGTGTATACGGCGACCTGTATTATAGACCCCTTTACGACGTGATTATGCCGCAACCGGGCGACGAGGACTATGTCAGCGATTATAGAATCGATATGACGGACGAGGCCCCCGAAAGCGCAATGAACTACGGCTATGTGTATTCCCGATTGTTTAACACGATTTTGGACGATACCAGTAGCGTGTACGCAGGCGCAAAGAGCGCGCGTTTCGCCGATTTCATCGGGCAGTTTGAGAAGATGAAAGAATATCTGTCTTTGGATGCAGCGGATCGTTCTTTGATTGATATGAGAAACGCGTTCCAGAGCCAACAGAACGGTAAAAATTCGCCGCAGATTTTGTTGGACTACGCAGGTAAAGGTTTGGCGTTTGCGGGCGCAGAAACGGACGCATTCCAACTCGATTTCTTCGATTATCCCACGATGCAAAGCGAATTTATTCCCGAAGGCTCGTTGGTGCGCGACGTAGGCGGTAACGGCGGCTATTTGTCCATCATTCAGCACGGCAGCGCGCAAAACAAACTCAACCTTGACCTTTTGAAGTTCTTCATGTCCCCTTACGGACAGACTGTGTATTATAACGCCTTGGCTGAAAAGAACGTTTCTATCAAAGGTTTGACGACGGTAAAGAACGAATACGTGGTTGTTCCCGACGCATGGAAAACGTATTTCCAATCGACCAAAGTTACCTTTACGGGGTTGGCGGATTCCAATCACTATCTCAATTACTTGGTACGTTATATGCACCCGAATCAGGATAACATTTCCATGAGCGTTACGCTTTGGAAGAAGTATTTGACGGGTACGGGCAACGATAGCATTTCGACAAAGAGCTTTGGTTCTACATGGCACGAGTCGTTGCTCGGCGCATTCAATAAATTGGCGGAACAACAAGGTTGGAGTAAGGTTTTCTATAAATATCCCGGAGAAAGCGTCACCTATACGGGTTCTTAATCGATAAAAGGGGCAACAAGTGAAAAAATTATCTCTAAAAAAAACAAGCGTGAAATGGTTGCTGGGTGTGGCAGTTTTTTTTGCAACAGTGCTAGCGTGCTGCTTTGTGTCTGCCTCGTACATACCTAAAAACGCAACAATTGCGGCAATCGACGGGAAAAACGTGACGGACGTGGTGCGTTCAGCGGAGGGAAATTGTGCGTATTATGCAACCAACGGCGGCAAAATCGTGTTGATGGACGATACGGACAGGATCTTGGACGAATTCGATTTAAATGCGTATACGGAAGAACACTACGGTGAGGGATGCCGCTCAGTGAGTAAGTTGTTTCAATACGACGGATACAATTCCCTCGTTGCCGTTGCGGACGACCATTACTTATATCGTTTCACGCGCGAAAACGAGCAGTTGCAGTTAAAAGAGCGTGCGTCGTATGTAGGCGGCATACAGGCGAGTACGTACGGAGAGGGGAATTTGTATTTCCTTACCAAAATTCAATCCTATTATAAGCTCTTCAAATACTCGGCTGAGGATATGGCGAACGGCGCAACTGCTTCCGGGTACGTATATCGTTTCGATGGTATGGCAACCGACCGCGAAGGTCGCGATTACGTCAATTTATCCCTTGCTAACGGTCTAATTCCCACGTCTATGGATGTGGTGGACGACACAATCTATCTGATTCATAAGGGTGGCGCATTCAAAATTTCTACCGACTTTTCCATGAATCGTTATACGGACATGACAGAGGCGGAACGGGAAGAAAGCGGTGCGTTCGACTTCAAAGGGAGTGGTGCGCTCAAAGTATATGCAAATCGATTCGATACGGATAAATACAATATGTATTACCCCGACGAAATCAGCATCCGCGGCAGCGGTTATAATCGTGAATCGCAAACTTTCTACTTTATTGCGGCGGACAGAAGCGTGCATCACTATACAAAGGCGGAAATGGACGACTTGTCGTTAGGCGGAATCATGGAATCCAAACCTTTTGATATCATCCTTCCCGCAGTACCTTCCGAAGAGACGGATGCCTTGACGTACGACGAAGAACGAAACGTGGGCTACGTTCGTTATCAGTTGACGGATGAAATTACAAAAATCGATTTTGAGACGGGAAAAATTTCCTATTCCGTGAAAAATGCGTTCAATATCAAAAAAATGCGCTTGAACGAATCGGGGGAAATGTTATACATCCTCTATCAAAATCACAATTTGACGGACGGCTCGGAAGAGAATATCTTTATGCGTATCGACATCAATAAAATTGCGCACAAAGATACCTTCCGCACTTTGACGATTGTTTCCGCGGTAGTGGCGGTCGTTGCAGCGTTCGCAGGGGTGGTGCTTTACCTCTGTATCTTAAACGAGAGAACAAAAGCGTACGTATTGGACGTACTGAAAGGCTTTGTCAAGCACAAATACGTATATCTGATTTTGGCTGGGTGCATGGTGCTGCTCGTGGCGTTCTGTTACTACCCTGGTATCGCAACGATGATTTTATCGTTGTTCGATTATTCGCAGGAAAAGCCGACGATGGTTTGGAATAACTTTTCCAACTATAAGCAGATTTTTAACAATATACACGCAGGCGAATCGTTCAGAAATATGTTCACGTTCTTGGGCACGGACTTGCTGTTCGCCTTAGTACCGCCCGTAATTTTTGCCTTTTTTCTTTCCATTATGCGCAACAAAGGCTATTCTAAATTGATGCGTATGTTGATGTTTATCCCTTCCGTCATTCCCAGCGTTTGCTCGTTGATGATCTGGCGTACGGGGATTTACGGGGAATACGGTGTCGTCAATTCGATCATTCGAATGTTGAATGGAGAAAGCGTAAAATTTTTGACGAGCAGTCAATGGGCAATGCCGTCGTTGATATTGATGAACTTCCCCTTTGTGGGCGGATATTTGATATTCTACGGCGCAATGATGAATATTTCCACAAGCTATTACGAAGCGGCGGAGTTGGAAGGGTGTTCCGTAATACGGCGATTGCTAAGTATCGATATTCCTTTGATTATACCACAATTAAAATACGTATTGACGACGACTTTTATCGCATCTGTACAGAACTTTGGCAGAACGTATATGGTTACGTCGGGCAGTTGGGGCACGCAAACGCCAATCAACTTGATGTACGGATATATGGTCAACGGCGAATACGGCTTGGCGTCCGCTTACGCAACGATTATTTTCATATTCCTCGTTGCCGTAACTGTCGTCAACTTGCGTTCGCAATTAAAAGCAGACAGGGAGGGCACATAATATGCAAGGGATACGTAAGAGAGCTCGCTTAAAGGCGTCCGACCGTTGCAGATGGCAAATTTTAACCTGTGTTTGGACGACCTTTTGCGTTGGGTTTTCGTTGATACCTCTGTATATCACGATTATCAACAGCTTTAAGGCAAACGACGAAATTGTCGCGAGTATTTTCAGCTTTCCCAAATTTGCGGGGTTGGACGTTTTGGTAAACAACTACGGCAATGCGTTTGCCGATATCTGGGCACCTTTGCTCCGCAGTATTTTTACGGCTGGCGCAAGTACCTTTATCAATGCGGTTATCGGTTTGATTTTGGCGTACATCTTTACGCAGATCGATTTCCACTTCAAGGACGCAATCTATATGCTGTTTATCTTCATTATGTTGATTCCGTCCGTTATGGGTATGCCCGTATTGTTGCCGTTTATCACCAATACGTTGCACTTAAAGGATTCCTACTTCGGATATCTGTTGCCGATGGTCGGCGGCGGACAGGTCGGGTCACTGTTCTTGTTTAGAACCTTCTTCCACCAATTGCCGCAATCGGTATTTGAAAGTGCGAAAATCGACGGCGCGTCCGATTCCCAAATTATTTGGGCGATTGTAACGCCGCTGATGTTGCCGATTATGCTGTATTATTTCGTCGGTACTTTCGCAAGTGCGTACAACGATTATCTGTGGCCGAGCCTTATCTTTAACGACAAGATGACGTTGATGCCGATGATTCTCGCAAGAACGGATTACTTTAACAGCTTAAACGAACAAGGCGTTGTGTATGCGATTTATATCATTGCCAGCATTCCTTTGATTATCAATGCGGCAATCAGTATGGATCAATTCCAAAGCGGGGAATTTGCCTCGGGAATGAAGTTGTAATTAGGAGACGTTATGAAACAAATTAAAACGGTGGTTGTCGGTTGCGGCAACCGAGGTCAGGTATACGCCGATTACAGTTTGCAATCGCCAAACGATTTGAAAATCGTCGGCGTGGTAGACATAAACCCGACGAAATTGAAAGAGGCGCAAGAACGGTACGGCTTGCCCGACGAGGCGGCGTTCGATTCGTTGGAGTCGTTTTTGCAAACGCATACGGAATGCGATTTCGTCATCAACGCAACGATGGACAACGTGCACTACGAAACGTCGATTAAATTGTTGCAGGCAAAATACGATTTGTTGTTGGAAAAGCCCGTTACGGCATCGCCTGACGAATTGTTGTCCTTGGAAAAGACGGCAAAGGAAAATGGATGCAGAATTTTCGTTTGTCACGTTTTGCGTTATACTCCTTTCTACCATACGGTGAAAGAGTTGCTTGCACAAGATAAAATCGGTCGCATTACCAGTTTGGAAATGAACGAGCACGTTTCCATCGCGCACTACCTCAATTCGTATGATCGCGGCAAATGGAACAGCGAAAAGAAGTGCGGCTCGCCCATTCTGTTGGCAAAGACTTGTCACGATACCGATTTGATGTGCTGGTTGAATAACGCAAGCGAACCGAAATCGGTGGCAAGTTTTGGTAAACGCGCATATTTCTGTGAAGAAAATGCGCCCAAGGGCTCTACGGAGTATTGCTTCGATTGCCCGTTAGAACGGAAGTGCGCCTTTTCGGCAATCCGCGTACATTTGGATTGGGACCCGATGCCCTTTTTGGTTTGGGCGGAATTGAACAAGCCGTTGGACGAGATTACGAAAGAGGAAAAGATTGCCTACTTAAAGACGTCGCAATACGGCAAGTGTGCCTTTAAGACGGACGGTGACGTCATCGATCGCCAAAACGTGATTGTGGAATTTGAAAACGGTTCTATCGGTACGTTGAACTTGATTTGTGGTACTAGCAAAGCTGAGCGGTATTTGCATATCGTCGGTGAAAAGGGGGAAATCGAGGGCAAACTTTCCGAGGATAAGCTGACGCTTAGAGAATATCGTCTGCACGATATGTATTGCGATTATGAAGAGCAGGTCATCGACCTTTCGCAGCAGGTAATCAACAATGCAAGGTTCGGCGGACATTTCGGCGGCGATTATGCCATCATGCAGACGTTGGTCAAATATTATAACGGAAACGATTCTTCGTTGTCGCTGACGAGCATCGACGATTCGATAAACGGGCATTTGTGCGTGTACGGTGCAGAGATATCCAGAAAAGAAAACAAAATCGTTGATTTGAAAAAGACGTTCCCTCGAACGTTTTAAGGGTATTAAAAATAGCTGCACAAGGCAGTGAAAATAAAAAATAAGGAGAAAAGAAGATGAAAAAGAAAATCGCTATCGGGATACTTTCGTGTCTGTTGATGGTAAGTGCTGGGTCGATGATGGGGTGTGATTTCCGCCCAGGGGACAGTACGGATTCGAATCCGGGCTCCGGATCGGTTGTGGTGGACGTGTGGAAGGTGCACTTTGATAAATGTACCGACCTTGTAACCAACAACATCAAAGACAGAGAGGTGGACAAAAACGGAGACTGCCTGTTGACGGAGCCCGTTTTGGAAGTGATGGGCGATAACCCCAACAATGCAGAGTTGGAGGGTTGGTATACCGAGCCTACGTACGAAAATAAGTGGGATTTCGATACGGACAAAGTCACTTCGGATTTGACTTTGTATGCAAAGTGGACGAGGACCTTTAAGGTGACCTATCACGTGGTGTACGATACGCACGATACGGCGTACGAAGCACCTTATTCCATGGTAAAAGAAGGCGCGTGCGCGGAAAGACGCGATCAGCTTGCAGATGGCTACGAAGTGCTTGGCTATTACGCAGATGCGGAATATACCCGTGAATACGATTTTACGAAACCGATTTCAGCGGATACGGAAATCTACATCAAGACCAGCGAGGGAATGTATTACAATGCGGAAACGATGAACCGCAACTTCACCGTTTGGTCATCAAACGGTACGCAAGATGGGCTTTCGAAAGAACTGGTTACGAACGGTGACGAAAGCTATATGAAGGTCAACTTCGGTACGAAGAACAATAACTTGAACGGCATAAATACGGGTGCGTTCGGTAGCGATAACCTCGGTATATTGTTGGACGGTTCGCAACACCTTACCATGCAGGTGAAGAACATGGGCGACGCTACGGAAATGTTCGTATTCTTCGCAATCATGTTCGATGATTTGACGTGGGCGCAACAAGGTTTCGCGCAATATAAATACGAATTTACGCCCGAACAGAGAAATATGACTGAAGCGGACGAGTGGATTACCCTTGAACTCAAGCTGGACGAATTGACGATGGACAAAGCAGGTCACGGCGTTTCCGCATGGGCAAATGCAGTCAAGGTCGGCGCGTTCCGTATCGATTGCTACAACTGGGCACACAATAACGATGAAAACTATCCTACGCTGAACAACGTAGTATGCTTTAAGGAAATCAAGGGCGTTGCATGTGACGAATACACTTCCCCCGAGGACAGCATAAGCTTTAGCGATTCTTCCAAAGCAGACTTGGACGCTGTGCAGCAAGATCCTGTCGAAGGTTGGAACTTCCCGAAAGTATTCGCAAAGGCGGAGGCGAAGGGCGATACCATTTTGTATAACACGACGGAAGGATTAATCGCATATGCTCCTTATGGTAGTCAAGCTATCGAATTTACCTTGAAAGAAGGCGAATATTCGGTGAGCAGACTTTCGACCATCGCGTTGAATTTGAAGAACGGCGGTTATGGTCAAAACTTGAAACTTACCTATCACCTTTCCGACGGTTCGCAAGAATGGACGGTAGAACGTATTATCAGTTTGGAACAAGCCATGGCGGAGGCAGGAGAAGTGTTAATCGGTATGACCGATGCGGAAAACTTCGCAGGTACGTTGACGGCTATCGATTTCAGTTTGGCGATGAACGGTATCGATAACTATCTCTGCTTAGAGTCGGCAGAAGTGAAGGGTTATGTTGCGGCGGAATTGCCCGGTATCAACTTTGCAAGCGAAAATCTTTCGTTTACGGCAAGCGCAGGCGCAACGGCAACCTTCAACGTGGAGGATTTGACGACGGACGTAGCGGTTACGATGAGCGGCGCAAGCATTTCCGATGCAAATTACAGCTATCCCGTAGGCGTTTATAAGAACGCAGAATTGACGGTGAAGGCAAACGGCGTAAGTAAAGTCACCATGAAGTATACGGTGAACGAACAGGAATATAGCGTTGACTTTGTTCCCACGGCAGAATATACCACGGTGACGGCTGCCCTTGCGGGCGGCGTGGATACGCTTGGCGTTATCAGCGGTATTAAGTTTGAGTTCACGGGTACGGGTAGCGTCAGCTTGAAGTCTCTCGTATTCAAAATCGACTCTACCAGAGGTTTGGATTTCTCCAACTCCAAATATTTCGACGCTTTGAAGGCAGACGCCAGATTCTCGGGGAGTGCCGTTGCAGAATTTAACACGCTTACCTCTTCTACGAAGTTTATGAACAGCGATTTCAACAGCGCTACGGCAATGTATGTTGGTCACTACAACAGCGTTACGGGTTGCTTCAATATTCAACTCGGCGCAGGTCAAAAGATTTACGTGATTTATCAAAATACTTCGTCCGTAGGCGGCGGCGAACAACCGATTCGTTTGTTCCCTGTAACGACGGCGCATGCGGAAAATGGTGTAGTGCCTGAAGGTTCGTATGAACATAGCTATGTAGATATCCAAACGACACCGAATATGCAGGCAGGCGAATGGGCAGTTGGTTGTGTAGACATTCCGAAAAGTGCGGCAAGCGCAGAGCTTGACCTTTGCAAGATAGACTGGCGCTTGACCCCTCACGAAGGGTTCTCGATTCGTGCAATCGTCGTATTGTAATTGAACTTTCTAAAAATCAAGAATAACGTCTATAGTGAAAGATGCGGGTGGGCAACAAAACCCACCCGTGTTTTCAAAAGGAGCTTTTATGAAAAAGAAAATGCAGATGATCGGCTCGGCGTGTTGCGCTATTTTGCTTACATCCTGCTCTCTCGGCGGAGGAACGACGTCGAGCGGCGAACAAGACGGCTTTACTTCCGTTTTAGGGGCGCAGAGTGCCCGTAAAATCGCCGCAGGTGAAACGCTCGAGTATTCTATCAATTCGGATATCAGCGGCAAGGAATACGTAAAAATGGGTTTTAAGACGGACGTGGGACTTTATGGTACGTACGTATATTCGGACGTGAATAATGCCTCTACCGTGGTCGAGGAGAATTTTTATATCGAGCCGAATACAGAGATGACGGATTTTACACAATTTTTAGACGCTTTCCGTGAAAACGGCTGCGGTAACTTTGATAAGAAGTTGCAAAAAATCACGTTGCGCAATATTTCTTCATCGCAGGGTGAAGTGACCCTTGGCGGCGTTTCGGTGGCCGATCGCAAAATTTCCGCGACGGAAAAGGAAATTTATTTGGTACGCGACGAGTTGAAGGTTGGCATGGACCTTGCGGCAGGCGGTTCATTGACCTATTTAGAACGCCTTTCCTATGAGGGAGACACCATTGAGGAGGTGCTGACGAAGGACGGCGACGTCGTCATCGGGATTAAGGCAAGTGAGACGTACGCAGGTTCTACGTTGTTGTCCGATCATGTGAATTTAATCAATAATTACGACCGTGGTAGACAGTTCCAACAGTCCTTTTACGCGGCGGTTGGCGGCACGCGTGAGGCTACGAACGGCGAAAACGGCTATACGCGCGCTTGGTGTTTGACGGCAGGAGACGGCGGACATTATTGGCCCTATAATCCTGTGCAGGCAGGTAATTATAAGTGCGATGCCAGCCAGATTATCGATTATCAGGTGACGGAAGATACCCTCTACGTAAAGACGCGCGCCATGGATTGGGCGCAGGATAACAGTACTACCAAGTCGTATATGGAAAATTGGTATACCATTAAAAACAACGTCTTGTACGTTAAAAATCGGTTTATCGATTGGAACGGTTTTACGGGGACTTGGGGCGCACATTCTAACGAGATGCCTGCTACTTATGTCGTGCAGTCGTTTAACAATTACGTTTGCTACGAGGGGGGGGACGCTTGGACGAACGATACGCTTACCACAAAATCGAATTTAGGCCCTTGGGGAGTGACGGGCGGTTACGTAAGCGGTGTACACGCAGAGGATTGGTTCGCTTGGACGAATGACCAGAAATTCGGCGTCGGCGTATATGTGCCGGGTATGGGGAGTTTTGTTTCCGGTCGCGTGAATGCATCTAAAAACATCAGCAATCCGTCGAATTGCGATGCGTATCAAAGTCCGATGACCGATCCCGATAAGTATTTGTTTAATAAGGTGGAGGCGACGTCGCCGTATACGAATTGTTACGTAATGAACAGTTGTTATACCGCGCCCGTTATGGTGGCAACGATGCGTGAATACGTGCCATTGGAATATACCTATGTTGTATCGGTGGACTTTGTTACGGCAATGCGCGGACAATTCAAAAAGGTGGCAACGACGAAAGAGGTCGTCAACGACGGTTTAAAAGCTTGGTAATAAGGTGAAAATATGGATATTCGATTTAGACAACTTACATTTGCCGTATACGGCGACAAAATCCTGATGACGAAGTGCGGCAGTATGGCATCTTCGGGGCATACCTTTGCCGAGGTGCAGGTCTGCGGCGAAAATAAGGACACGCATTTGGGCGTGAAAATGGCACGCTCGTCCGAGGGGGGTAAACTTTGCTACCGCTCGCACGAACAGAGCGAAAATCAGTTGACGATCGTGCAGGAAAGCAGGCTCGTTCGCGTAACGACGTATTTTATCGGGTATGATGACACGGATACCGTGCGCGTATATACCGAGGTAGAAAACATCTCTGCCGAGCCGATTATTTTGGAGGAAGTTTCGGCCTTCATCGCCTACGGAATCGGGCAAAAGGGCATTGACAGTGCAGACGAGCTGTACTTTACCCGTTTCCAACAAAGCCACCATGCCGAGTGCCAACCTCGTCGCGCAAGCTTCCGCGAATGGGGTCTGTTCCGTGCGAACGTGGAAAGTCAAAAACGTATTGCGTTCGCTAACGTGGGCAGCTGGTCGACGAAAGAGGAATTGCCGCAGGGTATTATCGAGGATAAGGCGCAGGGCAGTTTTACGATGTTCCAAATCGAAAGCAACGCTTCGTGGTATTACGAAATCGCCGATTGCAATCAGGTTTATTATCTGTACCTCGGCGGCCCGAACGCCACTTTCAATGCCTGGTCGAAAAAGCTCGGCGTCGGGGAACGGTATCAGACGGTCAGTGTGGCGGTGGCGTTCTCGGATAGCTTGAACGGCGTCGTCGGCGAAATGACGAAGTATCGTCGCCACATTGCAGGAAAGAGCGTGGCGGATGAAACGTTGCCGGCGATTTTCAACGAATATATGCACCTGTCTTGGGATTCCCCTTTCGAGGCGCAGACCCGTAAAATTGCGCCCGTTGTCAGCAAAACGGGTGTGGAATATTACGTCATCGATTGCGGTTGGCACGACGAGGAAGACCCCGGCGATATTTATCCGCACGTGGGTAAGTGGAAAGAGAGCAACAAGCGTTATCCCGGCGGTGTCCGTGCGATTACGGATTATATCCGTTCGCTCGGCTTAAAGGCAGGGCTTTGGATCGAACCCGAAGTCATCGGTATCCGTTGTGCGGAGATGCTCGGTTTCTACGATGACGATTGCTTTATGCAACGCAACGGCAAGCGTATTGCGGTGATGAACCGCCATTTCTTGGATTATAGAAACGAAAAAGTGCGTACGTACATGACGGAAGTCATTCGTCGTATGGCGGAGGAGTACGGCGCGGACTATATCAAGTGCGATTATAATCAGGATTGCGGCGTAGGCACGGATTTGGCGGCATTCAGCGCAGGCGAGGGCTTGGAAGAGGCGTCGCGCGCCTTCTTGGATTGGATGAAAGAGATGATTGACCGCTTCCCGAATGTGGTGTTTGAAGGCTGTTCGTCGGGCGGCATGCGTATGGATTATAAAACGCTGTCCGTCTATTCGTTGCTTTCCACGTCCGACCAGGTGGATTATTTGCAATATCCCTACATCGCAGGCAATGTGCTTTCGGCTGTCATTCCCGAACAGGCGGCGGTGTGGAGCTACCCTGTGGGCGAAATCGGCAACGGACTTTCGGACGAGGAAGCCGCGGCGGCGGTGCAATCGAGTTTGAGCAAGGAACGCATCGTTGTGAATATGGTCAACAGCTTTTTGGGACGTATTCACCTTGCCAGCCATTTGGAGCGCATGAATGACGAACAACTTGCGTTGGTGCAAGAAGGCGTTGCGTATTATAAAACGCTTGCAGGGGCGAAAAAGACGGCATTGCCTTACTTCCCTGGTGGCTTGACGGTGTTCGGCGCAGATCACGTGGCAGCAGGTTTTAAGACGGACGGAAAAATTTATCTTGCCGTTTGGTGCTTGAAGGGCGAAAAAGAGGTGCGCGTTCCTGTCGTAGAAGGGATTCAGTCGGCGAAGTTGGCATATCCTAGCCATACGGATACGATGTTCGTTTGCGATAAGAACGAGTTGGTGGTTGCGTTTGCAACCACGCAAAACGCGGCATTCTTTGAAATTGAAATCTAATCGTATTGTAAAACAGACATTCCATGTATGCGTGGAATTGTTTTAACTAAAGAAGAAACGGGCTTTGTCTTGCGGATAGGGCTCGTTTTTTATGGAATTTTCCACAGGGAATGTTGATATTGGATATTGAAAAAAGTTTTTTTGTTATAATCCAATTAAGAGGAGCCTTAGCAAAATTAGTAAGGCAATAAAATAGTTTTCTATAGCAATAAATTTGCGTGGATAAAGGAGGGGAAATGATGAAAATAATTAAAAAATTATTATCCGTCGGTCTTACCGCATTGCTTATGCTTGGGAACAACGTAAGTTGGGTGACTTGCCTGAAAAGACTTATGGCGGTTGTACACCAAGCACAATGAATATTGAGTATTGGAACGGGAATATTCCATGGTTGCAATCTTCAGGTATAACTGAAGGGAATCTATTTGATGTTAAGCCTAAAAAGATTATTTCACGGTCTGGAATAAGTCTGCAAGTTTCGTTACGCCTAACGCCTTCATTTGCTTTTTAAGAGCCGTTAACTCTTCCATAATGTCTTCTTTCATTTGACGGTCTTTATTTCACTTTAACAATCAAACCGAAATAAGCTCTTGTAAAAAATTAAACGAACGAAACCTTATCGGTTCGGTTCGTTTAATTCCTGTGTGGTGAGGCGGCGAGGTTGCGAACCTCGCCGCCGCTTTTGTTTAGGGTAAGATATACACCGTTCATGAGCAATGCACGGAGCGTATCTTACACACCTTTCTTTACCTCAGATATACCGATTAGGCTTCGATTTTCAAAATTTCGCAAAGCTGCGCAACCGCTTCGGGGTAGAGGTTAAAGTCAATTTCATAATCGCAAATTTTCGCCGTCTGGTCCTCGGATTCGATGGCGATAATGCGGTTCACCTTGTCCTCGTTCGAGGAATTTTTACGCAAAATGGAATCAATCAATTTCTTTTTATCGCGGTGGATATAGATGGTGACCACGTTTTTGAAGTTGGTCTTTAAGGACATCGCGCCGCAAATATCCATGGTCGTCATCACGTGTTTGCCGCTGTTGAGGATTTTTTCTATGTCCGACTTGCAAGACCCGTACCCGTGCCCTGCGTACATGGTCGATTGAAACATTTCTCCACTATCGCACATTTCGTAAAATTTATCTACGGAAACGTAGTTATACCAGTCGTTTTGCTCCACGGCGGTGGGGTCGTTGGTGGTGTAGCTGATCAGCTTTTCAAATTTATCCGTTTTGGCAAGCACTTGGGTGGCGATTTTCGATTTACCGCTGCCCGAAGGCCCGACAAGCACCACAATGGTCGGTTCGGCAAACAGTTCTTCTTCGTTATTCTTCACGGAATAGCTGTCGGCAATCACTTCTACCATTTTCAAAAACTCGTCATAGGTGTTCACGGCAAGCACGCCCGTGGCGGCTTGATTCCACGGCGAGCGGCGCAAAATGGGGTATTGCGCGTTGGAACGCAACACGTTGTGCATACCGTCGTCAAACAGAATGTCTACGTTGATTTTGTCTTTGCGAGCGCCCATATAAATGTGGTCGGCGGGAATTTCGGGGAATTCTTCCATAATCCGCTTGGCGCGAATACCCATAAATTCGGGCGGGATCGCCGTGGAAACGAACACTTCCGTCATGGTGGAAAGCTTACGCACAAACTCCTTCGCGCCCTGCATAACGGGTTGGGTGCGGTAGAAATCGGGGTCTTTGAAAAATTCGTGAATCACGTCCGAACGCGTGCCCTGCTTGCCCCATTGTTTCAGTTCGTGAATGGAAAGTGGGGGATCGAATTTATATTTTTCGTTGGCAAGGCGCACAGCGTAGGCGGTGCATTCCATCAATACGTCGTCAATGTCCAAAGCCGTGGATAAGCGGAATTTGCGGTGCATAGTGTTCCTCCTTGGATGCATAGCGTGATATAAAAAGACAACTTGCCGTATTTGATACAGAAACACGGAAAGCTGCCCACGTATTCAGTATACACCATAACCGCAAAAATTGCAATACCTTTTTGAAAAAAAGTGGTAAAAAATTTTTATTTCGCACGGATTTGCAGTGAAAAAGGTGGATTTACGGCGCAAAAATGGAAAATTCAAGCGCAGAAAGCGGCGTTTTGATTTCTTCTATGGGGAATGGTTGTGGATAAACGCAAAAAAATTTTATAAAAAGAGGGCGTGGGTTTATAATTCGGGTTGCTTTTTGTGGAAAGATATGGTATAATAACAGAGTATGCAAAAAACTATAATGGGTATTTATGCGGAAAAATGACGGCGCAAGGGTGCGCCGACGGAAAAAGCTGTGAGAATTCGGCTTTTACGGAAGAAAGGAGGAATATTTATGCAAAAATACGACGTAATTATCATTGGCGCAGGTCCGGGCGGGATTTTTTCCGCATACGAACTGACGAAGTTGAACGCAAATTTGAAGCTTGCCGTTTTTGAAACGGGGCACGCGTTGGAAAAACGCCGTTGTCCGATTGACGGCAAAAAGGTGAAAAGCTGTATCGGTTGCAAAAGCTGTTCTATCATGAGCGGTTTCGGCGGTGCAGGCGCATTTTCGGACGGAAAATACAATATCACCAACGATTTCGGCGGCACGTTGTACGAATATGTAGGCAAAGCAAGAGCAACCGAGCTGATGCGCTACGTGGACGAAATCAATATGCGTTACGGCGGCGAAGGCACAAAGCTGTATTCTACGTCGGGGTCTAAATTCAAAAAACTCTGTATGCAAAACGGATTGCATCTGTTGGACGCGTCCGTGCGGCACTTGGGCACGGATATCAACTATGTCGTGCTGGAAAATATGTATGCGGATTTGAAAAACAAGGTGGATTTCTATTTTGATACGCCCGTGGAAAATATCGAAAAGACGGAAAACGGCTATCGGATTTTGACGGCGGACGGGGCGTTCGAGTGCGACAAGTGCGTGGTTTCGGTAGGGCGCAGCGGCAGTAAATGGATGGAGCAGGTATGCAACGAATTGCAAATTCCTACCAGTTCGAACCGTGTGGACATCGGTGTGCGCGTGGAATTGCCTGCGGAAATTTTCTCGCATTTGACGGACGAATTGTACGAAAGTAAAATTGTTTACCGTACGCAAAAATACGGCGATAAGGTGCGCACTTTCTGCATGAACCCCAAGGGCGCGGTGGTCAGCGAAAACACGAACGGCATTGTCACCGTAAACGGGCACAGCTACGAAGACCCTGCAAAGCAAACGCAAAACACCAACTTTGCGTTGTTGGTGGCAAAGCATTTTTCCGAACCCTTCCGCGATTCCAACGGCTATGGCGAATCGATTGCGCGGCTTAGCAATATGTTGGGCGGCGGCGTGATGGTGCAACGCTTTGGCGATTTGATCAACGGACAGAGAAGTACGCCTTCCCGTATCGAAGAAGGCTTTACCCCGCCGACCATGAATGCCACCCCCGGCGATTTGAGTTTAGTTTTGCCTAAGCGTATTTTGGACGGCATTATCGAAATGATTTACGCGTTGGATAAAATTGCGCCCGGCACGGCAAACGACGATACGTTGCTGTACGGCGTGGAAGTCAAGTTCTATAACATGGAAGTGGAAGTGGATAAAAATTTGCAAAGCCGCTATCCCGGTTTGTACGTCATCGGCGACGGCAGTGGTATCACCCATTCCCTTTCTCACGCTTCGGCAAGCGGTGTGCACGTGGCACGGCATATCTGCCAAACGGAAACGTTGTAAACACAAAGCCTTGCGCGGTTTTTCCATAGCGTAAAAATGGAATATGTTTTGCGGAGAACCATCTCTGTTTTGAAAAACAAAGCGGTTGTAAAGACGGAGTCGTTTTGAAAACGGATTTGTTTTGAAAACGAGTTGCCCCGCCTGCCGAAAAATTCGGCAGGCGGGGCATTTTTTTACCGCACCCACTTAGCGGTGTTTTTTGCGGTTGTAGATGGCGATGGGTTCGGTTATGGCGTAGTAGACGGGGATTGTAATAAACAAAATCCACGTCGGGTGCCAAATATGCCACTGCATTCCGATGAAGCAATAGGCAAACGTCGCAAACAGGGGATAACAGAACGAGGAGAGGCGGCGAAGACGAATGGTATCCACGACCGAGTAGTAAATCGGCACGGTGAGGAACAACGTCCATGCGACTTTCCAACCGTTGCACAAGCTACCCCAAAGGAAAAAGGCAATGGTGACCAAAATCGGGTAGGGCAAGGCATATAACAGGCGGTAAGCGAGTTTCTTTTTTTGCTGTTCCGTTTGCGGCGTTTCTTCGTTGTCTTCGTCGTCACTGTCGTCTTCGTCGTTGTCCGTTTCGGTTGCGGAATCGGGGGGGGACGGCTTGTGTGCTTCTTATGGTATGACGCGGAAAGGAGTGGGAAAATTTTTTTGAGGAATTTGCAAAAAAAGTGGCAGTGTGGTATTGACAAAGTAAAAATGTGTGCTATAATGCAAACCTACTGTTTGACGTAGGCTTAGCGTGTTAGCGTGAGTTCTTTCGGTATGACAAGGAAGGGGAAAGAAAAAACCACCAAACGCATTTGCGTTCGGTGGTGGATAACGTTTGGAAACGTCGGTTGCTATTACTCGCCTTTGAAGGGGAGAAGAGCAGCGATTCTTGCACGCTTGATTGCCGTTGCAAGAAGTCTTTGGTGTGCAGCGCACGTACCGCTCATTCTACGGGGAATGATTTTGCCGCCTTCGGTAACAAACTTCTTAAGACGGTTAACGTCTTTATAGTCGATAACGTCAAGCTTTTCCTGGCAGAATGCGCATACCTTTTTACGGGGCGCTTTCTTGTATACCTTTTTAACAGGTGCTTTTTCTTCCATGATAGGGTACTCCTTTAATTATTTGGTCTTTCTGGATATCAGAAAGGAATGTCGCTGTCGTCGTCCATGGGTTGAAGCGCAGGCTTCTTTCTGGGAGCGGACGCGCGAGGCGCTTCGGCAACATCGTCAAACGAATCGCTGCTCGTCTTCGGCGTCAAAAATTCGCAATCTTGTACGATGACGTCGACTGCAGTGCGGCGTGCGCCCTGATTGTCTTCGTAGTTGCGGATTTGGATATGACCCGATACGGCAACCTTGTTGCCTTTTTTGGTGTAACGCGAAATGGTTTCCGCCAAACCACGCCATGCCGTACATTCAAAGAAGTCCGTTTGACGCTCGCCGTCTTGCGAGGAATAAGGTCTGGTAACCGCAATCGCGAAACGGCACATTGCCACGCCCGAAGGGGTTTCGCGAAGTTCGGGATCACGCGTTAAGTTTCCGATTAAAAATACTTTGTTCATAGTTTTCCTCTGCTTAGTTGAGCTTCGTGATCAAGCGTCTTACAACGTCCGCGTCGATAAGCGCGATACGCTTAAGCTCTTCTACAACTTTGCCGTCTGCTTCAAACGTCATAAGAACATAATAAGCTTCGTTCTTAAATTTGATGGGATAAGCCGTCTTTTTGGTACCCCACTTGTCCGAAGAAATAACGGTGCCGCCCATCGAAGTAACTACGCCTTCGAATTTAGCAACTTTTTCGTCTTTCACTTCATCGGTCAAATCGTTGTTGAGCAAATAGAGCATTTCGTATTTAGCCATATTTTTCACCTCCTGGTCTTATTCGGCACGTCTGCCCGACGTGCAAGGTAAAACAGCCGTCTACAACAGCTGTTATATTCATTATAGTGGATTTTGCAAAAATAGTCAACCGTTTTTTAGGATTTTTTTGCGAATAATCTCGGGAAAAACACTTTTTTTAGAAAAAAGAGGGTTCGCGCCCCGACGGACCGTGTTTTTGTCTCCGTTTGTAAGGAGGGGAAACAAAGCCGAGCCGAGGCGCGGAAGGGAGCAAGTTTTTTAGCTGAGGTTGCCCAAGAAGGTGACAAGACCGCCCAAGTAGAGAATGATGTCTTCTACCGTCAGTTCGCCCAACGTTTTGGGGGTG
>CAYRAY010000017.1:0-23470 GCA_964422405.1 uncultured Clostridia bacterium | reverse complement strand
CGGGGGCGGATGTTTTTCGGGCAAAGACCCCACCAAGGTAGACAGAAGCGCGGCATATTACAGCCGTTATATCGCCAAAAATTTGGTGGCGGCAGGGCTCGCGGACGAAGTGGAAATTCAAGTGGCATACGCAATCGGTGTGGCTCGCCCCGTTTCCGTGTTCGTCAATTCCTACGGCACGGGCAAGGTGGACGATGAAACGCTTGCCGAAATCGTGAAAAAGGAATTCGACCTCCGTCCTTACGCCATTATCCGTTCCCTCGATTTGCGTAAGCCGATTTTCAAAAAGACGGCGGCATACGGGCACTTTGGTTATAAAGGGTTCAGTTGGGAAAACACGGACAAGGCAGAAGACCTTAAAAAATATTTGCAATAACACAACCATGTTCGGGGCGGCTTGAAAAAAGTCGCCTCGTTTTTATTCTCTGTTTTTTGCCCTGTTTTGTGTTCCGTTTTTATGAGGAACGCGCTTGTCTTTTTTTAAAAAACGGAAAAACGCAGGCGAACGAAGGACAAAAACGCAAAAAAAGTTCGCTTTCGTCTTTTTACGGCAGGGATTTGGGGATTTTTTTGAAAAAATCGCTTAAAAACGCTTTTCATTTCGGCGGAAATATTGTACAATATATAATGACGCTAAAATGCCGTATTCTGTACGCGACCCGTACGCACGGCGTTCCCTGACGCCTTTGAGCGGGGAAATGGAAAAAAGCAGAAAAATAAAATCTTTCGGAGTTATCGAAATGGGATTGATTAAGTATTTGATGAGCGGCGACGCCAGAAGAAGCTTAAAAAAGCTGAACAAAATGGCGGACCAAGTAGAAGCGCTTGAACCCAAGTATCAAGCAATGGACGACGAAACGTTGAAACACCAAACGGTCGTTTTGAAAGAGCGTTTGGCAAACGGCGAAACGTTGGACGATATTTTATACGACGCGTTTGCAGCCCTTCGCGAAGCGGCAAAGCGCGTGTTGGGTATGCGCCACTTCCGCGTGCAAATCATCGGCGGTATCTGTTTGCACCAAGGCCGTATTGCCGAAATGCGCACGGGTGAAGGTAAAACCCTCGTTTCCACCTTGCCTGCGTATTTGAACGCGCTTTCGGGCAAGAGCGTACACGTTGTCACCGTCAACGATTATTTGGCAAAGCGTGACGCGGAATGGATGGGGAAAGTCCATAAATTTATGGGGCTTACCGTCGGTGTTGTCGTACCCGGCATGGACGACGACCAAAAACGCGAAGCGTACAAAGCGGATATTGTATACGGCACGAATAATGAATTCGGCTTCGACTACCTCCGCGATAACTTAAAAACCGATCTTTCCAAAATGGTACAGCGCGATTTGACGTTTGCCATCGTGGACGAAGTGGACTCCATTTTAATCGACGAAGCCAGAACCCCCCTTATCATTTCGGGCAAAGGGGATAAGTCCTCCGATTTGTATGTAAAAGTAGACAAGTTGGTGCGCACCTTCACGGGCGGTTTCGACGATGAGTTGAAGGACGCGGAAGAGGCGGCTTTGCAAGCAAAGCGTCAAAACAAAAAGCATAAAAAGAAAGTGGTAGAGGACGACGATGACGACGAAGAAGAATTCGTAGACTATACCAAAATGACCTTGGAAGAACAGGCGAATTACGAGGCGGAGCAAGAAGAAAAGCGTGCAAAAGCCTTGGCGGCTGCACCCGAGGGCAAGCGTTCGTTGGCGGCGGCGAAGTCTTGGGACTATATCATCAACCGTAAAGAAAAGACGGTGGAACTCACCGACAGCGGCGCAATCAAAGCAGAAAAATTCTTCCATATCGATAACATTGCAGAAATCGAACACGCCGATTTGAACCACCACATTCAGCAGGCGCTCAAAGCCCACAAGCTGTTCAAGTTGGACGAAGATTATATCGTGCAAGACGGCGAAGTGGTCATCGTAGACGAATTTACCGGCCGTCTTATGATCGGCAGAAGATTCTCCGACGGGTTGCACCAAGCCATCGAAGCGAAGGAAGGGGTAGAGGTCCGCAGCGAAAACAAAACGTATGCAACCGTCACCTTCCAAAACTATTTCCGTCTGTATTCCAAACTTTCGGGTATGACGGGTACGGCAAAGACGGAAGAAGCGGAATTTAGAACCATCTATTCGTTGGACGTAGTGGAAATTCCCACCAACCGTCCCGTAAAGCGTGTGGATATCCCCGACAGAGTCTACAAGACCGTCAACGGCAAAAAGCGCGCGATTGTGGAAGAAATTATCGAACGTCACAAGGGCGGTCAGCCGATTTTGGTCGGTACGTCCTCCGTCGATAAATCGGAAGAAATTTCCCGTTTGCTGATTCGCAACGGTATCAAGCACAACATTTTGAACGCAAAGAACCACGAACGCGAAGCGGAAATCGTTGCGCAGGCAGGCAGATACGGCGCCGTGACCATTTCCACCAACATGGCAGGTCGTGGTACGGATATTTTGCTTGGCGGTAACGCCGAGTATCTGGCAAAGAAACGCCTCCGCGAAGAGGGCGCAAAGCATGAGGATATCGAGCTGGCAACCAGTATGTATATCACGGATATCCCCGAAGACATTGCTAAACTCCGCGCAAGATATAACGAGGTCTATGCGCATTATAAAAAGGAAACGGACGCCGAAAAGGCGAAGGTTATCGAAGCAGGCGGCTTGTGCATTATCGGTACGGAGCGGCACGAATCCCGCCGTATCGACAACCAGCTCCGCGGCCGTGCAGGTCGTCAGGGCGACGTGGGTATGTCTGTGTTCTACCTTTCGTTAGAGGACGATTTGGTTCTCCGTTTCGGCGGCGAAAGAATGAAGGCGATGTTCAACGCGTTCGGCATTGACGAGGACGTTTGTTTGGAAAGCAAAATGCTTGCTAACGGCATCGAAAATGCGCAACGCAACATCGAAGGCAGAAACTTCGGTATCCGTAAAAACGTGTTGCAGTACGACGATGTCATGAACAAACAGCGTTTGGTTATGTACGAAGAACGTATGAACGTGTTAAAGGGCGGCAACGTACACGAACAGATTTTGAAATATATCCCCGACTACGTAGCAGACACGGTGGCTTCCACGGTGAACGTAGACGCCATGCCCGAACTTTGGAACGAGGCAGAACTCAATTCCGCTTTGGAAGCAAAGGTATTGCCCGAAGGCACCAACTACGTCACGCGCGAACGCTTGATGAAGTGGGATTACGAAACGGCAATCCAAAAAATATCCAACAAAGTCGTTAAGGAATACGAAAAGAAGATTGAACAGTTAAAGGAAATGGGCGTGGACTTCTACGGCGTAGAACGCAGAGTACTGCTTATGACCGTGGACAGAAACTGGATTGACCACATCGACGCGATGGACCAACTCCGCAAGGGGATCAGCCTCCGCGCGTACGGTCAGGTCGACCCCGTCATTTCGTACAAGCAAGAAGGCTTTGAAATGTTCGACGAGATGATTCAACGCATTCAGCGTTCCACCATCAGCGTTCTGTTGAAAATCAAAGTAGAAATGCGCCCTGCACCTGCGCAAGCCCCTGCTCAACCCGCGCAACCGTTCCGCCGTCAAATGCCGACGAATATGTCGGAAATGCACCAGGGTGAAGGCGAGCAGGCGGCGCAAGCTCCTGCACAACCTGCACGCAAACCCTTCCGCCGTCAAATGCCTTCGCCTTTGACCAGCATGAGCTCGTTCAAGGAAAAGGTAGCGGAGTTGGAAGCGATGCAAGCGAAAGCGGCGGAAGCGGCAGAAGCAGCTAAGGCAGAGGCAGAAACCGCGCCCCAAGCGCAACCCCAAGACACCGAACCCAAGCAAGGCGAATAATCCGCCGAGGAAAAAAAGGTATGTTCAAAGCAGACGATTACAGATTGAAAATTCAAGGTATGCGCACGGTGCTCGGCGAGGCGGAATACGCCTTGGACATCGAGCATTTGCGCCCCCGCCTTGCGGAGTTGGAAAAGGAGCAGGAAGACCCTGCCGTTTGGCAAGATTTAGAGCGTTCCACCAAAATCGGCAAGGAAATTGCAAGTATTCGCAATAAAATCAACGCATACGAACAGGGTGCAAACGCCCTTTCCGATGCGGAAGACGTGGTGGATTTGATTGAGGAAACGGAAGACGAAAGTTTGATTCCCGAATTAGACGAAATGCTTTCCGTTGCCGAAAAAGACATCGAAGATATGCGTATTCGCGCCATTTTGAAGGGACAGTACGACAATCACAACGCCATGTTGACCCTGCACGCAGGCGCAGGCGGCACGGAAGCGTGCGACTGGTGCCAAATGCTCTATCGTATGTATTGCCGCTATTGCGAAAAGATGGGCTTTAAGGTATACGAACTCGACCGCGAAGCAGGCGATGGCGCAGGTTTCAAAAGTGTGGACTTCCGCGTGGAAGGCGAAAACGCATACGGGTATTTGAAAGCGGAAATGGGCGTGCACCGCCTTGTCCGTATCTCCCCGTTCGACGCAAACAAACGCCGCCAAACCTCTTTCTGTTCGTTAGAGGTTATGCCGGAGGTAGAGGACGACGACGAAGTGGAAATTGATGACGACGATATCCGTATCGATATCTACCATTCGGGCGGCGCAGGCGGACAAAACGTCAACAAAGTGGCGTCGGCTGTGCGTATCACCCACTTCCCCACGGGTATCGTGGTGCAGTGCCAAAATGAGCGTTCGCAGCTCCAAAACAAGGCAATGTGTTTTGCCATGCTCCGTTCTAAATTGTTAGAAAAGAAGATTGAGCAACGTCAGGCAGAAGCGCAAGCCATGAAAGGCGACGTGAAAAAAATCGAATGGGGTTCGCAAATCCGTTCGTACGTGTTCTGCCCGTATACGTTGGTCAAAGACCACCGCACGGGTTACGAAAAAGGGGACGTGCAATCGGTTATGGACGGCGAATTGCATGGTTTCATCATCGACTATTTGAAGAAATTTTAAGGAAAAACGGGGAAAGCGGCGGCGGTATGCCACCGCTTTTCAACAAGGTGTAAGTATGTATACTCCGTTGAAAAACATAGATATTTCCAAACCCGAACCGATTATTCTCGGCATCGAATCCTCGTGCGACGAAACGGCGGCGGCGGTCATTCGCGGCAGAAAAATTCTGTCGGACGAAATCGCCTCCTCAGCAACGGTGCAGGCGCAGTTTGGCGGCGTCGTGCCCGAAATCGCCTCCCGTGCGCACACGGATGCCGTGGCGGAAGTGGTGGAACGCGCCGTGAAAAACGCAGGCATTGAATATGCCGACATCGACGCAATCGCCGTCACCTATGGCGCAGGGCTTTTGGGCGCATTGCTCGTCGGCGTATCCTTTGCCAAGGCGTTGGCGTACGCGCTGAACAAACCGCTGATTGCCGTTAACCATATCCGCGGCCATTTGTCGGCGGCATATTTGGACGCGCCCGACTTAAAACCGCCCTTCGTCACCCTGCTTGCCAGCGGCGGACACACGGCGGTGTTGTATGCCAAATCAGAGGCGGAGTTTGAAATCCTCGGCGCAACGTTAGACGATGCGGCAGGGGAAGCGTTTGACAAAGTGGCGCGCGTCCTCGGCTTAAAATACCCCGGCGGACCGAATATAGAGCGGTGCGCGTTGGACGGTGAAGATACCGTGCCTATGCCAAAAATGCTGAAAGGGGGCGGCGGCTATAACTTTTCGTACAGCGGCTTAAAAACGGCGGTCATCAACTATTGCCACACCAAAGAACAGAAGGGTGAAGCGTTTTCCAAAGCGGACGTGGCTTGCTCCTTCCAAAAAGCGGCGGTGGACGTGCTGGTGCAAAAAACGGTGGAAGCGGCGCAAGAAAAAGGCGTTTCCGTCGTGACGGCAGGCGGCGGCGTGGCGGCGAATACGTATTTGCGGCAGAGCTTAGAAAAGGCTTGCAAAAAGCGCGGTCTGCGCGTGGTCTTGCCCGAAAAACGGTATTGCACGGACAACGCGGCGATGATTGCCTCCGAAGGCTTGGTGCAATTCCGTCTTGGCAATTTTGCCGATATGAACCTGACGGCAAAGGCGTCCATTCCCTTGGCGGCGACCTTGGAAACGGTGCAAAGCCGCGCGGCAAAACGCACGGAGGAATAAGCCATGGCGCATTTTTTTGAATATGTATGTGAGTTTTTCGTCCACGCGTTAAAGGACACTTTGCCCATGCTGCCGTGGATTTTGGTGCTGTACGTCGCCATTCAGTTGATTGAAAACAAAGCAGACTTGCGCAAAATCAACCGCTTGGGCGGCAAACTCGGTCCGTTGGTCGGTTCGGCAACGGGCTTAATTCCGCAATGCGGCTTTTCGGTGATGGCGGCAAAGTTTTACGAACAGAAATACATCACCCTCGGCACGCTGTTTGCCATCTTTATGGCGACGAGCGACGAGGCGTTCATTATCATGCTTTCCTCGGGCGAAGGGGCGGTGTACGTCCTGCCCATGGTGGCAATAAAAATTCTGGTCGGTGTGGCGGTCGGTTACGCTACGGACGGGGTGATGCGGCTGATAGGGCATAGGCAGGTATGCGTTGAAATGCCAAATGCGACAAACGGCGGCACGGCAACCACGCACGAAATTTTCATGGAGCGGTACTTGCAGGAAAAGGAAGTGCAGGTCAACTGTTCGTGCGGAAAAAGCCACGGCGACAGCGACGGACCCGTGAAAACCTACCTTTGGTATCCCGTTTTGCACACGCTGAAAGTGGCAGGGTTTATCTTTTTGGTCAACTTCGTGCTGACGGCAATCATTCATTCCGTGGGTGAAGACGCTTTCCAAGCCTTCATGTACGGCAACCGTTTTTTGCAACCGTTCGTCACCTGCGCGGTGGGGCTGATTCCCAACTGCGCCTCCTCCGTCGTCATCACGGAAACCTTTTTAAGCGGCGGAATCCAGTTCGGTTCGTGTGTGGCAGGGCTTTGTGGTAACGCCGGCATGGGCTTTGTGGTGTTGTTAAAAAACGTGCGTAAATGGAAGCGCAACCTGCTGATGATTGTGGCTTGCTACGTCATTGCGGTGGCGGTCGGGCTGCTTTTGAACTTGCTCGGCATGGTCATTCCGTTCACTTGGTAAAAAAATATGCCGCCTGCGTGTTTGAAAGCAGGCGGTTTTGCGTTATAAATATAGTAAGGACAGAATAGGCGAAATTCGCCGTAAGGAGTACGTATGCAAGAAGTATGTGTAAAAGCCGTGCAAAACGGCGTATTAGAAATTCAGCTTTCGGGCGATATCGATTTGGGGAACGCGGAAGAATTTTATTCCGTCGTTTCTGCGGCGTATGCCGAATCGCCGAGCGATTTGCGCTTCGATTGCGCAGCATTGAACTTTATCGACAGCACCACGCTGGGCACGTTTGTCAAAATTTTGAAAATGGCAAAAACGGACGGGCATAGCGTGCGGCTCAGCGGCTTGCAGGCAAAGATTAAAAAATTGTTTTTGATCTGTTCGTTGGATTCGATTATGGAGATTGACTGATATGGACGTGTTTTCGGTTACGTTGCCCTTGACGGGCGAATATCTCACTACCGTGCGCCTGACCACGGGCGGCTTGTGCGCATTGGTCGGCTTTGACGTGGACGAAACGGAAGATTTTAAGGTGTGCGTCACTGAAAGTCTTTTGATTTTGAAACGGAACGGCTACGGCACGGCAAACATCGCGTTTACCGTGGGCGAGGCACTCCGTTGCGATATTCAAGGCACGGGCGAACGCGGCAAAAAAGAGGACGGGTTCGAGGACGAAATTTCAAGCGCGCTGCTTTCGGCTTTGGTGGGGAACGTTTCCTTTACCAAGGACGGCGATGGCGTGACAGCGATTGCATTTGAAGGCTAAAGGCATGACGGACGAAAGAACGAACGAGCTGTTTCAGCAATACAAACAAACGGGTGACGTTGCTTTGCGCAACCGCATCGTGGAAAAATATCTGTACATAGCCGATATTCTTGCCAAAAAATTTGCAGGGCGGGGCGTGGATTACGACGATTTACGGCAGGTTGCCGCATACGCGTTAATCCGCGGTGTCGATCGCTTTGACCCCGATTTGGGTATGCAGTTTACCACTTTCATCACGCCGACTATCACGGGGGAGATAAAAAACTACTTCCGCGATAAGTCGCGTATGGTCAAATTGCCCCGTCGCCTTGGCGAAATCAGCAACGCAGTCAAAAAATACGCCGCCGAACAGGAGGCGCAAAACGGCGTGAAACCTAGTGTCCGCAACATTGCCGAGGCGTTGTCCCTTTCTGAAGAAGACGTTGTACAAGCCTTGGAAATCGGCGGCACGCTGTCTTTGGACGGCATGACGGCATCGGACAACGAGGACGACAACGACCGCTCTCTGTATGCCATGTTGGCGGAAGAAGAGGGGAGCTTTGACGAGTTTGAAACCAAGGAAACGCTACATTCTGCATTGAAAGATTGTTCGGAAACCGAGCAACAGTTGGTCAAATATCGCTATAAAGACGGACTTTCGCAAAGCGAAACGGCGCGGCGCATGGGCGTATCGCAAATGTTCGTTTCGCGTATGGAACGCAAGCTGTTAGAACGCTTGCGCGACAAGCTGAAAGACGCGTTTTAAGGGCAGGTGGGAAGATGATTTTTGTAATCGATAACTACGCTTCGTTGCAACAAGCTATGGATACCTTTTGCGATTTTTTGGCGCAAAGCCGCGTTTCGGAAGAAAAAATATTCGATAGCAAGCTTGCCGTGTACGAGCTAATCGGTAACGTGCTGAAATATAGCGGTGGCGGCGCAAGCCTGCAAGGGGAGTTGGAAAACGGCTACGTGCGTTTGAAAATCCTTTCCGACCGACCCTTTTTTCCTCCCGATACTTCGGTGTGTGCCGATGCGCTCGCCGAACACGGCAGGGGTCTGTTTTTGGTGGACAGAGTGTGCGAGGAGCGGATTTGCACCCCCGACGGCGCGTTGTTGCTCCGTATTAAAACGGAGGACTAACCCCGTATATTTGCCCGTATTTCGGGCATAAATTACTGTCTTGATAACAAGTGTTTACGCCGTGGATTTGCCCCGAAAAAGGCAAACCCGCGGCGTATTTTCTGTGTTCATAAAGCCGTTTGCAAGGGTGTATAGGTTATATAGAAATCAGCAAAACCGAATATAGCAAAACTCCCAACGGGAAACCCGTCGGGAGTTTGTTGGACACTTTTTTATTTAAGGAAGGAGTAATCTGTTAAAGGGTGAGGGAATATTCGTACATTTTCACAAGCAAGGATGCAGGTACTTTGTCACGATATTGACCCAAATAGATGAACGCTCTTCTGAAGAAACGCTTGTTGTTGCCGCAAATTTCGTATACGGGAATTTCGGGCATGCCTTCCGTCTTCAAGATATACAAATCGAAGAAGATTTTTCTTTCTTCGTCGGTGAGGGTAGCCAAGAAGGGATCGGGATATACGTCGCTGCCTTCTTCGGCTTCTTCGTTCGTCGTTTCCGTCGTTTCTGCGCTTTCTGCAGCTACGGTTTCCGTTTCTTCTTCGGCAACTTCTTCTGCGGTGTACACTTCGGCAGGTTGTTCGCTTTCGGCAACTTCCGTCACTTCTTCTTGTGCCTGTTGAGCTTGTTCTTCTTGTTGCACGTATTCTTGGATAGCAGCGGTTACGGCTTCTTTCTGTTGCGCCTTAGCGATGCTGATTGCGTGCAAGCTGTTGAACAAAATCTGCAATACGGTAATGATTGCCGCAAGCATGGTGAAGATTGCAAAGTTGGTGCTGTTCAATTTTGCGTATTGCGCAATCGTCACAATTGCGGTGATCACCAAGGATTGGAAAAGCGCGGTGTAAATGTTGATATACGCGTTCTTTTTGTGGAATACGAAGAATGCAATAAACGCAAGCAATGCGCAAAGCAACAATACGCAAGCCAACAAAAGAAGCTTATGTGCAAGCGAAATGGAGGACGCGGCAGACGTTGCAGGGCGCGCTACGGCGATGGAAAGCAACGCAAGCGTCAACAGCGAAAACGCAAAGTGTGCCGCGCTAAACCAAGCGTCTTTGCCCTTTTCTGCACGCATCATAATGAAGTATACCACTGCGCCGAACAATGCGGAGAACATGGTGGTAAAGTCAAATTCAAGGCGAATAGGCAAATATGCGGTTGCAAGCAAAATCATCAACGAATACACGGCGGTTGCGCCGGTGAATACGTAGGTTGCAAGGTGGACGAAAAACGCCGCTTTATCTCTGATACAGAAGGACAGAATTGCCAAAACCAAAGCCGCGATAAGCGCAATGGCAAAGCACCAAACGCCCAGCGTGTACGCAAGCGAGATAATCGACTTTGCGTGACCGAGTACGGGCAAGAAGCCGAACAATTTTGCATCGCTCTTAAACAGCGAACCGAAAATTGCGTACAAGGACTGATATTCGGCGCTCCAAACGCTTTCCGTCAATGTCAAGCGTTGCAGAGGAATGAAGAATGCCGCAATGCTGACCGCCGCAATAATGATTGCGAAAACGATGTGCAGTTTCTTCGGGGAATTCGTCGTCTGTTTTGTGATTTTTTGACTGCTCATAACAAAACTCCTAAGATTTTTTTTGCGGTTGTATCGCAGAGCGGGCAAACGTCGAATGCGTTAGACCCCGTGCGGTACAAAACTTTAATATAGAATATTATAGCATTAAATTTTTCCACTGTCAATATTTGTTACACAAAAAAATTCATATTTTTGCAAAAAAATCGAATAAAGTACCCCCGTTTTTCCGTTTTCTGTGAAAAAAACAAGAAAAACCCGAAAGGAGCGGAAAAATATCTTGATAAAATTTTTACTTTGCTGTATAATAGTAACAAAGAACGTCGCCGCAAAAAAATCGGCGCGCCGTTCAGCTGATGCGAGGTATAAAATCACGATGTCCGAATTAGAGAAAATTTTTAAGGAAATTATGGCAAAGACGGGCTTAGAACTTTCTTTCTATGCCGAAAACACCCGTCCTGCTCACGCACCCGTTTGCGATAAGCAATTCGAGGGGGTGACGGACGACGGCGCGTATACCTATTTCCGCTTTCTCTATAAAAGCGTGGGATACGTCGGCTGTATCCGCGGCGCAGAGGACACCACGCACGCCTTTGCCCAGCTTTTGCCTGCGTATATCGAAAGCTTTGTTGAGCGCGAAACCGAGCTCACCAAAACCGAGCATCTGAAACGTATACTCTTTGGCGAAGCCACGCTGATGAGCGTGTATAAATACTCCACCAAATATTCGGTAAAGGGCTCGGCGTGCTTTGCGTTGGTCATTCGCGTGCCCAAACTCATGAAAGAAACGCTTGCCGTGTTAGAACAGTACGGCGGAAACAGCGTAGACGCCGCTGTGCAAATTTCCGACGAGCAGTGTGCCCTCGTCCGCTTTTTCAATGCGGAAACGGAGGACGGTTATCGCGCCTCCGTCGATTACGCCGAATTTTTGGCGCAGTCGCTGAAAGAGGAACTCGGCATCGATGCCGTGGTGGGGGTCGGACCCGTGGTACGGGAACTGAAAGACGTTTCCCTTTCCTATGCCCGTGCAGAGGACGCGCTCCGCTATGCTGACGTGTTCGAACAGTCGGGGCATATCCATTCCTACCGTGATTTTCTGTTGGTGAAAATGTTAGAGGACTTGCCCGAAAACCGCCTTTCTGGGTATTTGAGCGAGATTGCGGATGATCATTTTGACGACATTTTCGAGGACGAAGAAATGTTGGAAACGGCAGAGGCATTTTTAGAGAGCAGTTTGAATGTCAGCGAAACCTCCCGTAGGTTGTATATGCACCGCAACACCCTTTTATACCGTTTGGACAAAATTGAAAAGGCGACGGGCTTAAACATCCGTCTGTTTTCGGACGCCGTGTCTTTCCGCTTGTTGACCATTTTGTACCGCTTATTAAAAAAATAATCCTTATCTTTCCCCTTTTTGCGTATGCCCAAAGGGGATTTTTTATCAAAACGTAACGGAGAAAAATACCATGGACGAACAACAAAACAACCGTAACAATTCCGAGCCGTCAGGGGCGGAAAATTCCGCTCAACGCATACCTGCCCCCGTCAAATCCAAAAAAAAGCTGGCAAAACGCGTGGGGTGCGTGCTGGGCGCGGTGGGCATTGCCGCCGCTTCGTTCGGGTTGGGTGCATTGACGAATTGGCTTTCGATCGACGAGGAATGGCGCACGATGATGTCGGTAAAAAAGAAGATTGATGCCGAGTATTACGAGTCCGTTTCCGACGAGCAATTTTTTGATGCGATTTTCAGTGCCATCAACAACGATTTGCTTGACCCCTATTCCGAATATATGACCGCCGAGGAATTTGCAGCGAACACCAAGGAGCTTGCCGGCAGTCGCGCAGGGCTGGGGCTTGTGTTCCGCACGCAATCGGGAAGCGGCGAAAAGCAGATGCTCGTCACCCGTGTTTGTGGCAATTCTCCTGCGGAGGCGGCGGGCATTACGGCAGGCAGCTACCTCGTCGGGTTTGGCGAAGTCGGGGGGAGCATCACCGAATCGGTGGATTATAACGATTTCACCGCCTTCTTGCAGGATTACGGCGCAGGCGAAAAGTTTATGTTAAAGTTTATGCAGGACGGAACGGAGCGCGTGTACGAGGTGAGCCGTGAGGAATACACCGAAAATTATGTGTTTTACCGTTCCAACACGTCGGCATACGCCTTCACCACGGAATCCCCGTGCGCGGAAATGGAACGGGGCGATCCGCTTTCTTGCCTGTCCGACGACACTGCCTATATCCGTTTGGTGCAGTTTACAGGCAACGCCACCAGCGCGTTTTCCTGCGCTATGGAACGCTTTGCCAAAGACGGGAAACAAAACCTTGTGTTGGATTTACGGGGCAACGGGGGCGGATATTTAAGCACCATGCAGGCGATTGCCTCCTATTTCTGTAAGTCCGCAACCGCCTCGTCGCCCGTGGCGGCGATTGCTGATTACGGCGACAGAAAGGAATATTTTTATGCCAAGCGCAATTTGTATTATGACTATTTTACCGAAGACAGCCGCATTTGCGTGTTGGCGGACGGGGATTCTGCCTCCGCTTCCGAGTGTTTGCTCGGTTGCATGATTGACTACGGGGCGGTCGGGTACGATGATATTTGTTTAATTTCGGAAAATGGCACGGCGAAAACGTATGGCAAGGGGATTATGCAAAGCACCTTCTACGTCAACTATGCCAAAAAGGACGCTATCAAATTGACCACGGCAAAAGTGCTTTGGCCGCTTACCCAAAACTGTATCCACGGCGTGGGTGTGGTGGCGGCGGACGGCACGGTGACGACGGAGCGCAACTACCGTGGCGAGGAGGAATTGATTGCTGCTATCAACGCATTAGGATAGGGGCAGGTATGCGTTGAACGTAAAAAAACGGAAAAACGCTTACCGAAAATTTCCGCCGACGTCGGCGGTAAAACGGAAAACAAAACCGTATACGACGGGACGAAGGCGCATATCGTTGGATATGCGCCTTCGTTGGTTATGGAGGTGTTTCGATAGGAAACGGATAAGCTTGTTTATGGTTCAAGTATATCCCCCTTTCGCGTAAACTGTATAGTGGTTTTGTGAAAACCAGTTGAAAATTATACCGATTTTCCCACTTTTTTTCCGCAAAAAATCGCCCCGACCGAGGGCGATTTTTCGTTTCTGATCTTGTTTTTCGCAATAGGCGAAAGGTCAAACCTTATTTTTCCAATTTTTTCAAAGAGGTCAACGCCTTTTCTACCACGTTTTCTACGGTGAACCCGAAGTGGGGGAACAACTTTCCTGCAGGGGCGGATGCGCCAAAGCCTTCCATGGCGATGATTTCGCCCTGTTCGCCTGCGTATTTGTACCAGCTGTGGGGGCAAGCCGCTTCTACGCACACCCTTGCCTTTACCGTCGCAGGCAACACTTCCGCACGGTATTCCAAAGGCTGTTTGTCAAATTCTTCCATGCAGGGCATGGACACCACGCGCGCTTGTACGCCTTGTTCGGCGAGTACGGCTTTCGCCTTTACGCAGAGTTCCACTTCCGAACCGCTCGCCATTAAAATCACGTCGGGCGTGCCGTCGCAGTCTTCCAACACGTAACCGCCTTTCAAAGCCGCCTTACCGCTGTTTTTATATTGCGGCAATGCCTGACGGGAGAGGGCGAGCGCGGTGGGTTGCTTGCCGCTGAGCGCGGATACCCAAGCCGCCGCCGTTTCCTTGCCGTCCGCAGGGCGGAACACCTTAAAGCCGGGGATCGAGCGGAGCATAATCAGTTGTTCAATGGGTTGGTGGGTAGGTCCGTCCTCGCCCACGCCGATGGAATCGTGCGTCAAAATATACACGATGGGGAGTTGCATCAACGCCGCCAAACGCATGGCAGGTTTGCAATAATCAGAAAAGACGAAGAAGGTCGCGCAATAGCCTTGTACGCCGCCGTGCAGCTGCATACCGTTGACAATCGCCGCCATGGCGTGTTCGCGGATACCGAAGTGCATATTTCTGCCCGAAAAATCGTTGGCGGAAAATACGCCGTAGCGTTGCGTTTCTGTGTCTTTCATGTCCGAAAGGTTAGAGGGGGCAAGGTCGGCAGAACCGCCCATAAGCTGGGGCAGGTATGCGGCGAGCGTGTTCAACACCTTTGCGGAAGTCTGTCTGGTTGCCATCGGTTTTTCAAAATCGTACAACCTTTCCACGCTGTCAAAATCGGGCATTTCGTTTGCCATTGCCTTTTTGTAAGCGGCGGCAAGTTCGGGGTATGCCTTTTCATATGCGGCAAAGGTCTGTTGCCAAGCCGCTTGCTTTTCCGCGCCTGCCTTGCCGGCTTGGGCGCAATGCGCGTATACCTCGTCGGGGCAGGTGAAGGGCGCGTACGTCCAACCCAAAGTGTCCTTGGTCTTTTGCAGATTTTCCGCGCCGAGGGGAGAACCGTGGCATTTTGCCGTGTTCTCTAAGGGAGAGCCGTGACCGATATGCGTTTTGCAAATGATGACGGTGGGCTGATTTGCGCAAGCCTTGGCTTGTTCCACAGCGGCGGAAAGGGCGGCTACGTCGTCGGGGGAAGCCACCAAGTCCACGTGCAGTACCTGCCAATTTTGTGCCGCAAACCGAGCGGCTACGTCCTCTTTGAACGTAACGTCGGTGACGCCTTCGATCGTGATGTCGTTATCGTCGTAAAAGAGAATAAGTTTGCCCAAAGCGTGCGTGCCCGCAAACGAGCAAGCCTCGTACGAAATCCCTTCTTCCAAGCACCCGTCGCCGCACAGCGCGTAGGTGTAGTGGTCTACGATTGTATAATCGGGTTTGTTGAAGGTCGCAGCCAAGTGCGCTTCGGCAACCGCCATACCCACGGCGTTGGCAATGCCTTGTCCCAAAGGACCCGTCGTCGTTTCAATGCCTGCCGTGTGCCCGTATTCGGGGTGACCGGGGGTTTTTGCGCCCAACTGACGGAACTCCTTCAAATCGTCCATGCTAAGCCCCATGCCGTAGAGGTGGAGCAAGCTGTAATAGAGCGCGGAACCGTGCCCTGCGGAAAGGATAAACCGATCGCGGTTATCCCATTGCAAATCGTTGGGGTTAAACACCAAATGGTTTTGGAACAGGGTATAGGCAATCGGCGCACAACCGAGGGGCAAACCGGGGTGACCGGAATTCGCCTTGTCGATAGCTTCTGCCGATAAAATTCTGAGTGCGTTGATAGCGGTTTTTTGTACGTCCATAATCGTTCTCCTTATTGAACCATTAAAATGCGTGCGCGGCGTTTCCGTGTCGAAAAGGGAAGTCCGCTTGCCGTGGGCAAAGCCCGTGTTTTCGTTTCTACTATTATAGCCGTTTTTTGCGTATATTTCAAGTTTTTTACACACGAAAACGCAAAAATTTTCTGTGCGGCAAGCAAACTCTTGCCGTTTTAGAAAAAAGGAAATCTTGTTTGCCGACTCTGCGTGATTTCTTGTCACGAAACAATATGACAAAATATAAAAAACGCCGCGCATTTTCTTGACAGCGGCAAGGCATTTATAGTATACTATAAACACACCAAAACAGGAGAAAAAACTATGGCAAAATTTGCAGTGTCCACCGATTCTACTTGCGATTTGAAAAAGGCGTACGTGGAAGAACGGGATATTTGGTTTGTTCCGCTTACATTCACGTTGGAAAAGGACGGACAGATCGTAGAAGAAACGTTGGATAATTTTTCCGACGAAAAAGAGTATGTAGAATTTTTTGAAAAGCTGGACGCGGGTATGTTCCCCCGTACGGCTAAATTGAATTACGAAGCGCACATCGCGCACTTTACCAAAATGGCAAAGGCGGGCGTAAAAGAAGCGGTGCATTTTATGATTTCGTCGGGGCTTGCCAACACCATCGAAATTACCCGTCAAGCGGCGGCGGACGTGCAAAAAGAATACCCCGATTTTCACGTGTATGCGGTTGATCCGCTCACGGCAACCGTCGGGCAGGGGATTTTGGTTTCGTTGGCGGCGGATTTACGCGACCAAGGCAAAACCGCGCAAGAAGCGTTTGACTATCTGACGGAGTCGCGCAACCGTATTCAGCATTGCATTATCCCTGCCGATTTGTTCTATTTGAAAAAGGGCGGCAGAGTTTCTGCTGTTTCCGCGGCGTTCGGCACCATGCTTAACATCAAACCCATGATCGTGTTCGACAGCGAGGGCAAGTTGAAGGTCGTTGAAAAGAACAAGGGTATGAAAAAAGCCTATTCGCGCGTGATTGCGCACATGGCGGAAGCGCCCGTGGACGAAAAGGGCATTTGCGTCGTCGTGCATACCAACAACGAAAGCGGCGCAAAGGAACTTGCAACACTCATTCAAGAAAAGACGGGCGTACAGCCGCAAATCACCATTATGGGCCCCGTCATCGGCGCACACGTCGGACCCGGCTCCGTTTCCTGCGCTTGGCTTTCCATCAAGACCAGAAAACAACTTGCCGACGTATTGTACGGCGCGTAACGGCGTAGCATATTCGGCGCAAACAGAATAGAAATAAAGAGCGTTTTGCCGTATCGGCGAACGCTTTTTTCGTGGGAAAACTTCCTTGATTTTGGCTTGACATTTGCCGTTAAAGGGGGTATAATAGGCACGAACCGAATACGAACCGACGGTACGCCGTTTGCGGACGGCGTTTAATAGGGAAGAGAGAGATTGCGCTTTGCAAGTTGCTCCGCTGCCCCCGCAACCGTAAGAACGCTTTGCCGCCTTTCACTGCAAAAAATGTGGGAAGGAAGGGGGCAGGTATGCGATGAACGTAAAAATTTCGCCTATCAAAGCGTTGTAAGCCGGGAGACCTGCCGCGATTTTAGAAAAACGATTTTTTGCGGATGGGCGAAAAATACGGAAACGGACCGCTTGCAGCAAGCGGCTTTTTGCGTTACTATTTTTTCTGAAATTCCACAAAAAAACGGGTATTTTTGGAAAATTTTTATTTATACGGAGGTGCGTATATGAAGCGCATAAAAACCATTATTGCAACCCTTTTGCTGGCGATTGTTTCCGCATTCTGTCTTGTCGCTTGCGACAAAAACAACGATCCCGACAAGCTTTCCTGTTCGGTGAAAGAAAGCGGCGAAACGTTCGTCGTCATTTCCGTGGACCAAGCGGACGGCGATTTTCTCTTGCTCGATTGCATGTCGGCTTTGCAAAAAGAGGGCAAAATGACCTATGAAATGCAGGGCACGATGGTGCAGAGTATCAACGGCAAAGCCAACACCGCCAATTTTAGCTCCTGCTGGATGTTGTACACCACGGACAGTGAATTTTCTACCACGGAATACGGCTCGTATACGTGGGGAGGTCAGGAAATGGGTTCTGCTATTTTGGGTGCAGAGGCGTTGCCAGTGTTAGAGGGCGCGTTGTACGCTTGGGTATACGTCACTTTCTGATTTTTTACGGCGGAGAATTATAAAAAACGACAGGTCAAAACATCATTGCAAGGGGGCAGATACGCGTTGAACACGGAAGAACAGCAAAAAATACAATCCGAAACACCGACAAAAAACACGGCGAAAACGGGGTGGAAAGGCAAAAGCATTGCGGCACGTTCGGGCAAGGAATGTGCTTATCTTGCTGTGTTCGTTGCCATGGTTATTGCCGCACAACTCGCCTTATCTCTTGTGCCGGGGGTGGAGGTCGTTACCCTGCTTTTTGTATCCTATGCCTTTGTGTTCGGAGTGCGCAGGGGGCTGATTGCCGCCACGGCATTTGCGCTTTTGCGGCAGATTGTGTTTGGAGTCTATCCCACCGTGCTAGTGTTGTATCTGGTCTATTTCAACGGCTTGGCGGTGCTGTTCGGCTTGCTTGGAAAAACAGTCAAAAACACCTTGCGTTCGCTTTGGTGGCTTGTGCTTGTCGCCTGCCTTTGCACGGTGTGTTTCACCATGCTCGATAACCTGATTACGCCCCTGTGGTTGAGATATACCGAGCGCGCGTGGAAGGCGTATTTTATGGCTTCCCTTCCGTTTATGGTGCCGCAACTCCTTTGCACGGGCGTGTCCGTGGGAGTGTTGTTTTTGCCCCTGCAACGGGTGTTCCGCTTGGTGAAAAAGAGCTTAAATTAAGGGGTGTTTCCCTTAAAAAACATAGAAAAACGGGCTGTGACTTTGATATGCACCTCCAAAAGTTTGTCTAAACTTTGGGGTGTACTTCAAAACAGCCCGTTTTTTGTGTCTGCACTTAAGTTTCGCCGTGCAAATGGTTAAAATTTTCTACGTTTTGCATCAAAGTCGTTTCCTTAAAAATGCAAATTTTACAGCCGAAATATTTATAATCTGGCGGTCCGCCAAGCAGTTCGCTCACCCGTCCGTCCACGCAAAAACCTTCGCCGAGTTCTTCCACCAGCCGCTCGGCAAGCTCCTGCTCCAAATACCCCAAAATGCGGTTGAGTGGAATGCTGTACGCATAGACGTTGTGAGGATAATCTTGCAACGGTATGTGCACAAGTTGCAATCCGTCGCCTGCGCGGCTCTGCGCCAAACTCCCTTGCCGCACCTGCTTTTTTACGCCGTGCAGCTTGCAGTAGACGGGGAAACGCAATTGCTCCCGTTTGCCGTGCTTTTTCTTCCGCGCGCCGTCGGGCGGCATACCGCCGTCTTCCGCCGTATTTTGTTCGTCGCTGACGTTGCCCTTTTCGGCAGGGCGGAATTTGGCTTTCGCCCGTTCCCACAGCGACCGTATTCCCGTCCATAAACTCATATCCGTGCGCCCCCCCGTATACGGGTAGTATAGCAAATCCGCGCCCGATTGTAAATTACCGATTGTTTCATTGCTTTATATTTGTGAAAGAATACACTAAAAAACGGAAATAATCCCTATTGACAATTTCTAAAAATGGTATATAATAGTATATAAGCGGCATTATCCGTGCTAAAAAACACAAGGAGGAAAGGAATATGAAAGAACAAATTTTATCGCTCGCCGAAGAGTTGAATGCCGACGGCGTAAAACAGGGCAAATCTTGGCGGGGATACGAGGTATTCATTCCGCAGTATAAAAAGGGCGCATGCGTCGGTTTTCCGTACGTCATTTTGGTCAAGGACGGCAATGCGCGGATCTGCACGGAAGAGGAAAGCACCGAGTATTTGGATTTTGAGCAAAATCGATAATCGTCGATAAAAAATTGAAAACAATTAAGTGAAGAGAGGAATATTTTATGAACTACGAACAGGCGAAAGCATTGTTGGAAAGCAAGGGTCAAACCCAGCTTTTGAAGTATTATGACGAGTTGTCCGAAGAGAGTAAAGCCAAGCTTTTGCAATCGATTGCGGATATGAATTGGGATTTTGAGGACGCTTTGGCGCACCCTGCCGATTTAAGCGGTGCCGATCGCGACATTCGCCCCATCAGCGGTTTGCGTTTGTCGGAAATTCAAAAACGCAAGGCGGAATTTGAGGAGATCGGTGTAGAGGCAATCCGTCAAGGCAAAGTGGCGGCGGTGTTGCTTGCCGGCGGTATGGGCACACGCCTTGGCGTAGACGGTCCTAAGGGCGCGTACAACATCGGTATCACCAAACCCTTGTACATTTTCGAACAGCAAATGCGCAACTTGCAAGAAGTCACGCAAAAATGCGGCGTCAGCGTACCTCTGTACATTATGACCAGCGACAAAAACCACGAACAAACCACGTCGTTCTGGAAGGAACACGGTTACTTCGGCTATGCGGAGGAGGACGTAAAATTCTTCAAACAAGAAATGGCGCCTGCCGTGGACTACGACGGAAAAATCATTTTGGAAACCAAGGACACCCCTGCGCTTTCCCCCAACGGCAACGGCGGCTGGTTCGTTTCCTTGCAAAAAGCAGGCTTGTGCGAAGATTTGCATAAGCGCGGCGTAAAATGGTTGAACATTTACGCAGTGGACAACGTATTGCAACGGATTGCCGACCCCGTATTCGTGGGCGCAACCATTCAAAGCGGCGCAAACTGCGGTGCGAAAGCCGTTTGCAAAACCGAGCCTCGCGAAAAAGTGGGTGTACTCTGCATGGACGGCACCCAACCCGACATCATCGAGTATTACGAACTCTCTGACGAAATGGCAAACCTCCGCGACGAAAACGGCGATTTGGTGTATAGCTACGGCGTGATTATGAACTACTTGTTCCGCCTTTCCAAGTTGGAAGAAGTGGCTGACCAAAAAATCCCCGTGCACATCGTTGAAAAGAAAATCGAATGTTTGTGCGAAGACGGCGTAACCCGTAAGCCTGAAAAGGAAAACGGCAAAAAGTTCGAAGCGTTGGCGGTGGACCTTGTCAAATTGATGGGTAGTGTATTGCCTTACGAAGTAGAACGCGAAAAAGAATTTGCACCCATCAAAAACAAGACGGGGGTAGACAGCGTAGAATCCGCGCGCGCACTCTTGCAAAAGAACGGGGTTATCCTGTAATGGCTACGGAATTAGAGGGCAACTTGCCGTTGCAACGGTTCATTCAGTTGCTTGCCGACCTCAACCACCAAACGGCGGCGGTGCTGAAAACGGGGGACTTGTCCGTGATGCTTGCCATGAACGCCACCGTGCAAGAAATGCACGATATTCAAAGCAAGGGCAAAGAGGACGCCTTCACGGCGATTGCGGAAGATATGCAAATCATCTGCAAAAACTTCAATGCCGCGGTTACCATGCTCGGCAGTAATGAACAGAAAGAGGTAGACAGCGTAACGGGCAACGCCGTGCAAAAATTCGTGCGGAACATTTTTGATGCCACCGTGCGCATTGTGTACGCCTACGGCTTGGCATAACCCGTGCCTATCCAAACAGACAAAATTCCACCCTCGGGTGGGATTTTTTTGTACATTTTTTTAGCGTGTCATACCGACTGAGGGTATGGTACGCACCCGAACGGAGCGTATCTTACCACAAAACCACTGCTCAAAGTATATTCTGCCAGTCCAACGCGCAATAGGCAGGCACGCTTTCGCTCAACCCCAACAATACCTCCAACTTCGGCAACGCATTTTGATAATCTTGCACGTACATAAGCCCTGCCGCCTCGTCCAACTGATAATCCACCTCCTGTAACGCCGTATGCGGCAACCACGCGTGCAACACCTTCTTTTTCGTCCGCCAAAACGTCCGCACCGCCTCGCAATCCTCGTATACGGCAACGTTCGCCTCCGTCTTTTGATACACCGCCTGCAACATCGCGTGCAACTGTCCGAATGTATCGTTTACGTACCGAATTTCAAACACCGACACCCCGAAAATAATCCCCAACGTCACAAAAATACTGCAAATCGTCCTAATCATACTCTACCTGTCCTAAAAACGAACCCTTACCACAGCCGCTCCTTCCACCCCAAGCGGAACACGGTATACTTTTCGCCTTTGCGTTGCAAATATACCTTGCCGTCGCCGTCTACGGTCATCACCAGCACCCGTTTGATGTCCCTGCAACCCCGCTTTCGCAATACGTCCAAATAATATTCCTTGCTCCGTTTCGTCACCTGCAAATTCCGCTCGTCAAACTTCCCTTCGTCAATCACCAACACGGGTAAAGAGGTCTGCAAACTCTCATAATTCGGTTTTGGCAGGGCGGAAAAATTTCCTTCCGCCTCGTATAAGGCATAATCGATTCCGTCCAACGCAAAATACCCCTCCGCACGCAAACTTTCCACCAAGTCCGACACGTCCAAATTATTCTTTTTGAGTTGCGAATCGTCAATGCCGTTTTTGTTGACGACAATGCTCGCGCTGCCGCTCAAAATCGTCTTCGCGCGCATAAAATTCAGGTCAAACACACAGATGATCTGGTGCAACAAATACACCGTCAGCATGGAAATCACGCCGTACAACAGGGGAATGGAGTTGTCCGCCATGGGGATACACGCCAAATCGGAAACGACAAGGGTAATCACCAGCTCGTACGGTTGCATTTCGCCGATTTGCCGCTTGCCCATCAGCCGCATAACGATAAAAAGCGTAATAAACACAATGGCGGTGCGGATAAAGATAAGTCCCATACCGCTATCTTGCGTAATCGCGCAAAAAATATGCGCGTTACCCCTTCAAATGCTTGCTTTTTTCGGGCGATGCGCCTATAATAAAAAGCAGAGTAGCCTATGGCGCGTAAAGTGCCGCCGAACGGGACGTTGTCGGCGGACGAAAGGGAGTGTTTTCCGGTGTAAAACTTCCTGCGGTGCTAAGGCGCGTCCGCTAAAATGAGGCACCCATGTACGCGTTGAACGCAAAAAACCGCGTATTTCGGCTCGCCTTACTACACCTTTTGCGGACCTCTTTTTAAGGAGGTTTTTATTATGTCAAAAGAGAACACCCCCAAGCCGTCTTTTTGGAAACGGCTTTGGCTTTCGCCCACGCTTGCCGAAAAGACCCTTTCCCAACGCATTGCCTACATTGGCGTGGTTGCGGCGTTCGTCACCGTTGCCAACACGTTTGAGTTCAAACTGTTCGATACGCAATTTTCCCTTACATTGTTCGCCTCTGCGCTGTCGGGGGTGTTGCTCGGTCCGTTGTTCGGCTTCGTTGCCTGTTTCGTGGGGGACTTGGTCGGATTTTTTGCCAACTCTTCCGGGTTTGCGTATATGCCGTGGGTCGGTATCGCCATGGGTATGACGTCGCTGATTTTCGGGGTCGTCGTCAACGGAATCTCTACCAAGCGCAAGGGATTTTTCTTTTTGAAACTCGGGGCGGCTTGCGTGCTTAGCTTTCTTGTCAGCACGGTCGCCATCAACACCACAGCGTTTTGGTTGCTCTATTCCAAAGTCACCTATTGGCAGTATTTGGTGACGCGCCTGTTCGTCGGCGGACAAATTTGGAGCAGCCTCATCAACTATGTTTTGCTGTTTGTCGCCCTGCCCGCCTTGTCCAAAATTAAACCCTTGCATATCCGTCTGTAACGGATTCGTCAAAAATTACCAAAAACCGTCGGGGTTATGCTTGACGGTTTTTTATTATTATGGTATAATAATAAAGTGGGTATTATGCCAAAACTACGCTTTTTGCGTGGCAGAACGCCCTACAAAAACAGAAAAAACGAACCGCTGCCCTTGGTAAAAGCTATCAAAACGCTATAAATA
>CAYRAY010000016.1:0-24288 GCA_964422405.1 uncultured Clostridia bacterium | reverse complement strand
CCCTTTGCTTCCTTCATTTCGTCGATGAGCTTTTCGAAGTACTTCTTGCCGACTTCCATGACGACGTCGGAGAACATCTGAATGAAACGGCGATAGCAGTCCCAAGCCCAACGGGGGTTGCCGGATTTTGCTGCGAGGGTGTTCACAACTTCTTCGTTCAAGCCGAGGTTAAGAATGGTGTCCATCATACCGGGCATGGAAGCGCGCGCGCCCGAACGTACGGATACGAGCAAAGGATTTTCTTTGTCGCCGAACTTCTTGCCGCAAATTTCTTCCATCTTAGAGATGTATTCCATGATTTCAGCCTGAATTTCGGGGTTGATCTGTTTGCCGTCTTCATAGTACTGCGTGCAAGCTTCGGTGGAAATGGTAAAGCCTTGGGGAACGGGAAGACCGATGTTGGTCATTTCCGCAAGGTTTGCACCCTTACCGCCGAGGATATTACGCATTTTTGCATTGCCTTCTTTGAAGAGATAGCAATATTTTTTTGCCATAATTTTATTTCCTCCAAGTTTTAATTTTTTTCTTGTTGATTTTGGTTGCGACGAAAACAAAGTCCTGTTTTGATTTTTGCCGATTTTCGGTACACAAAAAAAGGCGGTACGCTTTCGTCCATATTCCATTTTAATATAATTTGAAAGAAATATCAAGTCTTTCACGCGGACTTTTGCATTTTTTTTGCGGAAATACGATTTTTTTTTGGTTTTTTAGGGGTGACATGGATATGGGGCGGTGTGTTAGATACGCCCCGCTCGGTTGCACATGCAACCTCGGTCGGTATGACAAGGAAAGAATTATAACGGTGTGCGTAGTTTACAGGCAAGGTAAGAATAGGTATGGTGCATTGATTATGGGAACAGTAGAGAGCGGTATGAGTACGTAGGTTTAGGGAAAAGAAAAATGCGGAAGTGTTTCCGCATTTCTAATGGTAGTTATATAGTAGTTTTTTTAAGATACGCTCCGTTCAGCGTTAGCCACGATGTGTACAATACACTCCGTTCGCTTAAGCGCAGTCGGTATGACACACACCGACGCTCCGTTCGGCAATATGGCATACACCGACACGGCGTACGGGAAAATTACATGTGGAAGAAGGCTTTGGGGCCGCTGAGGAGCTGCTCGTCCAGCTTCCATACGCCGTTTTCGCATACCAAACCGAATTGGCTTTCTTTTGCGGTTTCGAACACGTCGTTGCCGTCGTAACCCACGATTTTGTCCGACATGGTTTCCAAAAGCCGCTTGGCTTCGGGGGTGAAGTTGGACGTGGTCATAAACACGCCGCGCGTATGCTGTTTGCCCTGCTTGGCTTGCTTGCAAGCGCACGCGCCGATGAATTGCTGCAACAGCGTTTCGCCCACTACCCACAAGCGTTCGTCGCCGCGGTCGGGATCCCAGTTTTTGGACTGGATATAAATGGTTTCACGGAAGCCGAAGCCGTCCGTCAGTTCGATTTCGCCGTCGATGCCGCCGTCGTTGTCGCCGCCGCATACACGCAAGCCTTCTAACCGTCTGCCGTTTTTACGGGAGTAGACCTCTAACAAGTACACCGAATAGTATTCAAAATAGTCGCCGCCCAAGGAGCGGAGCTTTTTCAAGAAGGCGTCCTTCAATTTTTCGTCCGCGGTCATGGGTTTTTGCGGTTTTTTCACCGATTTGACAAGGCGCGCGTTTTGGCGTTGTTTCGCGCCGTTTTGCGCCGTTTGCGTCTGTGCCGAGCGCGTATCCTTGTTTTGGCTTTGCGCCGCGTTTTGGGGCGATTTTGCCCCTTTTTCAGGCAATTCCGTTTGCAGTTCGGGTTTACGTTCCTCTTTACGCTCGTCCTTGCGTTCTTCTTTGCGTTCTTCTTTGCGTTCCGCCGCCGTTTGTACGGGGGCAACGGGTTGTGTTTCCGTTTTGGTTTCGGGTTTTTGTTCCGCTTTGGTTTCGGGTTTGCGCTCGTCCTTGCGTTCCGCACGGTCGGTTTTGGGCGCAGAGAAAAGGAAGCTCATATCCATGACTTCGGATTTTTTGGCAAGTTCCCCTTTCGTCTTTACCACAAGGGATTGTTCGGGTTTTTGTTCCGTTTTTTGTTCGGGTTGGGGTTCGAGTTTGACCTCTGCCTTTACTTCGGGTTTAACCTCGGCCACCGCTTTGACTTCGGGTTGGGGTTCTGCCTTTTCCTCCGTTTTCACTTCGGCAACCATTTCGGCTTTGGGTTTTCTGCCCCGTTTTTTGGGTGCAGGTTCGGCGGCAGGTTCTTCCGCTTTTTGTTCGGCTTGCACTTCAGCAATCGTTTCCGACTTGGACTTTCTGCCACGCTTTTTAGGCGCAGGCTCGGCGGCAGGCTCTTCTGTTTTTACTTCTGTTTTTACCTCGGCAACTGCTTCTGCCTTGGGTTTTCTGCCCCGTTTTTTGACAAGGGTTTCGGCAGGTTTTTGTTCCGTTTCCGTCGGGGCGGAAGGGGCGTTTTTTTCGGGTTCGCGCGGTTTCAACGCGTACATGCCCCCCTCATTTACCACTTCGCCTTCTTTTTTCATGATGTCGAGCACGGAGCCGACCCTGCCTTTTACATCGTTGGCGTTGTCCGTTTCCGAGCCGAATTTTTCGGTGTAGGTTTTTGCGACGGAATCCAACAGTTCGTTATGCTTGACAGGGGATTTTTCCAACGCCGCTTTGATGAGAATTTTGGTTGCGTCCTTTTTTTCCGCGCGGGTCGCAACCGCTTGATCTTTGTTCTTCGTCATACGTTTTCCTTAAAAATTAAATTTCCGTCAATCGTCGCAAAGACGGATAAATTCGCCGAAGTTTTCAAACGGTTCTTCGGTCTTGTCGGCAAGGAACGCTTTCAAAAGGCGCAAGGCGCGTTTTGCCCCTCCGTGGAGCATCTCCTCGTCATAAGTAAGCCCTGCGCATTTGCGCAAGGTGTGGTAGGTGCTGAGGCTCACCCGTTCGCCGCGGATGCAATTTTCAAAGGCGGCAAACCGCCCGTCCGCAAAGTCGAACCAAAGCCGCTCCCCCAAAACCACGTCGTTTTCTTCTAAATAGCCGAGGTCGATCGGGTAGCCGCTCTCTCTTAAGGCGGTAAGGCAAAAGGCAATCAGCGTTTCTGCGCTGTCCGCCTCCGCCAAAGCCAGAGCTTTGAAACACTCGATCAGTCCGATGAAAAGACCGTTGTGCGCCTCGTTTTCCATAAGGACGCGCAAGCAGACTTCCGTTGCCGCACAGGCGGCATAAAAGCGGAACAAATCGGTGCGTAAGGCAAAAAAACTTTCGTGCAAGTACGCGCCGGTCACCGTGTACCTGCCGCCCCGTTCTGCCAACACGTATTCGGCAAAGCAAAAGGGTTGCGCCGAAAACGCCAACTTGGCTTTCGGTTTTTTTACGCCCTTGATCCCTGCCGTGATTTTGCCAAGCTGCGGGGAAAACAGGGTGAGAATCTTGTCGTTGTCTTTATAATCGATAGACCGCAACACGATTGCGTCCGTTTTTACGTCCATAAACTCTGCTCCCCACAGCGCCGACCGTTGTGACGTTAGCGCCGTTTTAACAAATCGTAATACAGCATATAATAGCTGATACTGCCAGTTTTTTCAAACAGCCGCCACGCCATTTTCGCCGCGCCGTTTTCTTGACGTTTATCCCGCATAGTCCCCTCCTTGCTTTGCGCTTAGTGTGCGTAAAAAAGGGGAAGGTTATGCGGAAGAACCGCCGTTTAGCAATCCTTCAAATCTTCGTAGCCGTACTCTTTCAAAAGCCCCGGACGGTCGCGCCAGTCTTCTTTGACCTTGACGTAGGTCGTTAAGAATACTTTGCCGCCGAGGAATTTTTCCATGTCCTGCCGCGCGAAAGACGAAACTTCTTTAATGGCTTTGCCTTGCTTGCCGATGAGGATTGCTTTGTGGTTTGCGCGCTCGCAAACGATGTCGAGATTCACCTCGTACACGCCGTTGTCTTGGCGGGTGAAGGTGTTGACGACGATGGCGATGCCGTGCGGAATTTCCTTATCGAATTTCAACAGGATTTTTTCGCGCATGATTTCGGCAATCATAAAGCGTTCGCTCTTGTCCGAAACGACGTCTTGTTGGAAGACTTTTTCGCCTTCGGGCATTTGCTTGACCAAAAATTCTTTTAACGCTTTGATGTTTTTGCCTTTGCGCGCCGAAACGGGGAACACGTCCACGTCCAGCTCCGCATCCGAGAACTTTGCCATATCCAAAGGAATGTTTTCCTTGGGCATAATGTCGATTTTGGTGTACGCCACCGCCATGGGGATGTTGAGCGCTTTATACTTTTTAATCAGTTCAAAATCCTCGTCGCGTACCCCCTCGTGACCGTCGAGGACGTACAGCAAAAAGTCCACCGACTTTGCGCTGGTATCCGTGGTGCGCATCATCATATCCGTCAAGGCGTTGCGCGCCTTGTAGATCCCCGGCGTATCCACGAAAACAAGCTGATAATCGTCCTCGGTCAATACACCAAAAATGCGATCGCGCGTGGTTTGGGGTTTGGGGGAAACGATGGAAACTTTTTCCCCGACCATGACGTTAATCAACGTGCTTTTGCCTGCGTTTGCTCTGCCGATGACGGCTACGTATCCGCTTCTCATGCCCTAAATATACTCCTTTGTGTTTGCTTTTTTTGTTGTGTGTGTTTGCGGGTTTTGGGTTTTACGTCGGGGGCGGTTAGATGCGCTCCATGCCCAACTTTGCCAAAACCGCCTCTTCCTTTTGCCGCATTTCTGCCTTTTCGTCCTCTTGCATATGGTCGTAACCCAAGCAGTGCATAATGCCGTGGACGAGCAAATAGTGCAGCTCCCTTGCGTAGCTGTGTCCGTATTCTGCCGCTTGCTCTTTGGCGCGGTCGCAACAGACGACGACCGAACCGATGAAAAGGTTGCCTTCGTCGTCGACGTCAAAAGGGTGCTCACTTGCCGTAAGGGGTTTACCCTTGATGCCGTCCATGGCGGGATAGCTGAGGACGTCCGTCACTTTATCCACCGAACGGGTTTCACGGTTCAGGCGTTGGATTTCTTCGCCGTCCACGAACAGGAATTCGATGGCGAGCGGCGTATCCGTTTGCACAAAGCCCTGCATTGCCGCCTCTAACTTGGCAACACATTCGGGCGAAAATTCTTCGCCGTCGCAATAGATGTGAAAATCGGTCATTATGCGTTTTCTCCTTTGGTGCCGTTTTCCGTGCGTTTATATTTGATAGAGGGGTACTGAATGCGGTGGTGGTTGACCCCCGTCAGCGTGCGAACGAGGGCTTGGCGGATTTTGGTGAGGTCGACCATGGTGATGTCGCACTCGGAAAATTGTTCCAAATCCATACGCTCCTCGATGACGGAACGAATGGCTTTTTCCGCCTCCTCGGGTTTGTGTGCGTTTTTGGCGCGGACTGCCGCTTCGGACGCGTCCGCAATCATGACGATTGCCGCAATTTTAGTCTGCGGTTTAGGTCCTAAATAGGAAAAGTCTTCGATGTTGAGTTCGGCATCTGTCAGTTTTAATGCCTTAGCGTAGAAATAGCGAATGGGCATGGTGCCGTGGTGCTGCAAGGCGACGTCCGCAAGGAATTCCGGCAAGTGGTGGCGTTGGATTAAGGTGTAGCCGTCTTGCGCGTGCGAACGAATGATGTCTGCCGAAAGTTCGGGGGAAAGCTCGTCGTGTAAGTTGTACTCGCCTGCAGCCTGATTTTCGGTGAAGTGTTCGGGGTTGTGCAATTTGCCGACGTCATGATAGAGTGCGGCGGCGCGGGCGTAGTCGGAATTTTCGCCGATGGCAAGCGCGCACGCTTCGGCAAGCTGGGCGACCATGACCGAGTGGTTGTAGGTGCCGGGGGCTTCCTCTTTGAGTTTTTTCAGGATTTTTGCATCGGAGCTGGTCAGCTCTCGAAGTCGGAACACGGTGAGGCGGTTGAAGATGACCTCGAACAGCGGCAACACCGTGAGGAAGATGACGGCGGACATGACGCCGCCGAACAAGCCGAAACCCATGTTGGTTAAAATGCCCTGCCAGTCGTTTAAGCCCGACGTGGTTTTGCCGTCGAACAAGGTGGAAAGTTCCAACAAGAATACGATGAGGTCGACGGGGAACACAATCAAAATACCGATGCCGACAACGGCGAATCTGGTCTTTGCCTGCGAGCAAAGGAAGATGGCGATCATGCCTGCCGAGAAGGAAATGATGAGCGAGGAATAATACTCGTTAGTAGCGACGCTGACACCGCCGAAGGTATCGACGATAAACACGAGCAAGGAGCTGACGACGTTCATGAAAATCGCGTTTTTGCGATTGGAAAGGACGAACATCATCAAGCCCACGAACGCCACGGGACGGGCGTAGACGCTGATTAAGTCGCCGATGAGGTAGGACGCGATGAAATATAAATCCAGAATGGAAAAAATCATGGCGATGTCCTTGCCTCGCCTTAAAATTTCCTTGTCTTCAAAGAGGAAATAGAAATACATGATGAACAGCAGCAACACCACGGCAAACAGGGCGTAGAGGTAGTCTGCGCCGTTTTCCACCATGTAATCGCCAAGGTGGGTGAGTTTGTCCCCCCAAAGCATTGCTGCCATAATCAAGACGAGGACGATTGTATGCAAAAGGAAGAAGAGGATACTCTTCACCGTTTCCTGTTTGCTCCATTGTCCGCTTAACTGTTTTACAGTCATCTTTCGTTACACTCCTTATGCCTGCGTATCGCAGGGTGTTGCGACGGATTTGTCGCGGTCTTTATCTTTGTCTTTCCGTTTTTCTCGTTCTGCCGAGTCCTTTTCGTAGGCGTGGATAATGCGCATGACCAACGGGTGGCGGACGACGTCTTTTGCCGTGAGTTTGCACACCGCTACGTCCTCTACGCCGTCTAAAATTTTGGTGGCGTGGACAAGTCCGCTGTCCTTACCGTCTAAGTCGATTTGAGTTACGTCGCCCGTGACGACCATTTTACTGCCCTCGCCCATGCGCGTTAAAAACATCTTCATCTGTTCTTTGGTGGTGTTTTGCGCCTCGTCCAAAATGATGAATGCCGAGGAGAGGGTTCTGCCGCGCATATACGCAAGCGGAGCAACCTCGATGACGCCCCGTTCCATCAATTTGACGTACGTTTCCAGACCCAACATTTCTTGCAAGGCATCGTACAACGGGCGGAGGTAGGGGTCTACCTTCGTTTGTAAATCGCCGGGGAGGAAGCCGAGCTTTTCGCCTGCCTCTACCGCGGGACGGGTGAGAATGATTTTTTCGACCTGACGGCTTTTGAAGGCGGAAACCGCCGCACACACCGCAAGATAGGTTTTGCCCGTGCCGGCAGGCCCGACCCCGAAGGTGACCGTGTTATGCTTGATGGCATCGACGTACGTCTTTTGCCCCACCGTTTTGCACTTAATCTGTTTGCCGCGGGAGGTGACGCAGATTGCACCGCTTTCCAAAGCCAAAATATCTTCTGCCCTGCCCTCTTTGGCGAGCTCGATACAATATGCCATTCTGCCTTTATCCACCGAATCGGAAGCCGCTGTTTTGACAAGCGCGGTAAGCACCTGCGCGCCGATAGAAACGCCGCTGTACTCCCCTTCCAAACGGATTTTTACCCCGTCTACGTAAGCGAGTATGCCCAGCTCCTTGGCGAGAAAATTTAAGTTTTCGTCAAACGCGCCCAAAATGCGGGCGAGCCTGTCCACGGATTTGGTGTCTACCGTCAATACCGTTTTTTCTAAATCTGACAACGTGCTTCCTCCTGCCGCGCCGTGGCGGTCCGTTTTGGTGATTGTGGGTATGTTTTTTTGGGGTAAGATACACTCCGCTCACCTGCATTGCAGGTTCGGTCGGTATGACAGCAAGCTAGCTTTCAAGCAGACTTACTACTTTGCCGTGTATTCTTTTATAAAGTGTCGTACCCGTATGGGTGTGCGGATTTGTCAAAAGATACACACCGTTAGGTCATGTTCATGGACTGGACGGCGAGGAAGACAATCTGTACCGCATAGGCGGTTTTGGGTGTGCCGTTCTGCACTCGTTCCCGTGGGGTATTTTGCGTGATTGGCGCAAAATTTTTGGATACGTCCTCCGTTTTTTGCGACGGCGTATTTGCCAACGTAACCGAATACTCCGTGATATTCGGTTCGCCGTAGCGGCTGATTTCCAGATAGGCGGACATAAACGCGGCGTCAGGATTTTCCGCCTCGATCACCGCCTGATACGTGCAGGCAATGCGCACGCGCGCGATGATATTTACCCGTTCATCGCATACCTGCCCCTCTCCTTTTGGTAAAATATCGGAAACAAGGGGTTCGCCGCAAAGCACGCTGTCCCCCTCTTTTTTCAAGGGTGTACCGCGCAAAACGGCGACGGAAAGGAGCTTGCCCGTATACTGCGCGTACATCGCCCCCGTTTGCGGTTGCGGTTTGGAAAAATCGCCTAGCCGAAGTTCGACCTGCGCCCAAAATCCGTGCTTTTGCAAGGAGCAGAACTCCACGTCGGGCAATGCCATAAGTTTGGCGCAAATTTGGTTTTCCGATCCGTAGGGATAACGGGAAAAGGCGGTGAGCCCTGCCTCTGCAAGCGCAAGGCGCGCTTCCCGTGCGTAGGAAATATCGCCCGTGACCTCGATACCCAGCACAAAGCCATCGGCAAGATACAGACCCGCGACCGCCACCGCCGCACCGAGCAGAAGGGCAAGCCGACGGCGGAGCGTTTTGTAAAGCTTTGCCGCACCTGTTTCGGGTAGTTTTTGGACGATGTACGGGGATAACGGGAAAAGGCGGTGAGCCCTGCCTCTGCAAGCGCAAGGCGCGCTTCCCGTGCGTAGGAAATATCGCCCGTGACCTCGATACCCAGCACAAAGCCATCGGCAAGATACAGACCCGCGACCGCCACCGCCGCACCGAGCAGAAGGGCAAGCCGACGGCGGAGCGTTTTGTAAAGCTTTGCCGCACCTGTTTCGGGTAGTTTTTGGACGATGTACGGGGTGTACCCCTTTATATTATAGCACACGTTGGGATAAATTGCAAAAACTTTTTGCGCGTCTTTGGGGGTTACGGCAAAAACAATCGTGTTTTTTTGCGTTTTTTTTACCGAATACAGCCGAATTTCCGCCCGACGAAGGCGGAGCAGAGCGCGTTCGGGCATATTGCCCGTGAGTTTACATCGGATTTTTGGGGAGAAACGGCTCATGCCCGACCCCCTTTTGGGGGATAGGTCGGGACGGCTTGCCACGAAGTGATTTTGCCGCAAAGCTGTAAATCGCCGCCGTAAAATTTGCCGATAGAAAGATTTTCGCCCTCGATTGTGACGTCGTGCGCCGCAAAGCGGAGCAGGATTTTTTGGGGAGAAAATTCCGTAACCGATTTTACCCCCTCGAAATATCCGCCGCCGCACGGTATCAACAAACACCGTGCCAACAGACCGTCTGCGCCCTTAAAAATTTCGCCATATAATCGCATACGCCACCCCACGGTTTAGTATATGATGGTGCGGGCGGGAGTATGCCGCCGACGGTTTCGGTTTTGGTTGTCGGGGCGGATTTGGGACGGGATTAGCCGAGGATTTGTTCCAGCTCGGCTTGTATCTTTTTGGGTTCGTCCGTGGTGCAGACGATAAGGAGTTTATCGCCGCTGCGCAGGACTGTGTCGCCGTCGGGGTATAACGTTTCTTCGCCGCGCACAATTTCTTTTACGCGCGCGCCCTTAGGCCAGAGTACGTCGCGGATTTCACGCTTTTCGGCAATGGCGCCGTGCGCCACTTCCAAATGGAACACGATACGCGCGGCACGCTGTTCTACGCCCGTTTCCTCTTCGTACTGTTCCAAAAGCTCCTCGTATATGCCGTCCGTGCGGAAGAGTTCGCCGACGATGTAGCCGATTGCCACCGCGATGATGACGGGGAGAAGGTAGGCAAAGCTACCCGTGAACTCGCAAATCATCACGATAGAGGTAATGGGGGCTTTGACGACGGTGGTAAAGAACGCCGCCATGCAAATCATAATCATCAAGTCGCCGTAGCGTTGCTCCATGCCCCATGCAAAAAACAGGCGGTTTAAGAGCGCGCCGAGGCACGCGCCGATGGCGATCATGGGGATAAAGATACCGCACGGCACGCCCGAACCGACGTTGACCGTGGTGATGACGAATTTAAGGACGAGGACGACGGCGAGCGTGGCGGCAAGGGAAAGACCGAACAGCGTTTCTACGCTTTCTGCCGAGCCCGAACCGAGCTTTTCGATTAAATCGTGTCCGCCGCCCATAACGCTTGCGGCAAGGAAAGACACCAAGCCGCCTGCAAGCACGGCGATAAGCACGCGGAGGCTGTGGGAAACTTTCTCGTTTTTGCAACCGACCTTTTTGAAGGCACGGCGCATGAAAAAGGCGAGTTTATAGAACCCGACGCCGAGCAAACCGCAAGCAAGACCCGCCAACGCCACAAAGCCGTAGTCGGACAACGGCAAATCGTAAAACACATAGGTGCTGAACGAGTTGGTGACGGTCATGTGCAACAGGTTGTAAATGCACGATCTGGTCAGCATACCGAACACGACGGAAGAAACCGAGCAGATGAACACTTCGGGCGTTAAGCGTTTGTACGCTTCTTCAAAAGCGAATGCCATACCCGTAAGCGGGGCGTTGGACGCTACGGCAAGACCTGTACACGCGCCACCCGTAGCTTGGTATTTGCGAATCATGGGGTTGCGTTTGGAGAGGGCGGCTACACCGTCGCCTGCGCACGCACCGATGAGCACGCTTGGACCTTCCGCGCCGATAGAAAGACCCATAAAGATACTAAGCAAGCTTGCCGAAAACATCAACGTCAGCTCTCTCCACCACGTAAAGCGAATAACGCCGCGCGTTGCGCCCTCTGCCTGCGGTATGCCGCAGCCACGGACGACGGACGAGATGTTGACGGCAACGCCGAGCAGGAACGCACCTGCCACCAGCGCGAAAAGCAGGAGCGGAATAAACGCCGGATTGCTGCGCACGTAGGCGTAGACGTCGGCGGAGATTTTCTCCCCTTCGTGGACGAGGACGTTGAACAACGTGACAATCGCCCCGGCAAAAATTCCCGTGACCGAACCGACCAAAATCAGCTCGACAAAGTTACGGTAGAACTTGCCCTTTTTCGACTTTTCTTTTTCTTTGGTGTTTTCCATGAGATATGTTTGGTTATCCTTGTATTTTGTGATAAAATTCCGTTCGTCGCATACCTGCCCCCTTCGTTTTCGATTTTAGGGAATGCGAGGGCGGTGTGTTCCATTGCCCTATGGGCGTGATATTTACGCGAACTGACCGTTGTAGAGGGAGGCATATTCGCCGCCGCGGGCAAGGAGCTGTTCGTGCGTGCCTTGTTCGACCACTTTGCCGTCCTTCATGACCAAAATGCAATCTGCGCCGATAATGGTGGAAAGGCGGTGTGCCACGATGAACGAGGTGCGACCTTGCATGAGTTTATTGAACGCGTCGCTGATTTTGAGTTCCGTGCGTGTATCGATAGAGGAAGTTGCCTCGTCCAAGATGAGCATGGGCGGTTTGGCGAGCATGATACGGGTGATGCAAAGCAGCTGTTTTTGCCCTTCGGACAATGCGCCGCCTTCGGAAAGCAGGGTATCGTACCCCTTTTCCATGCGCTTGATAAAGCTGTGCGCGTGCGCAGCTTTTGCCGCCTCAATCATCTCCTCGTCCGAGCAATCGGGTTTACCCATTTTCAAGTTTTCACGGACGGTGCCGCTCTTTAACCACGTTTCTTGCAAGACCATGCCGTAGTTTTTACGCAAGGATCTGCGCGTGAGGGCGCGGACATCCGTTTCGTCTACCAGCACCGCCCCGTCGTCTACGTCGTAAAAGCGCATAAGCAGGTTGATGAGGGTGGTTTTGCCCGAACCCGTTCTGCCGACGATGGCAATACGCTGACCGCGTTCGACGTGCAAGTTGAGGTCGTTGAGCAGGGTTTTGCTTTTATCGTACGAGAAGGCGACGCCGTTGAGCTGCACGCGGCCCTCGGCTACGCCCAGCGTTTGGTTGCCCGTATCGGGGACTTCCTCTGCTTCGTCCATCAGCTCGAAAATGCGCTCTGCACAAGCGAACGCGCTCTTTAATTCGGTAATTACGCCCGACACTTCGTTGAAGGGTTTGGTATACTGGTTGGTATAGGAAAGGAACTTGGTCAAGTCGCCGACGGTAAAGCCTTTGCCCGAAAGCACGGAAAGCGCGCCGAGCAGGGCGACGAGGGCGTACACGAGGTTGTTGATGACGCGCGTGGACGGGTTGGTGAGCGAGGAATAGAAGGTGGCTTTTAAGGACGCCTTTTCTAAACGGTTGTTCACTTCGTTGAACGTGGCTTCGTTTTCCGCTTCGTGTGCGAAGGCAATGGTGGTTTTTAAGCCGCCGATCGCCTCTTCGGCGAATGCCGTTTGTTCGCCGCGCGTGGCGGTCTGTTCCTTAAAGAATTTGTGGGTATGCGTTGCCACGAATTTGGCGACGAGCAGGGAAAGCGGCGTGACGCATACGACGACGAGCCCGATTTTCCAGTTGGTCAACAGCATGAAAACCAGCGTGCCGAGAATGGTCATGACGCCTGTAAAGAGTTGGGTAAAGCCCATCAAAAGCCCGTCGGAGAATTGGTCGGCATCTGCCACGATACGGCTGACGATGTCGCCGTGGGAGTGGGTGTCGATATACTGCAAGGGCAGGTTGCCGAGCTTGGCAAAGGCGTCTTTGCGGAGATCGCGCACGACGTTGCAAGCGATTCGGTTGTTGCAAAGGGACAAAAGCCATTGCGTAATTGCCGCCACAGCGCAAGCCGCGGCGACTTTAAGAAAGAGAGTATAGAGGGCGGTGAAGTTGACACCGCTCTCCGTCATACAATCGATGGCATCACCCAAGAACACGGGCACGAGCAGGCTTGCCGCTACCGTGAGTATGGCGCATACGATACAGCCCGTAAGCGACAACGGGTATCTGCCGACATAGCGTAAAATGCGGCGGAATGTGCTCGGTTTTTTTGCGGAAAGTTGCGCGTTTTGAAAGGACGTAGGCGTTTTTTGAGTTACGTTCTGTTTCATGCCTGACCTCCTTCTTCCGCTTTGTATTGCGAGAAATAGATTTCGCGATAGACGTCGCAACCGTTCATCAGCTGTTCGTGCGTGCCGATACCCACGGCTTTACCGTCGTCCAGAACCACGATTTTATCTGCATCGCGCACAGACGAGGCGCGTTGGGAAACGATGAACGTGGTGGTGGAAAGGGTGCGCACCGATTTGCGGAGCGCGGCATCCGTGGCGTAGTCCAACGCCGAGGACGAATCGTCTAAAATGAGAATATCCGGCTGACGGACGAGGGCGCGCGCAATGGTGAGGCGTTGTTTTTGTCCGCCCGAAAAGTTTTTGCCGCCCTGTTCCACTTCGGCATCCAAACCGCCTTTGCCCTGCACCACTTCTTCCGCTTGCGCCAAGCGCAAGGCTTGCCAAAGTTCTTCGTCCGTGGCGTCCGCCTTGCCCCAAAGCAGGTTTTGACGAATGGTGCCTTTGAAGAGTTTGGCTTTTTGGGGCACAACCCCGATACGGCTACGCAAGTACGTTTGCAAGTCTGCCGACTGCACGTTTTTGCCGTCAACGCGTACCTGCCCCCCACTTACGTCGTAGAAATGGGGCAAAAGATTGACGAGCGTGGTCTTACCCGAACCCGTGCCGCCGATGACGCCCACCGTTTCGCCGCGGGATACGGTGAAAGAGATGTCCTCTAACGCGTTCTCGCCGCCGTCGGTATAGCGCGCGCAAGCTTTATCGAACACAATGAACGGCTCGTCCCGTTGCGGTTCTGTTTCCGACGTAATTTGCAAAGAGGATTGCATGGAGAGCACCGCCTCGATACGGCTGCCCGAAGCCGCCGCTTTCGCCACCGTGACGATGAGGTTGGCAAGTTTGATAAGCTCGATGAGGATTTGGCTCATGAGGTTGTAAAGCGCAATGACGCTGCCTTGCGAAAGAGCGCCTGCGTTGACCTGAATAGCGCCCACGTACAACAGCCAAACGATGGCGGCATTGACGAGGACGTACGTCAAGGGGTTGGTGATGGCGGCGATGGCGCCGACGAATTTTCTGCCCTTGTTCAAGCTTTCGTTGCGCTCGTCGAACTGCGCGCGCTCGTCGTCCTCTTTGCAGAAGGCACGGAGTACCCTTGCGCCCGACAAATTTTCGCGCGTGGAAAGCAGGACTTTATCCAGCTTGCCCTGCGTATTTTTGTACAGCGGCATACAGATGAGCATGACGGCATACACGACGATTGCCAAAACAACGATGGCGACGGCGAACACGCCGAAGGCTTTTGTATCGATGATGAGGGCGCAAATCATTGCCCCGAACACAATGAACGGCGATCGCAAAAACAGCCGCAAAAAGAGGTTGATACCCGTTTGCAACTTGTCCACGTCCCCCGTCATACGGGTGAGAATGGTCGCCTCGCCCAAGCGGTCTACGTCGCGATAGGAAAGGGATTGCACCTTTTTGAACAGGTCTTTGCGCAAGCCTGCGCTGACCCCCGTTGCCGTACGTGCGGAAAAATATTGCGCCGCCACGGCGAACACGAAGCCCAGCACGCCGAACGCCACCAACAGCACGCACGCCCAAACGATATACGATTTGTCTGCGTTGGGGAAGGTGCCGTCCGCCGCTTGTTTGCCCAAGCCATTATCGACGATTGCCGCCACCACGAAGGGAACGAGGAGCTCGAATGTCGCTTCGCACAGTTTAAGCAAAGGACCCAACAGCGATTGCCATTTGTAAGGTTTGAAGTAAGTTAAAATCTTTTTCATAGTCTTTTTATTATACCACGAATCCCAGCCAAACGCAAGAGTTTTACTTCCTTATATAATAAAAACGGGAAATTTTAGAAAAATCGGGCGAAATACGGCAGAATTTTTCGTGAAAATGTAACAAATGAGAAGCGACGAAAGGACGACGAGAAGGCGGCAATTTCTCCGTGGCAGTTGACAAAAAAGAGCCGCCCGAAACACGGCGGTTTCGGGCGGCATTGCCGCTATATTAGGCACTCTCTTTTTTATAGAAAAGACGGTTCGTTAGATACCTGCCCCCTCCGTTTCGGGTTCGGCGGCGGTTTCTTCGTCCGTTTCGGGTTCGTCCTCGTCCTCCGTTTTTACCGTTCTGTCGGGCAGGGGCGCAAGGAGCTGATTGTACAATTTTTTCAAGCGGCGGATTTGCAAAAGACGCTTGCCTTCGTCACTCGCCGAAAGGCGTTCGTTTCTGCTGAACATACGCACCGCATTCAAAAGTTTGTTGGTGAAGAACAGCGCGACGATGAACAACACAAAGGCGATTGCGCCGCAAATGATGGTGGGCAACACGAAACGATTGTCGCGCGTGGTGGGGATTTTGAACCCGAACACCGCCGTGAGCGCAAGCGCGGCAAGGGTGGGCACCAACGCAAACACAAACCAGATAATCGCATTACGAAGGCGCACGGAAAGCACGCTGCGACGGCGGGTTTGCTTGGTTTCGATTTCCGCTTGCAGGGGTGCTTCTTCCTCTTTCAGTTCGGCAAGACGTTTTTCAAAGGCAGGACGGAAGTCCGTGCGAATGGTGTCCAACGCGTCGATGCCGAGGTCGTATTCCATATTTTCCAAATCGGATTTTTGATATTCGAGGGCGAGCACGTCGGGGTTGACGAAGTTTTCCGTTTTCGCGCGCCAGTAGCCGACAGAAGCCAGCGTGGCGATTTCGTCCAAGTCGAGCGCCTCTTCAAACTGCTTTTCTGCCGCCGCGAAGTCGCCGTTTTGCAACAACTCCTCCCCTTTTTGGCAGGCATTTTGATAGTCGGCTTTGCGTTTTGCCGCTGCTTCTTCCTTCTTTTTGCGCAGGGCAAGCGCCTCCTCGGGGGAAAGGCTGACCAAATCTTCGTCGTCCTCCTCCATGGGGAAGGCGAACGCCACTTCGTCGCCGTCCTCCTCGCTTTGCGCCGCATCCGTTACGTCTACGTAACCTTCTTCCGTCTTTTTCAAACGAATCCCTCTGCCGTATTCGTCGTCGATAATTCTTTCGTCCATATTCGTTTCCTTTTTATTTTTTATCCGTTTCAGAGCAATTTTGCCCCGTTTTTCCGCCTACGTACCTCTGTTTTTCATGCCAACGGCGGTTGGGTGCGCGCGGTTCTTTCTGTTTTTTATTTATTCGCCCAAGCGTTTTTCCTCGTCCGACAACACGAAGGGGTTGCGGAAAAAGGAAGGCTTTTTCGGCTTTTTAGGGTTGGGCGCATAGTCGGGAACAATCGTTTCTACCACGTATGCCGCAAACTTGCCGCGGTAACGGCTCTTTGCCCATTCGCAAAATTCTCGGTTGGGGAAAAGCGCCAAAACGCCGCTGCCCGAACCCGTCATCACCGCGCCCAAGGGGGAGAAGGAAAGACATTCTTCCTTCGCCTTCAACACGTCGGGATTGAGGTGTGCCGACGCCGCAAAAAGATCGTTCGTCAAATACCTGCCTATGCCGTTTAGGTCATTTCGTTGCAAAGCGGAGATGCAGGCTTGGGTGGCATTTTCGCGCCATTCCAAGGTTCTGGGCAGGGTATCGTACATTTGATAACAGGCTTTGGACGACACCGAGGTTTTGGGACAGAGCAATAGAAAATGCAGCTTGTTCGTGAGGTCTTGCGGAGTCACTTTTTCCCCTCTGCCAGCCATCACCGCCCAGCCGCCGTTGAGCATATAGCCCGTGTCGCTGCCCAAGCTATCCGCAAGCGATTTCAACTTGTTCCTATCGTCTACGCCGTAAAGCCGTGCCATGCCGTTCAGCACCCCGACCACGTCCGCCGACGAGCCGCCGAGCCCTGCGCCTATCGGGATATTTTTGCTGATGGCAATGTCCGCGCCGTCCGTGCCGAAGGTTTGGGAAAATGCCTCCGCCGCTTTTAAGGCGTTGTTCTCTTCGGGCGGAATGCTCTCGCTGCCCATGCCGTGCATTTTGACAACGCTGAACTTCCCCTTGCGCCTTTTTACGGTCAGTACGTCGAACAAGTCGATATTCGTCACCAACGATTCAATGTTGTGATAGCCGTTTTCGACCCCGAGCACCTCTAAGGCGAGATTGATTTTTGCGTACGATTTGAGTTTTACCGTATCCATAACTTCCTGAAAAAGGCGACGAGGAACGCACCCCGTCGCCCGTTTTATGCCATTATTGTACCATATCTTTTGGAAAAATGCAATACATTTTCTATTTTTCCCATGTATTTTTCACAAAACGAAGATTTTTATGCCTTTTTGCCCATGCCGTCAGTCTTCCGTTTGTCGATAGACGTAAATGCGCCCGTTGCCGCGGACGGGGAAGGTCAGTTGCGGATTGCCTTGCGCGATGCTTTCGGGCGAGCGGTGCAGGCGTTTGGCAAGCGTCCACAAGTCCTCGCCCGATTTGGGGATATACACCGAAAACGCGCTGTCGTTTTGCGGCAACTCGTCCCCAATTTCGCAGGCTTGGAGATAGCTCCACTCCCCTTGCGCATACCCCTTGACAGAGAGTTTAAGGGTACATTCCGCCTCCGTTTCGCCGTTTTGTTTGCGACGGACTTGCAAACCGCACACGGCGCAATCCGCCTCCGCACTTTCTCCGTCGATGGAGATCGGGAACAGGAAGGGCAGGGAAAGGGTGGCACTGCGGTGGGTGCCGTCCGCCGCGCGGAGCAACACGTCGGCAAGGACCGCGCCTTCTGCTTCGAACCCGTTTTCCGTTTTTTTACAGCTGATTTCTGCGCGCGGAAGCAGAGCGGCTTGCATGGTAAATTCGCCGTCGAATCCGCCCGAAATGGCGGCAAGTCCGCCGATGCGTTGGGCGGTGTTTATGATGTTCGTCAAATACCTGCCCCCTTCCTTTTGCGTTTTCGTCGTGATTTCTGCCCTGTCCGAAAAGGCATCTTGCGCCATGTCGACGTCCTCTTTTGCATACAAAAAACAGTCGGCGGAAAGGCAATAACCCAGCACCGTGTCCGCCCTGCTCTTCTCCTCGTCCACTGTCACCGAAAGGCGCGCCGATTTGACGGTGAGCCGCGCTTCCGCCGTTACATCGCCAAACGCCTCGTCGCACGGAATTTGCATACGCACGGGGATCAAACGCTCGTACGAGCGCGCGCCGTCCGATTGCAATACGCATGTGCGCAGAGAGAGCTCGCCCTCGATTTCCACCATGCCGTCCGACGCTTTCACGCGCGTGGGCAGGACCGTTTCGCTGTGCAAAAGCACGTCGCCGAGCGCCTCGGACGAGAACTCGTCTTCCCCCTCCGCTTCGCCCGAAACGCACACCATTTTGCGCACGCATTGCGGCGCGGTTTGGGTGTATATTCCCTCGCCGCCCGTCAAATATTCCATTTGCTTTGCCCCGAACACGGCAAGTTCCGCGCCCACCACCACGGACACGTACAGCCCAGAACCCTCTCTGCGCCACGTGGTGTTTTCCGCCGTCAGGAACGGTTTGGCAAAACAGGCAGGGGTGATTGCGCCGTGCTCGGCGTTGTGGAAAAACTCCGCGCCGCGTTCTGCGCGGCAGATATTTTTATCCCCGTCCTCGTACACCACGCACAACAGCACCTTGCCGCCGTAACGCGCCTCGCCATCGCCGCAGACGCACTCGGACGGAATCGCCGTCGCCTGCACCGCCAGCACCGTGCCGATTTCACTGCCCGAAAAGCGGCATTCCACCAAGGACTGCGCATGCGCGCGGCAGACCTCGCCTACGTATCGATAAGTTTCAAATTGCGCTTGCATCGCCATAATTTCCTCCTTTTTTTGCTTGCGATTGACTTTCTCCCTCTATCCTATGCGGCGGCAGGAGCGGTTATGACGGCGGAAAGTTTTTTAGCTCGTTTTTGCGGCGGCAGGGATAATTTTACGTCGATTGGGGCATACTCCGTATATGATAAAACCGAGCGGAAGCATACAGGAAGTGAAACGAATGGTGAGGGCGTGCGCGCGGAAGCGTGTAAGCGTGCGCGTCAATTTGGGCAGGAACAAAAGCACACGGTTCTGCGGCGTACTGACAGGGGTATACCCCTCGCTGTTTACCGTCACCCCCGACGACAAGGCGTATTTAGGCAAGACTGCCTATTCCTACGCCGACGTGTTGTGCGGCATGGTGAAAATTCAGCCGCTTTGCGCAGGAAACGAATAGTTTTTTGGCGCGGAAAAAGCCGTCTACTTCTCGTAGACGGCTTTTTTACGTCATTGTTTTGTGGTTTGCAGAAAATTAGGTTTCCGTCGGTTGACGTTTTGCCATGGCGGCCTGTTTGGAATATTTACAGCCGCAAAAATCCTGACGATAGAGGCTATATTGTTTAGAAAGGTCTATGGAACGATAATAACCGCCCTGCTTTTTGAAATCGCTGTAAAGGTAGTTCAACCCGTACCTGTCCCCCACTTCCGTGCCAATTTCGTTCAGCCAGACGTGGTTTTTATGCGGACTCAATGTTAAGGTCGTACCGAACCATGTAAAGCCGTTTGCCTTTGCCGCCTCGGCGGTTTTTTCCAGCCGCAAGGCATAGCAGCGATAGCACCTTGCACCGCGTTCGGGTTCTGTTTCCAAGCCTTGGGCAATGGCGGCGAATGCGGCGGCATCGTGGTCGCAATCCAACAACTCCGCCCAACCCGTTTCCTGCAAAAAGCGGATTTGTTCCGCTTTCCGTTTTTGATACTCGGCGTCCTCGTCTATGTTCGGGTTATAATAGAATACAGTGACGCGAAAAACGTCCTTTAAGCGTTCTAAACACGCAGAGGAGCAGGGCGCGCAACAGCTGTGTAACAAAAGTGGCGTGCCTTGGGGTATGGTTTTTAATTGTTCCTGCATCAGGCGGTCGAAATTCTGTTTCATATCCAACAGTATACCGCAAAAAAGCGCGTTTGTCAATGAAAGAGGACTTGACAATTCCACTTTTTCCGTTTATAATAGTGGGTATGAAATTACTTATCCCCGTAGCGTCGGGTTTGGAACAAATTACAAAACGGCAACTTTTGAAGCTGGGGTTCGAGCGCGCCCCTGCCGACAACGGCAGAATCGAGGTCGAAGGCGATTGGCAGGATGTGGCGCGGCTTAATCTGTTTTTACGCAGCGGAGAACGGGTGCTGATTCAGCTTGCGAAGTTTTCCGCCGTCACCTTTGACGAGCTGTACGAAGGCGTGTACGCCATTCCTTGGGAAAACTGGTTGCAGAACGATTATAAAATTTTGATGGACGGAAAAAGCGTGCAGAGCGTGCTTGCCGCCATTAAAGTTTCGGGCGGAGTGGCGAAGAAGGCGATTATCCGCCGCTTATCCGACAAAAGCGGCAACAAGCGGTGCAGCTTTCCCGAAACGGGTCCGCGCGCCGTGGTCGGTGTTTCCGTGTTCAAGGACGAGGTGACCATCACGCTGGACACGTCGGGCGACGGGTTACACAAGCGCGGCTACCGCTCCCTTGCCTATACCGCGCCGCTGAAAGAAACGCTGGCTGCAGGGCTTGTGGACAGCACCTTTTACAACCCCGACAGCGACGTGGAAAAGCCGTTTGCAGACCTGTTCTGCGGCAGCGGTACGTTGCCAATCGAGGCGGCAATGAAGGCATTGCATATCGCGCCCGGGCTTAACAGAAATTTCGATTTTTCCGCATGGGCTTGCGTCCCGAAAAACGTTTTGACTCGTGCCAAAGAGGAGGCGTTGGACACGCAAACTCTGCACGTTAAGCCGACAATTTTCGCCTCGGATATCAACCCCGAAGCCATTTCCATTGCCAAATATCACGCCAAACGCGCGGGCGTGGAAAAGTGTATTCGCTTTTCGGTGGCGGATGCGAGGGCGTTCCGTTGCGATATCCCCCACGGTGTTTTGCTGTCGAATCCGCCGTACGGAGAGCGGTTGAGCGACGAGCGCGCGGTGCGGACTTTGATGACGGATTTAGGCAAAACCTTCCGTACTTTACCCGATTGGAATGGCTATTTTTTGACGTCGTTGCCCGATTTCGAGCGGTACTTTGGCAAGCGCGCCGACAAGAAGAAAAAACTGTTCAACGCGAACCTGGTATGCGGATTTTACAGTTATTTCGGAAAACCGCCCAAGGAAAACGGCAGTAAAAAGCCAACGAATACACATAAAAACGAACAAGGAGAGTTGTGATGTTAGACTATTCCAAAACAGCCTTCACTAAAATTTACGACGACTTCAAAAAGGTAAAACGGATCTTCGACATTGTCGTGCCTCTGTTTTCCATTGCCTATCTTACATACGCCGTCATCGCAAAAACGGGGATCTTGGCAGCGAATATCGTCCTCTTGATTTTGTCCGTCGGGTACTATGGTTTTCACCTGTTTATGATGTTCCGCGACGGCGGAAAGAGTGTGAAAAAAATTGTAAAAACAGTTTATAAAATATGTGTGCGCGTGATTAAGCTGTTCACACTTGCCGTTGCCGTATACGGGTTGTGGCTGACAATTGAAAACGTCAATCCCCTCTCGCTTATCTTAACAATCGGCTCACTGCTCGGCTGGGTTTTGCAGGTGCTGTTGGACATCGTTATGCACATCATCAACCGCTATGCGGCGTTCGTGCGCGAAGCGATTATGGCGGACGTGGAAGCCTTGATGAAGCCGATCAACTCCACACGCGACTTCTTTAAGCGAGTAACGGGCAAGCCCGTCGAGGAAAAGGAAGTCAGCAAAACGCGCGAGCGTTTGGACGAAATGGTGAACGAGCGCAAGGAAGAAATGAAGGCAGAAAAGGCGGAAGCCAAGGCGCAGAAAAAGCAGGACAAGCTGGACGAAAAGGAGCGCAAACGCTTAGAAAAGGCGCAAGATAAGTTTGAAAAACAGCAACAAAAACTTGCCAAAGCACAGGGTTTAGACGGCGAGGAAGTGCAGGAAGAAGTTGCTGTTTCGGAAGCCCCCGACGATAAAAAACTCGCCTTGAAAAGCGAGCGGAAAAACGAAACCACGAACGATTTGAAAAACGACGTTAAGGGTGATTTTAAGGGCGACACGGAAGAAGTTGCCGTATCGGAGGTTGTCGAAACGGAAGGAAACGAACCCAAGAAAGGATTTTTCAGCCGCCTTTTTAAGAAGTAAATACATATTGCCCAATACCCGAAGGGAGAGTTCCACACACCTTCGGGTATTTGTTTGCAGCACGCTATTCTATTCATCGATACAGCGTGTAAGATACGCTCCGCTCGGACTTTGTCCTCGGTCGGTATGACAGGGAGGGCGGACGTTCCACCTCTCGGTCGGTATGACAAAAATACCACCCCCGAACGGCGTTCACCCTATCGCAAGGCGGAGATACGAGCTATACGCAAAGCCGTGAGGGTGCGTACAAGTAGTACGTAACCGAACGGCGACAAAGTATAGCAACATATATACACTTTGTCATATAACAAGGGCAGGTATGCGATGAGTTTCATCGCATACCTGCCCTATTCAGTTCTATTCAGTTATCCATTCAACGCGTACATGGTATGTCCGTTTTACATTCCGTATCAATACTTCTTTACTTTTACGGACTTAATGATGATCGGTTCGTTCGGGATTGCAAACACCGCCGTTTTATCTTGGTCGCCGACGTACGCATCCTCTTTATCGATATACATGGTGGAGTTCGTTACGAAATCGTCCGAATCGGAGTTGTACTTGTCGGTGATATAATCGCTAATCGCGCTCTGCAAATCCTTCAAAACAGACACGCTGTCGTCGCTCAACGTAGCAAACGTGCAGTAGTTGCTGTTGGTCTTGGACGAAGCTGTGGTGGAAATGTAGAACATCGTCGTTGCGCTGTTTTCGCTATACGAACGGGAGGAATAGCTATTTTTGCTGTCCACACGCTTGATATACACCACGTCGTCGGTGGTTTTGGTGTTATAATACATCGTCAACGAACCGAACGTTTCCTTCAACAAGCTACCGTTTTCCACGCCGAACTTATTGCCGGAAAATTCCCCGTACAAGGTATAGGTGGGCGTTTTGCCTTGGCTATCCGTGAACACGCTTGCAGGGAACGAGTCCTTATATTTTTCGCAGAACGCCTTATACGAAGTATCCACGTCATAATACACGCTTTCGGTTTCTCTGTCCTCTTCGGCAAGGTAGCCGTACAAACCGCCATACAAACGGGAGGTCGAGGGGCTGTAATTGTGGATAACGGTGTTATCGTAAAAATGCCCGTTGGCAAGCCAAAGGAAATGCTCCACCGTGTTGGGGGCAATCTGTCTGTATAAGGTATAATCCAACGTATACGTTTCGCCGTTGAATACAATTTTCATTTCCACTTCGGGACGGTTGGTTTCGCACGCGGTCAACGTACCGGCGCAAGCCACAACGCTGCAAGCCGCCATAACACAGCTCAAAATCTTCTTTTTTAACATACTTTTCAGCACTCCTAATCTATGCGGAACGCGAACTTCGCATAATACCGCAGTTTCCTTTAATATTGTACCTTTTATTTTGCTTTCCGTCAAGCGGTTTTGCAAGGGTTTTGCCGATTTTTACACGATTTCTGCAATTCCCTTTCTAAATTTCTGCTTTGAACACGCAAAAAACCGCCCGAAAGCGGTTTTACTCTGTTTTTATTGCCCTTTTTTCCACCGTTAATAGACCGCAGAACGGAATATCAGCACGGAGAAAATCACCACGATCAACACGATGGCCGCATACAAAATCAGCGGCAGGATAATGCCGAGTTTGCAATACTTTTTCGCCTCGGGCGAACGGGATACGCACAGCCCGACAATGCACATAACAAGCCCCACAAACGGAATAAAAAATGCCAGCAACATCGACAGCACGCCATACGCTTTGTCATCGATAAACGAACGGGTTTTTTGCCCTGCATCGTACGCGACAGACTTAACTTTTTCCTTAAAATCGCCGCCGTTGTTGCCGTTTGTGTTTTGCGCATTGCCGTGATTTTGGCTTCCGTAGCCGCTTTGGCGCGCACCGCCTTGCGCATTGTGCGTGTTCGAGCCGCCTTCCAACGGCGCACCACAAAAATCACACTCGTTCACGCCATACAAATTCGCCGTGCCGCAAACGGGACAATATATCACTTTTTGATTTTGATCGTTTTCCATAGTACTTGTATTATACGCCTTTTGCACCCAATCTGTCAAATAAAAAGAGCAGGTTCTTCGCCTACTCTTTGTCAATATGTATTATTTTATAAAACCGAGAATCTTAATACCCGTTCGGCGTCTCCGCCCACAGCGCCACCGCCTACAACGCCGCCGAGGATCGCGAGAAGAACAACGCATCCTACCCAGCAAGCCAAAATAATCAAACCGATTTTACATCTCTTGCGAACGACAGGGTTATTG
>CAYRAY010000015.1:0-28331 GCA_964422405.1 uncultured Clostridia bacterium | reverse complement strand
ATTATATATCATATAAATGCGTATGAAAAAAATTAAGGTTTTATAAAGGTTTTATATAGGAGGCAAACATGAAAAGAGGGACAAAAGTTTTAGCTGTCGTTTTTGCATTTGCGGCTTGTTTTGCTACGGGATGTAAAAAGGATAACAAGGGGGAACGCTTTGGTGAATTTTCCTACAATGGAAAATACTTAACTCGTTATGCAAGAAATGAAATCAGTGCAAGCGAAGCAAAGAGTTTGATTCGCAATAAAACGAAGTTGGTGAGCCATTCGGTGACGGAATATGACTATACGTATAGCTTACTCGGTGTAAATACCATCGACCCGAAGGACACTCCCGCTCCCCCTAAGAGTTTGGTAGATTCCGTGCTTACGGAATACGGGGGGCTTGATGTTGTTACGAAGTATTATATAGAGCAGGAAGAAGAGCTGCAGAAGAAAAATGATTTATTGCAGGGTACGGATTTAAAATATGTAATCGAAGAAAATAAATTCGCTCCTTTCTCGCAATTGGTTGCAAAAGGTATTGTTATTTTTGAAGAACTGATTGATTATATGGAAGAACAAAACGAATTGTTCCGAGCTTCTGAAATGGCAAAAATTGCGCCTTTCCAAAATATTTTTGCTTATTATACGGATAGAGCAGGCAATATCATTATCCATACGCACAATTTTGCCGAAATTCCGTCCAGCGTTGGTGGTGGTATCGGGTGCAACTTCCGTCAAGATGTGGAAATTGTTTACGATAGTGAAAATAAAATTTGTAAATGGCAAACGTCTTTGGGTATTTATACTGCAACGCCTAAGGGAACCATGAAGCAAGGTTACATTTCAGAAATAGAATTTGACTGGTTAGTTAAGGATAGATAAGGAATTTTCAGGTGAAACTATTAAAATTCATATTCCTTGGTTTAAAAGGAATAATATTAAGATTCGGAATATATAAGCAAGAAAATTTCCACTATATTTGACTTACCTTTACAAACAAAATATTATAAATTAAGGGATAAAATAAGCAATGAATAACTTAGACGAATTAACAATAAAAGCTTTACAGATCGCTTGCGAAAAAGGCGAAATTTCTTGCGTAATACTCCAAAGAGAACTTTCAATCGGATACGTGCTTGCTTCCGATCTTTGCGAATGGTTAGAAGAAAACGGCTATGTATCCTCTATCAACGAGAATTATAAAAGAAAAACGATTATCACTAAACAAGAATTCGAAACATTAGTAAAAGAATACGAATAAAGATAAGAATATATATAATTGCTTAGTGGAAACCAAGGTTTAACAACTATATATTATAAATACGGATAGTAGAATTAGAGCCGATAAAACAACTAAATAATACTGAAAATCAGGGTTAACGGAATAAAAAACCGTTAACCCTTTTTTACTACAAAAAAAAGGAGCAATCCTATCTTATCATTGCCGAAACGTCACAAGAGGCGCAAGAAGCCACGGATACGTTTTCGCTTGGCGAAAATCTGCCCGAATCGGATGTGTGCATAACAGCCGTGAGCGGCGAAACGTGGCGAGAAGGGGTGTTTGTGTTCGGAGATTCGGGCAACGGCGTAATTTACTACAAGAAGGTATTGCCTAACGACGAGAACGGTACTACGTAGCAACGTTTCGCTTATCGCCTATCCCCCTGTATTCTTACACGAAACGGCGTGAAATGGGGACAAAAATCATACAATTTCACAACATATATGCCGATATCCACAACGTTACAGACAAAAATAGCATAAAAAAAGAAACTTGGCCTTTTGCCAAGTTTCTTTTTTTTGGTTTCAATACATTACGCGTAATAGGGCGCAAGAATGCGATCGACTAGGCCTGCATACGATGCCGAGCCGGCTATGGCGATAATCAGCGAAAGGAGCAACAGTCCCAACGCAATATACGCAAACACCGCCGTGGATTGCAACTTGCCTTCCGTTTTATTGCCGTGATATTTCACGACGGCGACGATGCCGCAAATGAAGGTTGCAATCATCGGGGCGGCGGACAGGAAGTGCATCATCGTAAACGAAATCTTCATGCTCATGCTGATGCTGGCTAAAAACAGCTCCATTTCTTCGGGTGCTAAAGTAATTCCTACCAACTCCTCGTCAATGGCGTGCTTTAATGAGATTTCCATTTGCGGTTTGACAAAAGCGAGCAATGCCGCAATGGTAACCGTGCCGAGAAAGGCGATAATTGCCAACACGAATGCGGCAATGGCAGGGCCGTGACCGCGTTTCTTTGCCTTTTGCAGGTACTCGTTATAGCCGTAGTTCATGGGCGCACCCATGGGTTGTTGCGGTTGTTGGGGTTGTGCGTTGGGATCGGGTTGCGTGTACGCAGGCGTTTGCACGTTGTAAATGGAGAGGGCTTCCGCACATTCCGTGCAATAACGCGCGTCATCGGACAATTCCTTTCCGCAAGCTTGACAGTAAGACATAGAAATACGCTCCTTATAACCTTTTTTGTTGCGGAACAGAGGGGACGGTGCGCAAATCCGTAAACAAAAACCGCCCTTTCCGCATTATACATATTATAACACAAAAAGTTCGGTTATGCAATACTTTTTACAAAAATAATCGGGCGCAATCACAAATACTTTTCCACGCTGAAAACGGGGATGGTTTTTGCCGCAATCGTTGGCGTTTTGGCGCAAAAATCGCAGGTACGTATGCCGAATTTGCCGCCTTGCGGCTGTGCGGAAAAACCGTAGCCGTCCTCCGTAGCCACCGAAAGAAAATAGTCGCCGTCGGGTGCGGAAAGCCTTGCCGCAGTAACCTGTTCCGTGGCAATTTTTGCAGGGATAAACACGGAGTTGCCGCCGCGCTTAAATGCGGCTTCCTTTTTTGTCCATGCTTGCAACAAAAATTCGTCGACGGTGTCGTAAATTGCCGCTTTTTTGCCGCTTGCGCTGACGGATTCACTGCCCGTCGCATTCGTTTCCATGCCGTCAAGCAACGCGCGATATGCCGCTGTTTCGGTGGGGGAAAGCAACTTTTCGGCGACCCGTTCTCGATTTTTAAGGGGCGCAATGCGTTCCAAATCCACCCCGACGGGGGCATCGGACAACGCCACGGCAACCAAACCGTGACTGTGCGAAAGGGAAAAACGGCAAACGTCGCAATCCCATTTCCCCTTTTCGGTTTTGGAAAAACGGAGCTTTTCCACCGAAAAACCGTGCGTGGAAAGGGCGTGTTCCAGCAATTTCCACACGCAGAATTTTTCTGTTTTCGTTTTCGGCGAACCGCAGTTTGCAATCTCGTCGTTGCGACGGGGCGGAAACACCTCGCCCACGGCAACCCCGTGGGGGATTTCGGCAACGAACACCTCGCAAAAGCTTGGCGCAATCGTCCGTCCGCCGTGTTCGCTATGTCCGTCGCGCGTGTCGCAAGTCGGGGAAAGAGGCTTGGTATGCAGCTCGTCAAACGGCTTGCCAAAAGTTTTCATCGCTTACGCGTTCAGCTCCGCTTCTAAATAGTTTACAACGTCGCCCACGGTTTTGAATTCGGTGACCACGTCCTCGTCAAAGTTGATATCGAAGCGTTCTTCGATGGCGATGACGACAAACAACAACCCGATGGAGTTCATGCCTAAATCGGTGGTGAGGTTCGAAGCCTCGGTGCAGTTTTCTAAGGACGAAGCTTCGTCGCCCGTCGCTTGTAAAATGATTTCTTTCAGCGTTTCAATAATTTCGGTTCTGTTCATTATCTGTTTTGATTCCTTAAAATTTTCATTGCAGGGGAACGCGCAAAGTCGGTGTCGCGGAACACAATCTTGCTGATGCGTTGGAAAGCAGGCAATTTCGCATTCACTTCGTTAATCTTTTCGCGGATATAGCTTTCGGGGTCGGTCAAGCCAAGCGCTTTTACCACCACCGCGCGTGGCAGAACTTCCAAAACCAAAATGGATTTTCCGTCTGTCGTGTCCTCGTATACCAAACAGTCTTGAATGGTGTCGATGGCGTAGAATTTGTTTTCGATTTCCGCAGGGGAGATGTTTTCGCCCGTCGAAAGGACGATGATTTCCTTCTTTCTGCCGATGATGTACAGATAACCGTCCTCGTCCACGCGCGCAAGGTCGCCCGTCTTGAACCAGCCGTCTTCAAAAGCAATGGCGTTTTCTTCGGGTTCGCCCACGTAGCAATCCAACATGTTTTCGCCCTTCAGCCACAACTCGTCGTCCACCAACTTATATTCGAGGTTGGGATAGATATAGCCGACGGAGTTCTTCTTTTCAATGGCAAGGGGATTGCCGCTTACAAGGTTTGCGCTTTCCGTCAAACCGTAACCGGGCAACAGCTTCACGCCGAGTTTTTTGTATTCTTCAATCAAATAATAGGGAACGTGCGCCGCACCCGAAATGATGAATCGCAAATCCTCGCCCAGCATATTTTTGCCGAATTGCTTGGAAAGGTTGAGCGCCATTTCCGCCAAAGCAGGCACAAGCACCATCGCCGTGGGCTTGAATACCGCAATTTCACGGAACATATTTTTGGTGTTGCGGCAGATGTACAGCACGCTGCCCGTGCAAAGGGAGCAGAGTAAGTTGCGGATCAACCCGAATACGTGCGTCAAAGGCAACACAAGGAAATAGCGTTGATGGAATACGTGTTCGGTACCGTAGCAACCGTTTCTCGTACCTGCCATCACGGCGCGGTGCGAAAGTTGCGCAGCCTTGCTCTTACCCGTCGTGCCGCCCGTAAAGATATAGCAGCAGGGCGCAGAAGCGTCTACGTCCACGGCAGGTGCGGTGCTATCCGACGTGCTTTCGCTGTCGATACGCGCCACGGCAGGGTTCTTCGCCGTCAAAATATCCAACTTTTCCGCCAAGCTCTGGTGGTAAACCACCGCTTTCAAACCGAACTTCATCGAGCAGCCGAACACCGTCATGTTGTCTAAATGCGCAGGCAACAGAACGGCAATCGCGCCGAGGGTGGTAATCGCCAAAAAAGCCTTAGCAAATTCGTAGCTGTTGGGGCAGTAAATGCCGACCTTATCCCCTTGCGCCACGCCGTGTTCGGCAAGGAGGGCGCGGAATGCGGCAACTTCTTTATCCGTTTGCGCAAAGGTGCGTTCGCTGCCGTCGATAAACGCCAAATCGTTAGCGTAGTTTTCGGCGCAGAACGTCCACATTTCCGTAATGTTTTTATACCCGCGGATTTTTTCAAATTCTTCGGGTACGGTAAATTGTCTGAAATATTCAGGGCTAGTGCTCATTTTTTAATCTCCTTTTGTATATATAGGAATATTCTGCAAGAGTATCCGCGTAAGCGGCGGGGGGGGTGAATGGAGCGGAAATATGTTCACGAAAGTTCGCCGCCGCAAACGCAACACTAATACATATACCATTTTATCGCAATTCTGTCAAGTGTTTTTCAACTCAACCTCATTTTTTGTTGAAAAAAGGTGCAATTTGTAATTTTGCATTATGACAATAAAAATTTCAACGCGTACATGGTATGCCCATTTTCAAAATCGGCTTTTTTTGACGAAAAGTGCAGAAGTTGAAAAATCTTTGCCCAAGGTCTTGACAAACGGGCAAAAATTTGCTATACTGTCGATAATAAACCGAACGCATAGGGGGTAGACGTTATGAATTTAAAAAAAATTGAAAAAGGCTTGCAGGAATTGTTTAATAAAGAGCTGGGTTTGAACTTCACGTTCAAAACGGAAGACGGAGTGTTGGAAGCGCGTCAATCCGTTTGTTTGTACGGCAGAAGTCGCCCCGTCGATTGCGCGGTTTGGTTCTTTGAAAAAGGCTCGGCAATGTTCTCGTTCCACTTCGGCAAAATGCCGTATACGGCGGATACGCTTGCCGAACTTTTGAAATTCAACCGCGACGTCACCTTTTTGAAAGGCACCGTCAGCTCGGATAACCTTGTGGTGATGCACGAGGTATACGTGGTGGACGAAAAGAACGCCGCTGCCTATGCCAAGGGCATTTTCGGGGTGTTGGTTTCGGACGAAGTGACGCAGGCATTAAAGCCGCTTTTGGATATTTGCGATGCGCACGCCGCCGCAATCGAAAAGGCGCAGGCGGACAATTTACAAAGTTGATATAAAACTACAAGAAAAAAATCACGCGATCAATTCGCGTGATTTTTTTTGCAAAGTGTATTTTTTTGTGGTGTCATACCGACAGCCGTCACATTTTTCCGTATCATACCGAGGCGGCATAGCCGCCCGAACGGAGTGTATCTTAAAGACAAATCCGCACGCTTACACAACCGTTGCCTACGAAAAGAATTGTTGGTCGGTGGTAAGTCTACGTCAAATGGTAGGTTTGCTTGTCATAATATGCGGCACACAAAACACGCAAACACCGTCGCCGCCAAATACGCAGCTACGGCAATCCCCATCGCCTTCGCCAACCCATTTCGCTTTACGTCCGCAAAATACACCGCCCCCACGTAAAAAATCGTTTCCGAACTCCCGTACACCACGCACGCGCACCGCGATATATAGCTATCCACCCCGTGCCGTTCCAACACTCCCGACAGCGTAGCCAATCCGCCGCTCCCCGACAGCGGCTTCATCAGCACCAGCGGCACAATCTCTTTCGGTACACCCACTCCCTCGAACACGGGCGCAAGCCGTTCCACACACCACGCACCCAAACCGCTGACTTCCATCAGCTTCATCAGCATACTGACGGCGGCAAGATAGGGGAATGTGGACAAAAGCAAAGGCACAACCCCTTTTATCCCTTCGGTAAACGAATCGTACGCACGCACCTTTTTCCGTTTTGCAAGCACCAACGTCGCCAAAAACAGAAAGGGGATAACCAACCCGAAAATCGCCGTCATCGCGTACCTGCCCCCGTCGTTTTTCGTTTTTCAGCCCCAAATCCGCCCTTCAACCCCTTAGGCTTTTTTGCAGCTTTTCGGAACACTGCCGCCGTCACGCTCACGGACAAGACGGTCAAAAAAGCGGACGTCAACAAAATCGGCAACACGATATCCGTCGGCGCGCCGCTCCCCAACCCTACGCGCATGGAAATCAACGAGGTCGGAAACAGCTGTAACGAGCTTGCGCTCAACGCAAAAAATACCGCGGAGGCGTATTCCGCATTCTCCGTCTGATCCAAAAGCGCAATCGTTTTCACGCCGTACGGGGTCGCCGCACCCGAAATCCCCAACGCGTTTGCGGAAATGCCCATGCACGCGGCGGCAATTGCCTCGTCGTTCTCCGTTTTCAAAACCCGACTCGCAATCGGCTTCAAGCGTTTGGCAACCGAGCGGCTCACGCCGCAATCCTCCCAAATCCGCATAATCCCCAGCCACACGCAATAACTCGCCACCAACGACAGGGAAATGGCGGCGGCTTTGCTTGCGCCGTCCAAAAGCGCAGGCAAAAACGCATCGGGTCGGCTACACAAAAGCAGAAAGGCGCAAATCATAAACAAAAAGCTGAAAATGCTGTTCATAGCCCTACTATATGCCTTCGATTTTCCAAAAATGCCGACCGCCCCCAACAAAATATCCGCACAGCCCGAAAAAACGGTTTACTTTTCAAGTAAAAAGCGGTATACTTAAAGCGTATAACATTTTCGCGGCGGAACGCGCGCCGCAACAAAAGGAGCTATTATGGCAAAGAAACCTTATTACATCACGACGGCAATCGCCTACACGTCTGGCAAGCCGCATATCGGCAACACGTACGAGGCGATTTTGGCAGACGCTATCGCGCGCTTTAAGCGTAAACAGGGCTACGACGTGTTCTTCTTGACGGGCACGGACGAGCACGGTCAAAAAATTCAAGAAAAAGCAGAGGCGGCAGGGGTAACGCCGCAGGCGTTCGTAGACGAAGTTGCCGGCGGTATCAAATCCATTTGGGACAGCGTCGGCACGTCCTATAACCGCTTTATCCGCACCACCGACCCCGACCACGTAAAACAAGTCGGCAAAATTTTCAAAAAATTCTACGACCAAGGCGACATCTATAAGGGCTATTACGAGGGTATGTATTGCACCCCTTGCGAATCGTTTTGGACGGAAAGCCAGCTTGTAGACGGCAAATGCCCCGATTGCGGCAGAGAGGTAAAACCCGCTCGCGAAGAAGCATACTTCTTCAAAATGGGCAAGTACGCCGATCGCCTCATCGAACATATCAACACCCACCCCGAATTCATTCAACCCGTTTCCCGTAAAAACGAGATGATGAACAACTTCCTTTTGAAGGGTTTGCAGGACCTTTGCGTGTCCCGTACTTCCTTCACGTGGGGGATTCCCGTGGAATTCGATAACCGCCACGTCATCTACGTTTGGTTGGACGCGCTCAGCAACTACATCACCGCCCTCGGCTTTGACGTAGACGGCAACCACGGCGAAAACTACAAAAAATATTGGCCTGCCGACCTGCACTTGATCGGCAAGGACATCTTGCGTTTCCACACCATCTATTGGCCCATTTTCCTTATGGCTTTGGGCGAACCCTTGCCCAAGCAAATCTTCGGTCACCCTTGGCTGTTGCAGGGCGACGGCAAAATGAGTAAATCCAAGGGCAACGTCATCTATGCCGACGACCTCATTCGCCTCTTCGGCGTGGATGCCGTTCGTTACTTTGTCTTGCACGAAATGCCCTTCGATAACGACGGCTCTATCACGTGGGAACTGGTCACCGAGCGTTTCAATACCGAGCTCGCCAACGTCCTTGGCAATTTGGTCAGCAGAACCATCGCCATGATCGACAAATACTTCGGCGGCACGGTTACCAAATCGTTGACGGAAAACGAACAAGACCCCGATGCAGAATTTAAGGCAACCGTTTGCGGTGTAGCGGCAAAAGTGGCGGCAAAGGCAGACGAGCTCCGCATCGCAGACGCCATCACGGAAGTATTCGCACTCTTCCGTCGCGCCAACAAATACATCGACGAAACCATGCCTTGGGCTTTGGCAAAGGACGAGGCGCAAAAACCTCGCTTGAACGACGTGCTTTACAACCTTGCAGAGGCAATCCAAATCGGCGCAAGCTTGCTGGATAGCTTCATGCCCGAAACGTCGCAAAAAATTCTTTCCGCTTACGGTGCAGAAAACAGATCGTTGGACGATTGCGCAACCTTCGGCTTACGCGACAGCGTAACCGTCACCGCCATTCCGCCCCTGTTCGCTCGTATCGACTTCAAAGCCCTCGCGCCCGAAATCGAAAAAATCCGTCAGGAACAAGCTGCAGCGTATGCGGCGGCGCAGGCGGCGGAAAACGGCGTCAAGCAAGGCAAGGACGGCGCAAAAACGGAAACGAAATCCCAAGCCAAGGCAGAAAGCCAACCTGCCCAAACGGCGGACAAGGCAGAGGATACCGTGCCCGAAATTTCCTTTGACGATTTTGTGAAGGTCGAGCTCCGCGTCGGCGAAATCATCGCTTGCGAACCTGTACCCAAGTCCAACAAACTCTTAAAAGAAACGGTGCGTTTCGGCGCGGAAACCCGTACCATCGTGTCGGGCATCGCCAAGCACTATTCCCCCGAAGAAATGGTGGGTAAAAAGGTCGTGTTCGTCACCAACCTCGCACCCAGAAAGGTCTGCGGCATTGTGTCCGAAGGTATGATTTTGGCGGCGGAAGACGAAAACGGCGTTCTGTCCCTCATCACGCCCGATAAGGACGTAGCCAGCGGCACCCGCCTCGGTTAATCGCCATGTATATCGACGTACATTGCCACCTGACGGGGGACGAATTTCTCTCCGTCGGGGGGATTGACGAGGTGATTGCCCGCGCCAATGCAGACGGCGTAACCCGTATGATTTGTTCGGGGTTCGACGTTGATTCCTCGCAGATTGCCAAGGAGCTTAGCGAACGCTTCCCCGAAGTGTATTTCAGCGCAGGCTTTCACCCGAGCGAATTAAAAAAATACCGTGACGGCGACTTCGATCGCCTTGCCGAGTTGTGCGCCCACCCCAAGTGCGTTGCCCTCGGCGAAATCGGTTTGGATTACCATTTTGACGACAATCCCGACCGCGCATGGCAACAGCAAGCCTTTGTCACGCAAATGGAAATGGCGGATAAGCTCGGCTTGCCCATCGTGGTACACAGCCGCGATGCCGCGCAGGACACGCTGACCGTGCTCAAACAAAATGTTCGCCTTCTTAAAAAGGGCGGCTTATTGCATTGCTATTCCTATTCGGCGGAGTTGCTGCCTGAATTTATCTCGCTCGGCTTTGCTTTTTCCTTTGGCGGACCGTCCACCTTCAAAAACGCAAAAAAGGTGTGGGAGAGCGTTCAACGCGTACCTGCCCCCTTGCTTTTGTCAGAAACGGACTGTCCGTATCTCACCCCCGTACCCTTTCGGGGCGAATTTCCCAACCAACCCAAAAACGTAGTGCCGATCGTAAAAAATATGGCGGTGCTCCGCAACGAAAACGAGGAGGACTTAAAACAGCAGATTTTTGCCAACGCAAAACGGCTCTTTTTTAAGTTAAACTGATAGTATGGACGAATTGAAAAAACAAGAACAACTCCGCCAAAACCAAGGCGGCAATCCTGCGGAAGGGCAGGGCGGTCAAGGCAATCAGGGCGGCAGAAGACGCCGTCGCCGTCATAAAAACGGCAACTCTGCGCCTCAAAACGACCAAAACCAAACCCAAAACCAAGCTCGGCAAACGGCGCAAGCCAACCAAAATCAGGGCGGCAAGCAAAAGCAGGGCAAGCAGGGTCAAAACAATAACAATAACAATAACAACGGCGGCAACGCGCAAAAGAAAAAGCCGAATGCCCCTGCGCAAAACAACCAAAAACAGCCCCAAAAACAGCAGAATAACCAAAACGGCAAGCAGAAGGGGAACAACAAGCAAGACCGCCGTGACGAAAATCGTAAAGATACCTATGTGTACACTTTAGACGGCAACTTGTATATCAACCTCACCAACAAATGCTCCAATGCCTGCGATTTCTGTGTCCGTAACGAGCGTGCCAGCTACTACGGCAACTATCTGTGGTTGCGCAACGGCGACCCCACGGCAGAAAAAGTGATGGCGGCGGCAAACGGGTTCGGGGATCTTTCTCGCTTTAACGAGGTGGTGTTCTGCGGCTTTGGCGAACCGACCTACAAAATGGCGGAAATGCTTGCCTTGTGCGATTTCTTCCACGAAAAAGGCTTAAAAACCCGTCTGAACACCAACGGTCAGGGGAACTTGATTAACAAGCGCGACATCGTGCCCGATATGAAGGGCAAAATCGATTTCGTGAACATTTCCCTCAATGCGTCTTGTTGTGAAAAGTACCAAGCCATTTGCCGTTCGCAGTTCAAAGAAGCCGGGTTCGACGGCATGGTGGAGTTTGCCAAACTCTGCCGCCGCAACGGAATCGCCTGCCGTTTCTCCATTGTCGATTGCATCGGCGAGGACGAGGTTGCGGCATGCCGCTGTCTTGCGGACAGTGTAAAAATCCCGTTGTATGTTAGGTCGTATATCACCGACTCCTAATTGCGGAAGGCACAACGGATATGCGGCACAATATTTCGTCGGTGTTCAGTCATATACGTCTATGTACACGCCCTTTTTGGGGTGTCATACCTGTCATACCGACTGAGGCGCAATAGCCGCCGAACGGAGTGAATCTTAAAACCCATACACTCACGTCGCCCTATTAAAAAGACGTACGGCAAAGTAGTAACTCTGCGTCAAACCCCACCAAGGACAATCACCATGCACAAACTTCCAAAACTCTCCAAAACCCGAAAATTATTTTTAGCCGTTTTCCTGCCGATATGGCTCGTGCTTTCGCTTGCGCCGCTCGTCGTCATTCTCGTGGCGTACGCCATGGATAAAGCCTTGTCGCCTTCCGTCAGTATGCCGTTGATGCTTTGGGCGGGCTTACTGCTTTTAATCGGTTTGGCGGCGGTATCCGTGTTTGCGCCTTGGCTCAACCGCAAAGAGGGGGCAGAACGCGATATGCAGCGTTACGCCTATCTCTTTTCCGACCCTCAACCCCTCACCGAAACGGAAGTGATATTAGAGGATTTGGGCGACGGCTTAAAGTACACGCTGACCAAAGACGGCGTTGCCGCCGAAGTGCCGCAAATGGGCGAGGCAGAGGGGCAGGTATTCGATGAAGTGAAAGAAAACCGCATTTTCATCGCTTGGAAGGACGCGGAATTTGCCTTGGCGACTCAGCGCATGGGCTACAATTCCTTCCTTGCTTTGGCAGTCATCGTCAAGCCGTGTTCCAAATACAAACAGGGCGGCGCGCTGTTCATTCCCTTTACTGAAAACGCGCAAAAACTCTACGACGCCATGCACGCGTTCGGCGTGGACGAGGAGATGGACGGGGCTTGGACGTACCTTCGTTACAACCCCCGGGATGCCTTCCGCCAAATCCAAAGCCGAGGCAGAATTTTAGTGATGCGCAACAAAAAGACGGGCAAAATTTTTGTGGATAAACACGGCAACTTCTTGGATGATGAAGCCGATTCCGATTGCCCCGTACAAAAACAATAACACCCTATCAAAACGGAAACAACCACCATGCAAGATCTTCGCGTAATTCTCGAAAAACACGGCTTTCATTTCAAAAAGCAATTCGGGCAAAATTTCATCTCCGATACCAACCTGCTCCGCTCCATCGTGGATGCGTCGGGTATTGATAAAACCACTACGGTTGTAGAAATCGGTTGTGGTGCAGGCACGCTGACCCGTGCCTTGGCAGAGCGCGCCAACAAGGTGTACGCCTTCGACGTAGACCGTGATTTGCAACCCGTCCTCGCTGAAACGTTGGCAGGGCTCGATAATGTGGAAGTCATCTTTCGTGACTTCACCAAAGTTAACTTGAAAGAGCTGGAAAGTGAAATTGGTGAATACACCGTCGTCGCTAACCTGCCCTACTACGTCACCACGCCGCTCGTCACCAAACTCTTGGAAGAAAGCGACAAGGTGCAGGGGCTTTCCGTCATGGTGCAAGAGGAGGTCGCCGACCGTTTCTGCGCCAAAGAGAACACGCCCGAATACGGTGCAATCACCGCCGCAATCGCCTTAAAGGGCACGGCAAAAATAGTCAAACGCGTGCCCAGAACGCTGTTCTACCCCCGTCCCAACGTCGATTCCGCAGTGGTCAAAATCGAATTTGACAGGGGCAGGGTCGCGGTGAAGGACGAAAGGGCATACCGCCAAACGGTTAAATGCGCCTTTTTGAACCGCCGCAAAACGTTGGAAAACAATTTGGTAAACTTCTTCAAAATGACCAGGGAACAAGCCAAAGCCGCCATTGCTGCGGCGGGCGTAGACGAAAAAGCGCGCGGCGAAACGCTCGCTCCTGCTACCTTTGCCAAACTTGCCGATGTCTTGCTCGACGGCGGTTTTATCAAGTTGTAAACAGGGGTTTGTGGATAAACCGAAAAAAGCAAAGCGGACGAAATAGGGGATTCGACAGAAAATTCCGTGGCAAAAATGTAAAATTTTCAAAAAATCCCGAAATAAATCCCGTTTGTTCTTTACAGAAATAAAAAAGTGTGGTATAATAGACACGATAAAGCAAAAAAACGGAGGTAAACAACTATGGCACATATTATCAGCGACGAATGTGTAGCTTGCGGCGCTTGCGAAGCAACCTGCCCCGTAGGTGCAATTTCCATGGGTGATAACGGTATCTACGTTATCAACAGCGAATGTGTTGACTGTGGCGCGTGTGAAGACGGCTGCCCCGTTGGCGCAATCAAAGCGGAATAATCACGGAATACAAACAGAGAGGAGTTTGGGGTTGTGCCCAAGCTCCTTTTTGTTTGCGTATGGCGGAACGGATATACTTCGTTATGCTTCGTCGCCGTTCGGTTGCGTATTTTTATGTACGCTCCCTTTTTGGGGGGGCATAGCCGCCGAGCGGAGTGTATCTTATGACAAATCTGCGTACTTGTGCAACCGTTTCTACCTAAAAGAACGAATGCTAACTTTTTTGGTTTTATAACCCAAACACCCATACCAGGTATGCGGTGAAGTTAAAATTCCTCGCATTTTACAACCCAAAAATGGGAAAGCCCGCGAACGGGAAGGTCGTTCACGGGCTTTTTTATCGGCAGATTCGTTTTACCGCAAGGTATAAGCCGATGCGGAAAACGTCAATCGCCGTCCTCTTGACAGCAACAGCCGAGGAAACCGTGGAACTTTGCCTTTGCGGCAATCAGTTTCTTGTTCAGTGCAGCTGCCAACCACTCGAGCACCCTGATCCAAAGCGCGTCGAGTCCTAAAAAATGCAATACTTTACACAGTTTCATTTTCATATTCCGTTCACTCCCGTAATGTAATCGGCACGGATCCACGTAAAGGTATTGCGCTTGCTTGCACGGAAAAGCCGAAGTGTGCTTTCCTTGCCGTCGCGCAAGCAGTATACCACATATTTTTGATTTGTCAATAGAACACTGACACTTTTTTTGCAAATTTTTCAAAATTTTTTTTGGGGGCGGATTTTTTTGCAAAAAATTCCGTTGCAATCGGCACGAAACCGCGGTTAAGTATTCGTAAAACTTGACAAATGCCGCCGTTTGCGGTACAATATAGGTAAGCGAGGTGCAAACATGATTATTTTGGGGATTGACCCCGGCATCGCCACGCTTGGATACGGCGTTGTGGAAAAGGACGAGCGCGGCAACTTCCGTGCGGTGGACTACGGCGTAGTCACCACCCCCAAGGAAGAGGGTCTGCCCGTGCGTTTGGCAATGCTGGAAGAGGGCGTGCAACGGATTTTAGACAAACACCACCCCGACGAGGTGGCGATGGAGGAGTTATTCTTTTCCAAAAATATTACCACGGGTATTGCGGTGGCACATGCGCGCGGCGTTGCGTTGCTCACCTGTGTCAAGGCTTGCGGCAGGCTGTACGAATACACGCCCATGCAAATCAAACAGGCGTTGACGGGTTACGGCAAGGCGGACAAGCACCAAATGCAAGCCACCGTGGCTTCGATGTTGCGGCTGAAAGCCATTCCCAAACCCGACGACGCGGCGGACGCGTTGGCGATTGCGCTTTGTCACGGATTTTCTAACCGCTTTGGCGAGCTGTTCGCCGTGGGGAATATGACCCGTGCTAAGGGCAAAAACAACACCGTGCCGGCATCGGCATATCAAGAACTGATGGCGGCAGGGGCAAGACAATCGAAGCGGAGCAAATCGGGCGGCGGATTTTCGTCGGCGAGCACCGTTTCCGCATTGCAAAACGCCACGGGGTTGAGCGGCGTCACGGGCGTGGGCAGGGCGTCCCTTTCCGTGCCGAAATCTGTAACGAAATCCGCACCGAAACCTGCTGTCAAAGCGGTGAAACCGCAAACTGCCGCAACGGGCAAAACGGAACCGCTCAAGCAAACGCCGTAATCGGCAAACGGAGCAAAGAGGAAGACTATGATAGCGTATTTACGAGGAAAAGTATTGACGACCACGACGGAAACGGTGATTTTAGACGTGAACGGCGTGGGGTACGAAGTGTATTGCACGGGCAGCGTGTTCCGCCGTTTGACGGTGGGCGCGGTGACGGAAATTCATACGCATATGCAAGTGAAGGAGGACGGCGTTACGCTGTTTGGCTTTGATACCCCCAAGGAAAAGGAGCTGTTTTTGAAGCTGATTTCCGTGTCGGGGGTCGGACCCAAGCTCGGCATTGCCGTGTTGGCAAGTTTGAGTGCGGACGATTTTGCCGTGGCGGTTGCGACGGCAGACGTCAAGCGGCTCAGTTCCGTCAAGGGCCTTGGCAAAAAGACGGCGGAAAAAATCGTGTTGGAATTGCACGGAAAAATCTCTGCCGCCGAGGTGTTGGACGCCAGCGGCGACAACCTGACGGCAAGCCCCGTGGCGGCGGATACGGGCAAACTTTCTGCCGCGGACGAGGAAGCCGTTTCCGCATTGATGGGTTTGGCATTCACGAGGGCGGAAAGCGTGCAAGCCGTCAAAAAGGCGCGCGATTTGGGTGCGCAGACGGTGGAAGAAGTGATTATGAAAGCCTTGCAAGGCTTCTAATTTTTGGGTACGTATCGTAAAAAAACGGGCAAACAGGGGTAACGTATGTTTGAAGACGAAGAATTTGGCGAGGAAAATTTACTCGTCGGCAGTAAAACGGAATACGACGTAGAAGAGAACGTGCTTCGTCCCAAAGTCATGGCGGACTACGTGGGGCAACAGAAGGTGAAGGACAACCTCGGCGTGTACATTGCGGCGGCAAAGGCACGCGGCGAGGCGTTGGATCACGTGCTGTTGTACGGACCTCCGGGGTTGGGGAAAACCACCCTTTCGCACATCATCGCCAACGAAATGGGGGTGTCGATTAAGCTGACCAGCGGTCCTGCCATAGAGCGGAGCGGCGATTTGGCAGCGATTTTGACCAACCTCAACGACGGTGACGTGCTGTTCATTGACGAAATTCACCGCCTCAATCGTTCGGTGGAAGAAATTTTGTATTCGGCAATGGAAGATTACGCCCTCGACATCATCGTCGGCAAAGGTCCTTCGGCGCGGAATATCCGTTTCTCGCTGAAAAAATTTACCCTCATCGGCGCGACGACCCGTGTGGGTATGCTTGCCGCGCCCTTGCGCGATCGTTTCGGCATTGTCAACCGTTTGGAAATGTACACCCCGAACGAGTTGCAAGAGATTGTCACCCGTTCCGCCAAAGCGTTGGATATTGCCATCGCGGACGAGGCGGCGGCGGAAATTGCACGGCGCAGCCGCGGCACACCCCGTATTGCCAACCGCTTGTTGAAGCGCGTGCGTGACTTTTCCATGGTGAAAGGCAACTCGGAAATCAGCCGCGAGGACGCGCGTTTTGCGCTCAAACGCTTGGAAATTGACGAGCTGGGTTTGGACGAAACGGACAGAAACTTGCTTCGTGCCTTAATTGAAAAATTCGGCGGCGGTCCAACGGGTTTGGAAACGCTTGCGGCGACGATTAACGAGGACGCAAACACCATTTTGGACGTGTACGAGCCGTATTTGTTGCAACTCGGCTTTATCGCGCGGACGCCGCGCGGCAGAATCTGCCTGAAGGACGGCTATACGCACATGGGTCTGCAACCGAGTATCAAAGCCCGACGGCAAATTTCTATGTTTGAATTGGACGAATAAAACGGGCATACCATGTACGCGATGAAATAAAAACGTGCCTACCAGGTATGCGATGAAATATATGCGGTGAGTTGCCGCGGATAACCAAAAAGAGTATAGTATGCAAGAAGAAAAAGTAGAGAAAGTAGAAAAAATACAATTCAAAAAGAGTGATTTTTATTATGATTTGCCCGAATCGCAAATTGCGCAAACACCTGCCGAACCGAGAGATTCTTCTCGGTTGTTGGTATACGATTTAGAAAAAAAGACGATTACGGACAAGGTGTTTCGGGATATCGAGGAGTATTTGCACGAAGGGGATTTGTTGGTGGTCAACAACACTAAAGTGATCCCTGCGCGCATGTACGCTTTAACGCCGCACGGCGGCGTGGTGGAAGTGCTGTTGTTAAAACGGTACGATCTGCGCACGTGGGAAGTGTTGATGCGCCCTGGCAAAAAGGGGAAAATCGGCGTGCGCATGACGGTCGGCGACGAGCTGGCTTTCACCGTCAAGGACGTCACCGAAACGGGGGAACGTATTGTGGAATTTGAGTACGAAGGGGCGTTTGAAGACGTGCTTTCGCGCGTGGGCACGATGCCGTTGCCTCCGTACATCAAAGAAAAATTGCAAAATCAAGCCCGTTACAACACGGTGTACAGCAAGGTGGACGGTTCTGCGGCGGCGCCGACGGCAGGATTGCATTTCACGGACGAACTGCTTGCGCGGCTCAAAGCCAAGGGTGTACAGATTGCCGAAGTGTTGTTGCACGTGGGTTTGGGGACGTTCCGCCCCGTCAGCGAGGAGATTATCACCGACCACAAAATGCACTCCGAGCATTACGAAATTAAACCCGAAGCAGCGGAGCTGATCAACGCGGCAAAGCGAGAGGGGCGCAGGGTGATTGCCGTCGGCACGACCAGCGTGCGTACCTTAGAAAGTGTTGCGGACGAGCACGGGTTTGTGCGTGCCTGCAGCGGCGATACCGAAATTTTCCTGTATCCGCCCTATAAAATGAAGTGTGTGGACGGCTTGGTCACCAACTTCCACTTGCCCGAAAGCACCTTGATCATGCTTGTGTCCTGTTTGACGGGCAGGGAAGAAATTCTTTCCGTCTATAATTACGCTGTAAAAGAGGGGTATAGGTTCTTTTCCTTTGGCGACGCTTGTTTGTTTATTTGAGGCGGAACGTAGCTGCGGCGCATTTCTGCGTTGTGGATCAGTCACGTACGTCTATGTAAGCACCTTTGCCTCGACTTAAACTGTTTGTATCTCCGACCCGCGATGGGGCGAGCGAATTTGTCATTTTTGTCATACCGACTGAGTGATAGCGAACGGAGTGTATCTTACACACCGTGCAAAGGCAAGCGGGGTGCATTTTTAAAACAATATTGCAAAAAACTTACCAAAAAAATGCTCATACCAGGTATGCGATGAAAATAAAACGTGCCTACCAGGTGCGTGATGAAACATCGATAAAAATCTACGTAACTTCCATAAAAGGGGGAGAATTTATGAATACTTACGCAAAATATCATCAATCGGAAGAGGATTATTTGGAAACGCTGTTGATGCTCGGTGAAGAACAAAAAGTGGTGCATCGCGTAGACGTTGCCAAGCGCATGGACGTTTCGCAAGCGGCGGTCAACAAAGCCGTGAAACTCCTTTGCGAAAAGGAATACGTGTACGAGGACGGCAAACATCTGTATCTGACCCAAACGGGCAGGGCGTATGCCGAGCAGGTGTACGAGCGGCACTGCATTATCCGTGCCTATTTAGAGCACAACGGAATTTCCGCCGCGGCGGCGGAAGAGGACGCTTGCCGCATGGAACACATTCTTTCGGACGAAACCTTTCAAATGATGAAAAAGGCAATCGGCAAATAAGCCGATTGTTTTTTTATGCCGCCGCGCAACACGAACACTGCCGCGCGGATAAAACCCCAAACCTGCCGCCCGTCCAACCCGCCAATCAACCTGCCGCACCCTCACGCGCGACCATATAATATATAATACGGACGTCACGCAATCAGCCGCCGAATTTCGCCGCCGCGGCGTTTGAAAAAGCTGTTGAGTGAGCCGATTCGCTGCAAACGAAAAGCATTTTCTGCCCCTCGAAAAAAACTATAAAAATTTTCCAAAAAAATCTTAACCAAGGTTTAATTTTGCTTGACAGCCGCATACAATAGTGGTATAATACCCTTGCAACGGTTGAGATTGCGTTTTTCTTTTAGTAAAAACTTAACCGTGGCTAAGAAATGCAAAAATGGTAATTCCGTGCCGCAGCCCAAAGGTGGGGCAGAGAGGTAGAAAAAGTCGGCGCGAGAAAAACACGGAGGTATTGGCTATGCCCATTATGATGGCGCCGCTTGGCGAAGAAGTGCAAATCCGCAGGGTGACCGCGGACGAAAAGGTAAAAAAACATTTAGAAAATCTCGGTTTGGTCGTGGGGCAAAAAATCACGTTGCTTTCCACCCAAGGCGGTGCGGTGATCTTGAAGGTCAAAGACGGCAGAATGGCGTTGGATAAAAAAATGGCGTCGGGCATTTTTGTGGCATAAGCCATATTCGTTTTCTAAAACGACAACTACGGTAAAAAATCCGAAAAGGAGTTAACTATGAAAAAATTATCCGAATTCAAGAAAGGCGAAAGCGGCAGAATCGCCAAAGTCGGCGGCGAAGGCGCAATGCGTAGAAGACTGTTCGACATGGGCGTGACCCCCGGCGCGGACGTGGAAATGGTAAAAAAAGCACCGTTGGGCGATCCAATCGAAGTGACCATTCGCGGCTATCAGCTCACTTTACGTAAGGCCGAGGCGGCTTGCGTAGACGTGGAAATGGACTAACGCGCAAACAAAATCAGGCAATAAAGAGATAGGAAAAATAGGAGATAAACTATGTTAAAAATTGCTCTTGCAGGCAACCCTAACTGCGGCAAGACGACGCTGTTCAACGCCTTGACGGGCAGCACGGCGCACGTCGGGAACTGGCCCGGGGTTACGGTTGACAAAAAAGAAGGCACTTACAAAAAGGGCAAAGTGGAAGCGGAGATCATCGACCTTCCCGGTATCTATTCCCTTTCCCCGTACACCCCCGAAGAGGTCATCGCCAGAAATTACATTCTCGATGGCAAACCCAGCTGTATCGTCAACATCGTCGACGCAACCAACTTAGAGCGTAACCTCTATTTGACGACGCAGATTATGGAAGTGGACGTTCCCGTCGTCGTCGCGTTGAACATGACCGACGTGTTGGAAAAGAACGGCGACAGCTTGGACGCGGCAAAGTTAGAACAAAACCTCGGCGTTCCCGTGGTCAAAATTTCCGCTTTGAAAGAAAAGGGCTTGGAAGAATTGATGGAACGTGCCTTGGCAGAAGCTTCTAAAAAGCGCAAAGGTAGCTCGGTTTTAAGCCAAATGCCCATCGGCAAAGTGATTGCCAACGCAGAAAGTGCGTTGAAGTTGAAAGACGTCGCTTCTCCCTTGTTCCACGCCGTAAAGTTGGTGGAAAAGGACGAGTTGGAAGTGAAAGCACACCCTCGCGAAGCGGAAGCGGTGGAAGAATTTGTAAAAATCAACTACTCCGCGGATAGCGATTTCGGCACGGATACCGAAGCGGCAATCGCCGACGCAAGATATAAATACATATCGGCAAATTTCTCGTCCGCGTTAAAGCGCGCAAAGAAAAAGACAAAGGACGGCTTGACCAAATCGGATAAGGCGGACAGAGTGCTTACCAACCGTTGGGCGGCAATCCCCATTTTCCTCGTCATTCTGTTTGCGGTGTTTCACCTCACCTTCTCGGAAGACTTGTTGTACCTCGGCACGATCATCAAACCCTTTGGCGAGTGGTGCGGCGAGGAGGCAGACGGCTTTGGGGGCGCGGTAAAGACCATCTTCTTTGCAGGCGGCTTAAATTCGCCGGGTATGATTTTGTTCAACTTGATGGATGTGATTACGTCCTCGCTTGGTGAACTTTTTTCTATGGGACTTGACGGAATGGGCGCGCACGCAGCGGTCAGCGCATTCTTGGTAGACGGCGTTTGGGGCGGTATTGCGGCAGTGCTCAGCTTCGTTCCCCAAATCCTTGTGTTGTTCCTTTTCTTCTCCATTTTGGAAGACAGCGGCTATATGGCGCGCGTTGCCTTCATCTTGGACAGAATTTTCCGCCGTTTCGGCGTATCGGGCAGAGCGTTCATGCCCATGATCATGGGCTTCGGTTGCTCCGTTCCCGCAATGCTGAACACGCGTACCTTGGCAAACGATAAAGAAAGAACGGCGACCATTCGTGTCATTCCCTTCTTCTCTTGCGGCGCAAAATTGCCCATTTTAACGGCAATCGCAGGCGCAATCGTGGCGACCACGGGCGTTGCAGGCGGCATGGCAGACGTGATTACCTATTCGATGTACTTAATCGGTATCATCATCGCCATTCTTTCGCTTTTGATTATGCGTTCCACGACGATGCGTGGGGAAACCCCTCCGTTCATCATGGAGTTGCCCACCTATCACTTCCCCGGATTCAAAAACTTGATGTTACACCTTTGGGATAAGTTAAAGCACTACGTCAAGAAGGCGTTCACCATCATTCTCGTTTCCACGGTTGTGATTTGGTTCTTGTCCAACTTCGCTTGGAATTGGCGCTTCCTTATGGAAGATTGCATTCAGCTTGTAAAAACGACGGAAGGCTTCTATCTCCCTGCCGAATTCTTTGAATTGACGGAAAACGGTTGGCAGGTTATCGGCGAATTTGCTCACTACTATGACGCCGTAACCATGGGTACGGTCATCGACGGTTCGCTTACTGCAATGCACTATGCAGAATATATGCAGACGTACGCAACGCAAGCAGATTATACAGCGTTTGCAAGCCTGTTGCAGACCGCATCGGTAGAATTTGCCAACGTCACCGCAAATGAAAGTATTTTGGGTTCGATCGGTATGTTGATTACCCCCATCTTTACGCCGCTCGGCTTCGGTTCGCAGCTCGGTCAATACGGTTGGATATTTGTTGTCGGTGCAATCACCGGTCTCATCGCAAAGGAAAACGTCATTGCAACCTTTGGGACGTTGGCGGCTTGCCTTGGCGCAGGGCTTATCGCTTCGGAAGACGGCATTGCAGAAGTGCAAGTGATGATGGCGGCTACGGGTATCACCGTTCCTGCGCTCATCGCGTTCATCACCTTCAACATGACCACCATTCCTTGCTTTGCGGCAGTGGCTTCGGCAAAAGGCGAAGTGCAAGAAGGCACGTTTAAGTGGACGTTGCTCTTCTGGGTTGTAGCATCTTACCTTGCGTCTTGCGCGGTATACTGTTTCGGTACGTTGTTCGATACGGCGGCGGCTTGGTCTATCGTCACCAGCGTAATCTGGGTAGCGGTTGCTGCAATTGCGGTTGTCGGCATCGTGCTTTACAACAAAAGGATGAAGGCAAAAGAAGGCAAAATGCTTTTGAATAAATAATCGTTTACACAAAAATACCTCATTTTTTGCAATAATACCTGTCCTTGTCGTACGATGGGGGCAGGTATTAAACGAAATTGCAACCTATGGGGCAGGTACGAGGTGAAATTATGCAATTATACACATTATTAGCGGCAAAATTCACGGCGGTGGATTATGTAATCGTCGTCGTTATGGCGGTCATTGTTGTTGCGATCGTCGCCTTTTTGATTTGGAAAAAAGCGACGGGCAGAGGGGGCTGTTGCGATTGCGACGGCTGTCCTTCTTCGCAGGGTTGCAGCGGAAAATGTTCCTCTTGCACCAGTTGCGCAGGTCGCCCCCCGAAAAAGGAAGAGGACGAAGAGGCGGCTTGTCCGCATTGCGCGGCGCAGAAGTCGAAAACGGAAGAATAACCACAGAGAAAGGGACGGTGCATTGCAAAAATGCCCGTCCTTTTTTGTTCGTGGTAAAGCGTATCCACGTCGTTATGCGTTGTCGATGTTCGGTTACGTACTACTTGTACGCGCCCTTTTTGGGGGTCATACCGACCCCGACGCAGTTGCGGTGTGATAAACAATGACACATCGCAACCCCATACAGGCAGTTGCCTTATAAACGAACATTGTTCGGGGGCGAGTTTGGGTCAAGGCTCAGCCTTGCGGAGTGTATCTTGTACACCGCGCTACAGCACTACAAAACTTTTTTCTAAAAAACTATTGCCTTTCCGCGCAATCTGTGTTATAATACAAGCGTAAGCAAAACTTGCGTTTTTTTTACGCTCGACTTCCCTGCCCAAAGCTCTGCTTGGCACGGAAAATCCCGTACAATACCGCAACCCCATCAAAACAACATAAGGAAAGCAAAAACCATGCAAACCAACTTTTTTGAAACGTTAAAAAACATTCCCGCTGAAAAATACGCCCCCGTTCCTTTTTGGAGCTGGAACAACAAAATAGAACCCGACGAGGCGCGCCGTCAAATCCGTGAAATGAAGCGAATTGGCTACGGCGGTTTTATCATTCACGCCCGTGCCGGTATGACCACCGAATATTTAAGCGAGGACTGGTTCGCTTGCGTGCAAGCCTGCATCGACGAAGCCAAAATCCAAAAAATGTGCGTTTGGCTGTACGATGAATTCGGCTATCCCAGCGGCTTTGTCGGCGGCAAACTCTTGCAAAAAGAAGAATACCTCGCCGAATATTTAGAGTATAAAGTGCTTGACCGCTTCGACGAAAAAGCGTTTGCGGTTTATGTAACGGAAAACGACGAGTTCCGCCGCGTGCTCCAACCCACGGGCGCAACCGAATACCACACAATCTACAAATTCCGTTCGCCGAGCAACGTCGATATTTTATACCCCGAAGTCGTTTCGGAATTCATCCGCTTAACGCACGAAGAATATTATGCGCGTTTCCAAGACGAATTCGGCAAGACCATTCGCGGCTTTTTCACCGACGAACCGCAATACTACCGCTGGGGCACGCCCTATTCCTCGATGTTGGAAGGGGAGTTTGAAAAATGCTACGGCGAGGACGTGCGCGACGGCTTAATCCACATCTTTAAGGACACGGAAAAGGACTACCCGTTCCGCGTAAAATACTACCAAACCATGAACCGCTTGTACACGCAAAACTACTATAAGCGGATTTACAACTGGTGCGAAGACCATCATTGCCAACTCATCGGGCACACGGTAGAAGAAACCTTGCTCTTCGGACAAATGTGGTGCAGCGCAGGCGCAATGCCTTCCTATCAATACAGCCACGTAGCAGGGATCGATCACCTCGGTTACGATATGAGCGGCGTCATGGACGAAGTGCAGGTGGAAAGCGTGGCGATGCAGTTTAATATCGAACAGGTAATGAGCGAAACGTTCGCTTGCACGGGTTACGGCACCGATTTGCGACGCTTGAAATACCTCGGCGATTATCAATACGCCCTCGGTATCAATTATATGGTCGTGCATTTGATGAACTATTCCTTGCAAGGCCCCGGTTATAAAGACCATCCCCAAACCTTCTCCCCCCATTGCGCGTGGTGGGAAGAATACGCACCCTTTCTCGATTATTACACCAAGCTCGGCTACATTTTCGCAAACACCAAACGGGACGTGCATTTGCTTTGGATTCACCCCATACAGGATTGCTATTTGACCTATGACCGCATTACGGACGCAGAAAGCGTAAAGGAAGTAGAAGAAAATTTCTACTACCGCTCGTTACAGCTTGCGGAAAAGGGCGTGGCGTTCCACTACGCAGACGAAACCATGCTCCGCGACAACGGCAAGGCAGAGGGCGGCGAACTCGTCCTCGGCGATATGCACTACGATTACGTGTTGTTGGACGACAGAAAGAGCATCAACGCCAGCACGCAAGACGTTTTGGAAGAATACGTGGCACAAGGCGGCAAGCTGTGCGTCGTCGGTGAATACCCTGCCTTTGTCGAAGGGGTAAAAGGGAGCAAAGCCCTGCCTTCCACGGCGAGCTATGACGAGGTATTGCAGGCAAGCGCGCCCGTTGCAGAATGCGTCGGCAAGGTGTTCCAACGCCATTGCAAGGGCGAACTCGGCGAGTTTTTGTTCCTTTTGAACACCGAAAAAACGGACGTGGAATGTCGTTTGCCCAAGGGCTGGCAGGTGGTCGATTTTGAAAAGGAAACCTTGCTCGATTTCGGCGAAAAAATCACCCTGCGCGGCTTGCAATCCGTTCTTCTAAAAAAGGAAACGGAGGGGGCAGGTACGCGTTCAACGCAAAAAACGATGTGTGAAAATGTCACCGAACAATTCCGTGTGGCTTCCCTTACCGACAACGGTTTGATTGTGGATTTTGCGCAAGTAAGCACGGACGGAAATACGTACGGCGAACGCAAATACGTGGCGCAGATTTTGGACGAACAAATCCGTGCCAAGCACCAAGGCGATTTGTACGTCAAATACGTGTTCCGCGCGGAATACCTGCCCGAGGATTTGTATTTGCTGGCGCAAAACAGCCGCGTGAAAGCGGTGTTTGTCAACGGCGCGCCCGTGGAGCTGGAAAAGACGGCGTACGACGTCAACTTCCGTACCGCAAAAATCGCCGCGCTTTGTCGCAAGGGCGAAAACGAAGTGGTGTTCCATATCGACTTCTACGAAAATCCCAACGTCTTCTATGCGATGTATGGCGAAAATGTCACTGAATCGCTGATGAATATGATCTATTACGATACGCTGATCGAGCCGATTTTTGTGCGCGGCAGTTTTGCTTTGAATGCCGAGTACGCAATCGTCGTGCCTGCGTTGCCCGAAAAGACGGACAACTTGCAAACGCAGGGCTATCCATTCTTCGACGGCACGGTCACTTTGCAGGGCGAATTTACCGTGGCGGAAGCGTGCCAAAAGACCTTGCGGCTTTCGGGCGCGTATGCGGCGGCGGAAGTGTACGTTAACGGCGTACACCAAGGCGCAATCGCCTTGACGGACGAGCGAGAAATTGCGTTGAAATCGGGCACAAACACCGTGCAAGTACTCTTGAAATCGACCATGCGCAACGCGTATGGACCGCACCACATGAAAGGAATGCAAGAATGGTGGGGGATCAGCCCGTACTGCTTCAACTTCCCCAAACAGTGGTTGGATGGCGAACCCAAGGACTTCACGCACGAATACAACGTTGCGCCGTTCGGGGTGGAAAAAATCGAGTTTTGGTCTTAATCGGCAATAAAACATAACGGATCGGAAGGGGTGACATCCTTTCCGCTTCCGTATAAATGAATAGGAGTGAAAACACGATGAAGGAAATGAATAAAATAATGGCGGCGGCTTTGGGCGCGTGCATGACGTGCAGCGTGTTTGCAAGTTGCGGCGACGGAGGGAACAAAGTGAAAACAGTGGATATTTGCGCAAGCAACGTACAGGAATATTTGGCAGCAAAAACGGCGGACGATCAGTTAGGGGCACTTTATTATGGCGGCAGCGGCGATAAGCAGGTGCTTAGTTTGACGTACGAACACGAAATCGGCAATTCTTACCGCTTTTTCGGTGAATGTGTCGAGGACGGAAAGACCTGTGTTTTAACCTGTCACCGCGGCGAGGTGCAGGGCGGATTGTTCGTGCCCGGCAAGACCTACCGCTATAAAATCGTCGGTATGGACAACGCACAAGAGGATTTTCAAGCCTTTTTAGACACGACGGCTTGGCAGGATTCGTATGCCGATTTCGTGGTGCAAGAAGGCACCTTCCTCGTCAAACCCAACACAGTGCGCTACGTCACCATGCACTGCGGCTTTAACTATCGCGACCTCGGCGGTTGGAAAACGGAAAGCGGCAAGCGTATCGCGTACGAGCTGATTTATCGCGGCGGCAGAACCAACGAGTTTTCCGCCATCGACGTTGTAACCCTGCGCGACGATTTGGGGATCAAGTCGGAAATCGACTTGCGCCACACGAGGGACAACGGCGGACAAAAGGAAAGCATTTTGGGCGCAGACATCACCTATTTGACCACGCCGATCACGCAGTACGATTTGATCTTCCCCGATTTGTCGGCGGGTTCGCCGACGAGCAACAGCAACTCTGTGCAACTCAAACGCATTTTTGAGTTTTTGGCAGACGAAAGCAACTATCCGTTGTTCTTCCATTGCAACGGCGGCGCGGACAGAACGGGTACGCTGGCATTTTTGCTTTGCGGCTATTTGGGCGTTCCTCTGGAAGATTTGACGCGCGATTTCGAGTTAACGAGCTTTTCGGCAGCGGCAGGCGGCAGATACCGCGGTAAATTCAATTACCCGTTCGAGTACGGCACGCAACAAAACGATTCGGGCAACTACGTTTCTTGGGGTGGCTTAATCGACCGTATCCAAACGGATTACCCTGCCAAAGACGGCAAGTTGTCCACGTCCATTCGTCGCTACTTGACGGAAACCTGCGGCATTGCAGAAAGCACCTTAAAGAGTATTGAAGGCATTTTGTTGAAATAATATTATAATGTGATACAAATCATGCGCTGATCATGCGCTCCGTTGGGCATTCACTCCCAACGGAGCGTATTTTTTTCCGTGTCATACCGACTGAACCCCGAAATACCTCGCCTCCCTGTCATACCGACTGAGGGCGACGCTGTTGCCCGAACGGAGCGTATCTTAAACGCAATTACCGTTGCGACGGCAAATCAAAGAACGGACGGCAATGTGGTAATGCTGGGTCAAGGCTCAGTCTTGCAAAAAACAAAAAAAATCCCAAAAAAAAGCAAAAAACCATGTAAAATGGCTTGCCTTATTATCCGTGTTGTGCTAAAATATTATAGCTAAAAATTCACACTCGCTCACTGTGCGTAATCCGTGCCCGTAAAATTTTTGCAATGCGGGCGTCGTTACGAGCCAACACAAAGCGAGGAGGTAAAAACGGAGGTTTGAATTATGGCAGTTATTACTATGAAGCAGCTTTTGGAAGCAGGCGTACACTTTGGTCACCAAACCAGAAAGTGGAATCCCAAAATGAAGAAGTACATCTTCGCCGCAAGAAACGACATTCACATCATCGACTTGCAACTCACCGCAAACTTGATTGAAGAAGCTTACAAGTTCGTTTGCGACAGCGTGAAAGAAGGCAAATCCGTACTCTTCGTAGGTACCAAAAAGCAAGCGCAAGACGCAATCAAAGAAGAAGCAGAACGTTGCGGTCAATACTACGTGAACTATCGTTGGCTTGGCGGCTGTTTGACCAACTTCAAAACGATGAGAAGCCGTGTTGAAAGATTGGAAAAGTTGGAAGCTATGGAAGCAAACGGCGACTTTGAATTCCTTCCCAAGAAAGAAGTTATGCTTTTGAAGAAAGAAATGGGCAAGTTGCAAGCTAACCTTGGCGGTATCAAGAACATGAAGTCGATGCCCGGCGTTATGTTCGTTG
>CAYRAY010000014.1:0-28490 GCA_964422405.1 uncultured Clostridia bacterium | reverse complement strand
AAATCGGTTCTTTACGGATATCGATGCCGTACTTACCGAACATACGAAGCATTGCGGGAATACGCTTTTCAATCGTGCCCTCGCCATTCAAAATGTCGATAAGTGGCGTATCCAACCAAACCCCTTCGCCGTCCGTCGTTTTGATACCGTTGCCACGCGCTTTGCACTCACGAATAATCGAAGAGGCAGTTACGTCACGCGTTTCCAGCGAATATACAAACGCTTCACCATCTTTATTGACAAGTTGTGCGCCGAGCGAACGAACTTTTTCGGTTACCAACGCGCCATAAATTTGCGTAGGTTCTGCCGCGCCCGTGGGGTGATATTGCAACGTTTCAGGGTAAAGCAATTTTGCTCCTGCTCTATACGCAAGTACCAAGCCGTCTGCCGTTGCACCGTAGTGGTTGGAGGTAGGGAAACCTTGATAGTGCAATCTGCCTGCGCCACCTGTTGCGATGACGACGGTTTTTGCCCTTGCGACCAAAACTTCTTTGGTTTCCATATTCATAAGGACAGCACCTGCAACTTTGCCGTCGGTGTCCTTAATCAATTCGATTGCGGAAGTGAAATCTACAACGGTAATACCGCGGTTGAACACTTCGTCGCGCAAAGTACGCATAATTTCCGAACCAGAATAGTCGCGACAAGCGTGCATACGCTTTCTAGACGTACCGCCACCGTGGGTGGTAACCATCGTGCCGTCCTCTTCCTTATCGAACATAACGCCGAGGTTGTTGAGCCACAAAATAGCTTCGGGAGCTTCGTTTACAAGTTTGCACAAAAGTTCAGGCTTATTTTTGAAGTGACCGCCACCGAGTGCGTCCAAATAGTGCGTTGCAGGGCTGTCATTCGGCTTGTCTGCCGCTTGAATGCCGCCTTCTGCCATTGCCGTGTTTGCATCGCCAAGGCGCAACTTGGTAGCAATCATAACCTTTGCGCCACGTTCGTGCGCTTCGATTGCAGCAGACGAACCTGCGCCACCGCCACCGATTACCAAAACGTCTACGTCATAATCGATTTTGCTCAAATCGACATGCATATCCTTAATACGGGAATGCCCTTGCAACAAATCTGCAAGTTCGTGCAAAACCTTGCCGCCCTTGTTTTTACCGACCTTCAATGCTTCGTAAGCAGAAGTGATATAGTCGGGGTGAAACTCCGCCAAAACCGCATCTTTTTCTTCTGCCGTCATTCTCGCATGAAGATTTTCGATACGAGAAGCGCGCGTTTCTTCTACTTTTTTCATGGAATCAAGTTGTTCTTGAGTATAATGATACATACGCTTCTCCTTATTTTTCGATTTCTCTGTGGTTGTACAGATTCTTCTGTTCTTCAAGCGGCGTGTTCATAATCGCCTCCAAAGCCGCTTTGCAATCGCCTGCATCGATTTCAGCAACACGGTTAATTAAATGCTCGCTCTTCGGCGCAAGATATTTACCCGTAAGACGGCGAGCCAACACCGCAACTTGGGGATGCGAAATACCTGCGGGGCAACGGGAAGAACATACACCGCACATAACGCAGTCAAAGCTTTCTTCTGCCGCCTTTTCATATTCGCCGCGCTGCGCGTATGCAATATATTGCATAACGTTCAGTTCTTGCGTACAGCTCTTGGTGCAAGCATTGCAACCGATACAGGAGTAAATTTCGGGATACAACTGCATCATAATCTGTTGCGTAGGCTTAATTTTATTGATGTCATACACTTGCTTTACCAACGGGAAGAAAGGCAACGTTGCCACGTACATTCCCTCTTCTACCTGCTGTTGGCAAGCAAGGCAGCTTTTCAATTCTTGCTGACCGTGAATACGATAGATTGTTGCGCACGCGCCGCAGAAACCATTACGACAACCGCAACCGCGGACAAGCTGATAGCCTGCGTATTCCATCGCTTTCATAATCGTTAAACTTTCCGGAACTTGATAACGTTTGCCGAAAAGATATACGTTTACCATATTTTCCATTTGTGTTATTCTCCTTAATACTCGTCAGGCAATTCGTCCAATTCGGTCATACGGAATACGGGACCGTCCTTGCAGACAAACTTATCGCCGACGTTACATCTGCCGCACTTGCCAACGCCGCACTTCATACGAAGTTCCAATGTGGTGAAAATACGGGACTTATCAAAGCCAAGTTCCAAAAGACCTTGCAACGTGAACTTAATCATGATGGGAGGGCCGCAAAGTACAGCCGTCATGTTGGGATCGAGCCCCAGCTCTTTCACATACGAAGGTACGAAACCGACGTGTCCGCCCCAATCTTCTTGAGGGCGGTCAATCGTCAAATAAACGTCCGTATTCGGTTCGTTCATCCATTCGGTTTGGATTTCTTCGATGTCAACGAGATCGTCTTTGCTTCTTGCGCCGTATACGATAACGACTTTACCGTAGTTTTTACGATAATGACGCACATAGTTGATTACGCTACGCAAAGGAGCAAGACCGATACCGCCTGCGATAAACAACAAATCCTTACCCTTGAAGTCTTCTTCAACGGGGAAGTTTTTGCCGTAAGGACCACGCACGGTGATTTGTTGACCAACCTCCAAAGCGTGAATCACTTCGGTTACGCAACCGCACTTTTTAATGGAAAATTCCATATATTCTTCGTTTGTGGGCGAAGAAGTAATGGAGAACATACACTCACCGACGCCGGGGATAGAGACCATGGCGCATTGACCGGGCATGTGTTGGAACAACTTTTTGCCGTCCGTGCCGACAACGCGGAAGGTTTTTACGTCGGGCGTATCTTTGCGAATGTCGGTTACGACACCAATTTTAGGAATGAGAGTTTCTTCAATCATTTGCTTTACCTCCCAGCTTTTTGATAACCTTAACGATGTTGAGGTTTTGATGGCACTTATTTACGCAACGGCCGCACCCCACGCAGGAATACATACCGTTGTTTTGCGAAGGATAGTACACAAGCTTATGCATAAATCTTTGACGGAATCTCTGCATTTGGGTAGTACGATTGTTACCGTGCGCCATCATGGTGAAATCGGAATACATGCAGGAATCCCAGCAACGATAACGAATGATACCGTCGTGCGTTTTGAAATCGCGAATGTCGAAACACTGGCAGGTCGGGCATACGAACGTGCAAGTGCCGCAACCGAGGCAAGCTTCGCTCATTTCTTCCCACTCTGCCGCGTTGAACAATTCGTTCAAATTTTCAGACTTATATCTGCTCAAATCCAAATTCGAGAACGGCAACTTTTCAATAACAGCCTTCGTTTCTTCGCGCTGTGCGTAAACTTCCGTTTCTCCGCCCTCGGCAAACAAAGCCTGTACCATTGCGGTGAGCGATTCGCCCTTTTTGGTGTTAGCTTGCCAATACAGATTTTCATCATCAAGCCATGTAGTTACATCTCCGTAGGCGCCCGTCGCATCGATCTCGAAAACCTTACAGAAACAGCTTTCCTCGGGCTTGGAGCAAGCAAGCGTAACGATGGTCGTAGCCGCCCTTCTTGCCTGGTAATAGCTATCTGCGGGGTCGGCAAGGAATACCTTATCCAACACTTCGATTGCTTTATAATCGCAAGCTTTTACACCGAAAAGCACGGTGGGCGCTTTTTCATCGCGAACGTCGATAATTTCGATATTTTTACCTTCCGTCTTAAACTTCATCATATTTTCCGTTTGAGGAAAGAAGGTATTTTTAGGGGATTTTACCGTTTTTAAGGTTTCCAAAGAAACGTCTGCGCCTTCGCTCCAAACTGCATAGTTTACTTCCCCTGCCTTCTTAACGGGAATGTAAAGACCCTGCGTTTCCGCGATTTTTGCATACAAATCGTTTAATTTACTTTTTGCGATTTTTAACATTATTTTGCCTCCCCGTTAAATACGTCGTTCGGCTCGGTATCGCCTTCCGTATAAGAAGTAAGCGGCGTTTTGCCTTCTGCCGTTTCGCCTGCCTGATATTCGCCGTAAAATCCATCGATATCCTTAATAAACTTTCTGTTCAACAGGTGCAAAGGAATGTTTTGAGGGCAAACACGAGAGCATTCGCCGCAGTCCGTGCAACGACCGGCTACGTGGAACGCGCGAATGATATGGAACATCTGTTCTTCAAACGTGTCGTCGTTAGCCTTTGCCGCAATACCCGAAGCAGGGTTATCAAACACACACTTTACACAAGAACAAGCAGGACATACGTTGCGGCAAGCGTTACAACGGATACACTTAGACAACTGTTCGCGCCAGAACGCAAATCTTTCGTCCTCAGTCATCGCTTCCAACTTCGCCACTTCTGCAAAACGGTCTGCATTGCGTGCAGGGCGTTCGTGCAAGACAATTTCTTCGTCCTTGACTTGGTGCGTCTTTTCGCAAACTTGGCACTTAGACAACAACACGTCCGACTTATTCAAAACGCTTTCACCGTACACGGAAGAAACCTTCACATGTTCGTCCTCTACTTCCACGTCCGTAATCATAGAAACGCCACTTTCTTTGATGGCTTCGATATTCAATTTACCAAGGCATTCTACTGCAATCACATAGATATTTTCGCGTTGGATACGATGTTCTTTAACCAGCTGATTGAAGCTATATGTATCGCAAGGCTTTAAGAAAACTGCCGTTTTTCCTCCCTTTTTGCCAAGTTGGATCAAATATTTAGAAAGGTTTGCGCCACAGAACCAATTGTAAACGAACTCGTTTTCCAATTCTTCCGCGGTTTCAAATACAGCGGGAGAAGGGTCGTAGAAAAACTCCCCTTTCTTCCAACCGATTACGCGAGCAACTTCACCGCTTGCAAGCAATTCTTTTGCACGCTCTAACATTTTCAAAGCTACGTCTTTCATTTATTTGCCCTCCTTTACTCGAAGGTCGGTAAGGCGTTTATTTTCGCCGAGGTCAGTAACCTTTTTCACGAAATCGTTCATAACCGCCGCAAAGCGTGCACCTTCCGCAGCGGAAACCCATTCTACACGGGTACGTTCTTTTTCGATACCCATATAGTTCAGGAAACTGTACAAAAGCGCCATTCTTCTTCTGGTATAGTAGTTACCCGTTACATAGTGACAATCCCCTGGATGGCAACCGCAAAGGATTACGCCGTCCGCACCTTGTTGAAAGGCTTTCAAAACGAACATAGGGTTGACGCGGCAAGAACAAGGCACGCGAATAATTTTTACGTTTGCGGGGTAGGTCAAACGGCTGGAACCCGCAAGATCGGCGCCCGCATACGAACACCAGTTGCAACAAAACGCCACAATCGTAGGCGTAAATTCTTTCTTTTCCGTCGTTACATCTTGCATATAGCCTCTACCTCCGACATAATTTGCTTAGAGCTGAATCCCTTCAAGTCCATTGTCCCGGAAGGACAAGTTACCGTACAAGCGCCGCAACCTTGGCAAACCGCAGGGTTTACGGAAGCTACGCGACGGATTTCCGTTTTGCCGCCGCCGAGACGGAATTCTTTTTCGACATACGCAATCGCGCCGTATGCGCAAACGTTGGCGCACTGGCTGCAACCGTTACACATCGTTTCATCAGGCGTTGCAACGCAAGGGTTAGTTTTCAGCTTGTCTTTTACAAGCAAACCGATCACTTTCGCCGCGCAAGCCGACGCTTGAGAAACCGTTTCGGGAATGTCTTTAGGCCCTTGACAAACACCTGCCAAATATACGCCTGCCGTAGGGCTTTCTACGGGACGCAACTTCGCATGGGATTCCGTCAAGAAATTGTTGGTATCGATACTCGTTGTCAAAAGGGTAGCAATCTTTCTAACCGAAGGCTCAGGTTCGATTGCCGCGGCAAGAACGACAAGGTCGGATTCAATGGTCACTTGTTCGTTATCGATCAAGTTAGAACCCTGTACCATAAGCTTGCCGTTTTCGTTATACACCTTACCGACCATACCCTTAATGTAGTCTACGCCGTACTGTTCAACCGCACGACGGAAGAATTCATCATAGTTCTTACCGGGCGTACGAACGTCGATATAGAATACATGTACTTCGGTATCGGGATATTTTTCACGGATAAGCATTGCGTGCTTCGCCGTGTACATACAACAGATTTTAGAGCAATAAGGCTTGCCGCAACCGCTGGTATCACGCGAGCCTACGCATTGAATAAAGGTAATAACCTTCGGGTGCTTGCCGTCGGAAGGACGGAGCAATACGCCGTTGGTAGGACCTGCCGCATTCATCAATCTTTCGAGTTCCAAAGAGGTAATAACATCTTTATTGTCGTGATAACCAAACTCGTTAAATTTGTCCAAATCGATAGGTTTGAAGCCCGTTGCAACGACGATTGCGCCGTATTGACGCTCTACAAACGTATCTTTCTGTTCGTAGTCGATTGCGCCTACGCCGCAGAACTTTTGGCAAACACCGCATTTGCCCGTCTTCAATTTGATACATTGCGTCGGGTCGATTACCGCTACGTTAGGAATCGCTTGCGCGAACGGAATATAGATTGCAGGACGGGTGTTCAAGTTCATATTGAACTCGTTTAAGCCCTTTTTAGAGGGGCATTTTTCCATACAGATTTTGCAACCCGTGCACTTCGTTTCGTCTACGTATCTTGCCTTACGACGAATTTTTACATTGAAATTACCGACAAAGCCTTTCACTTCTTCAATTTCCGAATAGGAAAGGATATCGATTTTTTCGTGTTGCGCGCAGTCTACCATTTTCGGCGTCAAAATACAAGCCGAGCAGTCCAACGTAGGGAACGTTTTATCAATCTGCGCCATTCTGCCGCCGATAGTAGCGTTCTTTTCTACGATATCAACTTCAAAACCCGCATCTGCAATATCGAGTGCAGCTTGAATACCTGCGATACCGCCGCCGATGACGAGCGCACGCTTTACGACAGGGCTTTCCCCTGCCGACAAAGGCGCGTTGAGTTTTACTTTAGCGATTGCCGTACGGACGAGAATGACAGCCTTTTCGGTTGCTTCTTCCATGTCCTTATGAATCCACGAACAGTGTTCGCGAATGTTTGCAACCTCTACCATGTAGGGGTTGAGCCCTGCCGCTTCCGCCGCTTTACGGAAGGTAGATTCATGCATTCTGGGCGAGCAGGCGCCGATTACGATGCCCGTCAAGTTGTATTCTTTGATCGCTTGCTTGATGAGCTGTTGACCGTTTTCCGAACACATATACTGGTAGTTGGTGGCAAAGACGACGCCGGGTTCTTGTTTGATAACCTCAACGACCTTTTCCACGTCTACCGTTGCTGCGATATTACTGCCGCACCAACAAATAAAAACACCTATTCTTTGCATATAATTCACTCTCTTTCTTTAGATTTTCTTCTTAACCGAATACAACGTTCGGGGAGTTACTTGTTATACTTTCTGTACGCACTGACCAACAGTTGCTGAGGAATCAACTCGTCCACGATAGGAGGAATTTCTTCCGCTTTCATACCGTTTGTGCCTTGCATTCTCACCACGGTATCGCGCACAGCTTCTACAACTGCCGCAGGGGCAACGCCGCGAGGGCAACGCTCTACGCAAGCCATGCAGGAAAGGCAGCTCCAAATCGCTTTACTTTCTAAAAGACAATCGATTTTGCCTTGCGACAACATGGAAACGAACTGATGCGGCTTGATATCCATATCCTTAAAAGCAGGACACCGCCCCGAGCATTTGCCGCACTTCATACATTTTTTTACGTCCGTACCGCTTAAACGGAGTACGTTTTCAATACGTTCCGACTTGGTCATTCCTGTACCCCCAACGCTTCCGCAAGCAATTCCGTAAAGTATTTTACGGGCAAAATGCCGTCGCCGTTTGCCTGCAAATTATACAAGCAAAGCGGGCAAGCCGTAATCACTTCTTCCGCGCCCTTTTCCTTTGCGCTAGATAACACTTTGCGGCTCTTTTCCTTGGGCAAATCCTTGTTTTTCAAAGACACGTACGCACCGCAACATTCGTTACGGAACGGATAAACGACGGGCGTACCGCCGATCGCGCGGATAAAATCTTCGATGATCGTGGGATTTTCGGGATTGTCAAACGCCATAACGCCGCTGGGACGAAGAAGCAAACAACCATAATACGCACCGATTTTTCTGTTCAATGGCTTCACGACCGCTTTTTTGATGTTGTCGAAGCCAACGACGTTTTTCAGCATTTCCAAATAATGCAACACTTCCGTTTCGCCGTGGTAAGCTTCGTCAAGTTTTAAATAATTATTTGCACGGAAACAAATATCCCCGTTCGCCTTCATGTCCTCGTTGGTACGTTTGATGACGTTGTGACAAGCCGAACAAAGGGTAAGCAACTTTCCGCCGTGATGTTTTGCGTAGTCCAGCGCGCGTACGGCAGAGAGCTTGGTTGCGATTTCGTCCGTACCCATGGGATAGACGGCGCCGCAACATTGCCAATTTTCAATTTCCTCCATTTCTACGCCCAAATCCTTGGCGCAGAGCCGAGCGGTGACGTCCAACTCCTTCGCCTTGGTTTTCAGTGTACAACCGGGATAATAACTGATTTTCATAATACGCTACCTAATTTTTGCTAATTGTTTATATCCGAACTTACTTTTGGGGATATGCCATTTCTTCAGGACGGAACACCTCGTCAAACTTTTCCGCCGTCAAAAAACCGAGTGCAACGCACGCTTCTTTCAAAGAAATATTTTCTTTATACGCCTTCTTTGCCGTTTTTGCCGCATTTTCGTAACCGATATACGGGTTGAGCGCAGTAACGAGCATCAACGAATTGTAAAGATTGTGGTGCATTTTTTCTTTGTTTGCCTTGATACCCGTTACACAGTTCGCCTCAAAAGAGGTGATACCGTCGGCAAGCAAACGCACCGACTGCAAGAAGTTGTAAATAATGACGGGCATAAACACGTTGAGTTCAAAGTTGCCTTGCGACGCACCAACACCTACCGCTACGTCATTTGCCATAACCTGAACGGCAACCATCGTCATCGATTCACATTGCGTGGGGTTAACTTTACCGGGCATAATGGAAGAACCGGGCTCGTTTTCGGGAATGAAAATTTCACCAAGACCGTCGCGGGGTCCGCTTGCCAACCAACGTACGTCGTTGGCAATCTTCATTAAGTTGCAAGCCAATGCCTTCAATGCGCCGTGCGCAAATACCAACTCGTCCTTAGAGGTCAACGCGTGATATTTGTTTGCCGCCGTAACAAAGGTCTTACCCGTCAATGCGGAAACCTGTGCCGCTACTTCTTCTGCAAAACCATGAGGGGCATTCAAACCCGTGCCAACAGCCGTGCCGCCGAGCGCAAGTTCTTTCAATCCACCAAGCGCAAGTTGAAGCTGCGCCTTCGTCTTTTCAATCATGTTCGTCCAACCGCTGATTTCTTGCGAGAATGCGATGGGAACAGCGTCTTGCAAGTGCGTTCTACCGCTCTTTACAATGCCTTCGTTTTCCGCTTCCAAACGCTTTAAGGTAGCGATGAGCTTGTCCATTGCAGGGAACAAGTTGTCTTCGATTGCCACAACCGCCGCAATGTGCATTGCCGTAGGGAAAGTATCGTTGGAGCTTTGGCTCTTATTGATATCGTCGTTGGGGTGTAACAACTTTTTGCCTGCGATTTCGTTGCCGCGGTTTGCGATAACTTCGTTGGCATTCATGTTAGATTGCGTGCCGCTGCCCGTCTGCCATACGACAAGCGGGAAATGCCCGTTCAGCTCGCCGGAAATTACTTCGTCGCAAGCCTTTGCAATGGCGTCTTTTTTCTCTTCGGAAAGCTTACCGAGTTTGTAGTTTGCAAGCGCGGCTGCCTTTTTCAAAATACCGAACGCGTGGGTGATTTCGCGAGGCATCACTTCCGTACCGATACGGAAGTTTTGATAACTTCTTTGCGTTTGCGCCGCCCAATATCTGTCGGCAGGCACTTGCATTTCGCCCATCGTGTCCTTTTCAATACGATATTCCATGGTCTACGTTGCTCCCTTTGCTTAAATTTCGATTTGTGCAATAACGCTCTTCAAAACGTCTGCGCTGTGACGCATCTTTTCAACTTCATCGTCGGAAAGTTTAGGGGTGAGCGTGGTTACAATCCCTTCGTTGCCGATTGCGCAAAGCGTAGAAAGTGCAACATCGGAAATACCGTATTCTCCGTCCAAAACCGTAGATACGGGAAGAATGGTATAAGCGCTGGAATAGATGCAGTTGATGATCTGCGTTACGCAAGCTGCGATACCGTAGAAAGTTGCGCCCTTGCCCGCGATAATCTTACCGCCAGACTTCTTAACGTATTCTTCTACGTCCTCACGGCTGTAAGGGGTCACTTTCAACACGCTCTTATCCGTCAAAGTGCTTTCGTATTCGTCAATGGGAACACCGGAAATGTCCGCCGTGGACCAAGCCACGAAAGAGGAATCGCCGTGTTCGCCAAGGACGTAAGCGTGCACTTGCTTTTGGTTAACCGAATACAGTTCGGAAAGGCGCGTTCTCAAACGAATGCTGTCGAGGGTGCAACCCGTACCGATGATGCGGTTCTTGGGGATACCCGTAATTTTGTGGAACACGTACGTAAGCACGTCTACGGGGTTAGCCACGAACAAATACAAGGCATCGGGCGCGTGTTCTACGATTTGAGGCGCGATGCTCTTTAAGATATTGACGTTAGTCTGCGTAAGATCGATACGGGATTGACCGGGCTTTCTGCCTACGCCGGATGTGATAACGACGACGTCGGAACCAGCCGCATCTTCGTACGTGCCGTAACGAATTTTAGCGGGCGAGAGATAAGGCGTTGCTTGAAGGATATCCATTGCCTCCCCTTTTGCCTTTTCCGCGTTTACGTCGATTAAAACAATATCCGCAACCGAGCCGGTCGCCACTAACGTATACGCAACCGTTGCTCCAACCGAACCTGCGCCGATGATAGTAACTTTGTTGTTCATGTTTGTATCTCCATTTTTTAATTTTTTCTTCGTTTTCGTACATGATTGCACAATTATACAACTATATTATATCATATCTTCCCCCCAATCACAAACACTTGAGGGGTTCCATAAAAAAATTTTCAATCGTTAAATCGATAAATTTTTATCATTAATGCTAAAATTTGTTATTTTTACCCTATTATTTTACAAGCAAAAACGGGCTCCGACGCTGCGAAACCCGTTTTATATGTTTTTAGATATTTATCTATCCGATACTGCGTTATACAGCGCAATCGCACCTTCTAAAACCGTCAATGCGCCGCAAATAATCAAAATTGCCTCAATCGCCGCATTGTTATGGAACAAAAGCAACACACCCGTAAGGATATAAAAGACGGGCACTGCGTATTCGCAAACCGTTCTAAACGGCGTAAAACCACGGACTTTATGCTTAATTTTATCGTACAGCAACAGAATGCCAAAAACAAGCAACGCCGCCGCAACGATATACAACACCGCGCGCACAATAACCCACCCGCAAACGATGACCAACACGCCGCATACAATTTTGATAACGGCGGCAGGTACGTTATGAGCAACAAGGTCCATTACGCCAAGCGCAAGCAAGCCAACACCGAGTAAAGTCATTAAAATACTAATGAAATCGTCTTTCATCACAATCAATAAAATGCCGACCACCATGGTAAAACAAGCGGCGAGAATTCTTTCGGACTTTTTCATAAAATACTTCCCTTATACACGGAAGCGGAGAACGGCAATACGCACTCTTTTTCCTTCTTTCTTTTCCATTGCGCGAGCACAAGGAAAACGTTGCGTTTTATCGCATTTTTCACAAAAGTCATACGTACCGCAACGATCTTCCCCTACTGCAATACTATCAAACCATTTAATCTTGTCAAACTTCTCTTGCACTGCACGATAACCCATAATGTTTTTACCTCTTGTTCATTTATTTACATTATGATTATACTCCTTTTTTTTGTTTTTTTCAAGACATTTTTCGACATTTTTCGACCTTTTTCCGTATTTTTGAAATTTCCCGTCCGATTTTGTTGCGAACGCGCCGTTTCGCAAAGCTTTAAAACGTTGCAAGAGCGTCTGCGTACATACACGGCAAAACCTTTTTCAATTTTGCCACCCAAAAAAGAAAAACGGTTATCCCCGCGATTTCCTTTTTTTATTCGCATACTGTCAGTATATGCAAAAGGACGGGAAAAGTTGCCTTTCTCGCCCTTGTTTTCGATTAAATTTCCGTGACGACCAAATTCGCCAGCACCTCGTTATATTTTTCTTTGGTGAAAGAAACTTGTCCTACCGTCATCACCGTGGCAGTGCCAGCCGCCACGCCACAACGCAAAATGTCTTGCAGGTCTGCGCCTTGTTCCAACTGCATTGCCGCCGCCGCAACCATACCGTCCCCTGCGCCAACCGCAGAATTGACTGCCACGTTAATGCTTTTGCAATAATAACTATGCGTACCGTCCGTAATGACCGCGCCCTGCTTCCCCAAAGAAAGCATAACTCGCTTTGCGCCACGCTCCAACAGTTCGTAACAACCTGCAAGCATATCTTCCTTGCTTTGCAAATTTCTGCCGATCGTATTTTCCAGTTCCTCTAAATTCGGTTTCACTAAATCCACGCCCTCGTTCAACGCAGAAAACATTCTTTGCCCTACGGCGTCTACAATTTTTAACGAGCCTTTATGAACCGCCGCAACCAAATTCCCGTAATAAGACGGGTGCAATCCCCTCGGCAATCCGCCCGAAAGTACGGTGACGCTACTCCTTGCCGAAAGCATACGTACCATACTGAGTACCTCTCCCGTTTTTTCCTTGCCGGCTTCCTCGCCCACGTCGTTGACTTCCGTCAGCATTGCGCGGCTGTCGATGAATTTCAAATTTTCGCGTGCTCTGCCCTTATTCCATACAAAAGTAAAGGGAACGCCTTCTTTATCCAAAGCGGTTTCAAACATATAACCGTTTTCGTTATACATAAGCCCCGTCGCATACGAATCGCCGCCTAAACGCTTCACGCCGATTGCCACGTTCAACGCCTTACCGCCAAAGGAAAGCGTTTTATTTTTTACCACGTTTGTTCTGCCTACGTTCAAAGAATCCAACTCTATGGTTACGTCCGTACAAGGACTCATACATACCGTCAATATCATATATTTTCTCCCTATCGCAAAGGTATTTCTTCTTTTGCACTTCTATTATACTACGGGATTGAATAAAATTCAATACCCATTTTCAAACTTTCACAATTTTTCGTAAAAATATACAAAAAAACAGAGCCGTCTTCCTCGGACGGCTCGTTTGATCGTGTTGTCATTACATGGAAATCATCTGCAATGTTTCGTACAATTCATAATTGAATTTCTTTTTCATGGAAACCGCTTCGATGATGTCCATATCGATAATTTTGTTGTCGCGAATACCGACCACGCGATTACCGATACCGTCTTTTAAGAGTCGCACAGCTTTATTACCGAACTGCGCCGCAAGCATTCTGTCCGCCATGGAAGGAGAACCGCCACGTTGCACGTGTCCGATGCAAGTTTGACGAACGTCGTACTCCGTACCTGCTTGCAAACGCTTAGCAAATTCGTCCGCACTCATTACGCCCTCTGCCACAACGATGATGTTGGAATGTTTGCCCTGCGAACGGGAACGATTGATGTGCGCCACAATGTCGTTAAAATCGAACGCCACTTCGGGAACGGCGATAATTTCCGCACCAGATGCAATACCGCTGTACAACGCAATGTCGCCGCAATGCCTACCCATAACTTCTACAACGGAAACACGCTCGTGCGAGGTCATCGTGTCACGAAGCTTGTTGATAATATCCAAACAGGTATTGACCGCCGTATCGAAACCAAGTGTATAATCGGTATACGCCAAGTCGTTATCGATCGTACCGGGAATACCGATGGTAGGCACACCGTAGTCGCGCGAAAGGATTTCTGCGCCGCGGAACGAACCGTCGCCGCCGATGACGACAAGACCCTCGATACCGTGTTTCTCTAAGGTATCTACTGCCTTTTTCTGTCCTTCAACCGTCAGCATTTCCATACATCTTGCCGAGCGCAAAATCGTACCGCCGCGTTGCACGATGTTGGATACACTACGCATTTCCATAGGGATAACCGTGTCCTCAATCAAACCTGCATAACCGCGTTCAATGCCGAACACTTCCATGCCGAAATATATACCGGAACGCACAACCGCACGGATTGCCGCGTTCATACCGGGAGCATCGCCCCCGCTTGTTAATAATGCTATACGTTTCATAATATTCACCTCACAGTACTTGGCGCACATGGAAAAATTCACATATAAATATGCGCAATCACTATTATAGTCAAAGTTTAAAAAAACACAAACAAATTAAGGCACTTTTTGTATTTTTTTAGAGAAATTTAACACAATTTTCAGAAAGAATGGTTGAAAGTTCAGAAAAAAGTCCCTTATTCGGGCTTACTTTTTGCGAGCAAAGCATCTTTTTTCCGTCCTTCACGAAATAGACCTGCGTATCGCCTGCATAGTACGAAAGCATTTCTAAAAGTTCTTCGATATCTTCATCGAGAATATTGCTGACGTTGAGCCAAAGCTTCTTTTCCGTGTCTTTTTTCGGGGCAGCGACAGGAGCCGCCGCCTGCTTTTGTCCGTCATCTTTTTCTTCCGTCGTCTGACTCTTAATTTTCGGCTTTCCGTCTTTCCCCACCTCAAACTCGTCCATGCGGTCCAAGATAATAACGGGGGCTTTTTCTTCTTCGATACTGATTCTGCCCGACAGCGACACGACTTTATCCGTTTCTAAGAAGTTGCGGATTCTATCGTAAACTTTCGGGAAACATACACATTCGATCGTGCCGTACATATCTTCCACGGTGATAAACGCCATAATCGAACCGCTACGCGTTTTCAACTTTTTGTATGCGCCGATCATACCGCCCATCGTCACTTGCATGCCGTCGGATACTTCCGCATACGTCTTTTCGCCCGTTTCTACATCTTCTTCATAATCGTTGAGCATAGAACAATTAAAGGACCTATCCTTGAAGTACGGCATGAATTTTTCAAAGGGGTGACCGCTGACGTATACTCCGAGAACAGATTTTTCCTTGGAAAGCTTTTCCATAGTTTCGTATTCAGGAACGTCGGGATATTTAATTTCAATGGCTTGTTCTTCCAAGAACGTGCCGAAGAGAGAAATTTGCATACCGCCTTTCTGCTTGTCCATAGCGCTTATGCGAGAGAGTGCCTCTTCATACACGGCGGCAAATTGCGAACGGGTATGCCCGAAGCAATCAAATGCGCCTGCATAAATCAAGCTTTCTACGATACGCTTATTGACGTACTTACAGCAACGGGACAAAAAGTCGGCAAAGTCCTTAAACAAGCCGTGTTCGTTCCGTTCCTTGATAACGGCGGCAATCGCGTCTTGTCCGACGCCACGGAGCGCGCCAAGACCGATACGCAAACCGTTCCCCTCTACCCAGAAAATATCTTTAGATTTATTGATATTCGGGGGAAGGACGTCAATATTCTTTTCCTTCATGTACAAAATGTACTTGGAAATTTCTTCAATTTTATCGATACGGTCGTTTAAGATACCCGCCAAAAATTCTTTGGGGTAAAAATATTTCAAATAAGCCGTGCGATAGGCAACGACCGCATACGCCGCCGCGTGCGACTTATTGAAGGCGTAGGACGCAAAGCTTTCCATGTCACCGAATATCTTTGCCGCGACGTCTGCAGGAATCCCCTTGGCGGCGCAACCCGTTATCCCTTCGGCAGGCGCGCCGTAGATGAACTTATCCTTTTGTTCCATCAGCTCTTTCTTTTTCTTCTTTGCCATAGCACGACGAACCAAGTCTGCTTGACCGAGCGAATACCCTGCGAGCTGTTGGAAGATTTGCATAACCTGTTCTTGATAGACGATAACCCCGTAGGAGTTTTTCAAAATCGGCTCTAAGTACGGCGTATCGTAAACGATACTTTCGGGATTATGCTTATTTTTGATATATTGCGGAATAAAATCCATGGGTCCCGGACGATAGAGGGAAATACCTGCAATCAAGTCTTCCAAACAGCTGGGTTGCAGCTCTTTCATAAATTTTTTCATGCCGCCTTGTTCAAGCTGGAACACGGCGTCCGTATCGCCCGACGAAATCAGCTGATAGGCTTCGGGGACGTCCAAACCGATTTTGTTGAAATCGATATCGATCCCCAGCCCTTCTTTGATGTATTCCAAAGTATTTTGAATATCCGTCAGAGTGGTCAGCGCAAGGAAGTCCATTTTTAACATGCCGACGGCTTCGACCTCTTTCATATCGAATTGCGTAACAATATCTTCTCCGTTTCTGGCTCTTTCATAAATTTTTTCATGCCGCCTTGTTCAAGCTGGAACACGGCGTCCGTATCGCCCGACGAAATCAGCTGATAGGCTTCGGGGACGTCCAAACCGATTTTGTTGAAATCGATATCGATCCCCAGCCCTTCTTTGATGTATTCCAAAGTATTTTGAATATCCGTCAGAGTGGTCAGCGCAAGGAAGTCCATTTTTAACATGCCGACGGCTTCGACCTCTTTCATATCGAATTGCGTAACAATATCTTCTCCGTTTCTGGCAAGAGGAACGTTATCCGAAAGAACTTTGTTACAGATTACGACGCCCGCCGCGTGTTGCGAAGTATTTTTAGGCATACCCTCCAACTTCAATCCCATATCGATGACTTGGTGCAGGTCGGCGTTCGTTTCATACACTTCAATAAATTCGGGGTTCTTTTTCTGCTTTTGCTCGGCAAGTTTCTTTTGCAGTTCCATGCGTTTTTCTTCGTTTTCTTCCGCCTCGATCTGCTTTTCAAGCTTGGGAATTTTTCTACCTAGCAATTCGCCGATTGTGGACTTGCCGTCCATGAGTTTTGCCACCTTATCCGTTTCGGAATAAGGCACGCCCATAACGCGCCCTACGTCCTTAATGACGGCGCGCGAAGCCAAAGTACCGAACGTAACGATTTGCGCTACATTTTCGGGATGATATTTTTTACGCACGTATTCGATACTCTCAATACGGCGCTTGGTGCAAAAGTCCACGTCGAAGTCGGGCATGGATACACGATCAGGGTTTAAGAAACGCTCAAAAATCAAATCGTAGCGCAAGGGGTCCACGTCGGTAATACCGATAGAGTACGCCACGATACTACCTACACCCGAACCACGTCCGGGGCCTACGGGAATACCCTGCAAACGGGACCAGTTGATATAGTCCCACACAATCAAAAAGTAGTCGGCGAACCCCATTTTTATGATAATCGACAGCTCGTATTCCGCACGCTGCTTAATCGTATCGGTAATTTCCGCATAACGCTTGGGCAAGCCTTCCCACGTCAAACGGGTGAGATAATCGGGGGAGGAAGAACCGTCCTCGGGTTTATACAAAGGAATAAGCGACGTATCGCGAATGGGATCGCCTTTGGGTGTAATGTCAAACACGGGTTCTTCAATTTTGTTGGCAATAACGCGCGTGTTGGTAACCGCTTCGGGAACGTAATGAAAAAGTTCCATCATCTCGTCCCCCGACTTCATATAAAACTCGTGCTGTTCAAAGCGCATTTTCGGTTGCGCCAGGGTGGATTTGGTTTGGATACAAAGCAAAATTTCGTGCGCTTCCCAATCCTCTTTTTCAATATAGTGGACGTCGTTCGTTGCGACCATTTGAATATCGAGTTCCCTTGCGATTTTGATAAGGTCGGGCAAAATTTGGCGCTGTTCGGGAATGCCGTGGTCTTGAAGTTCAATATAAAAATCTTCGCCGTAGACCTCTTTCATTTCCGCCGCCCACTTTTTTGCTCCCTCGTAATCGCCGCGCATAAGCAACTGCGGCAGACGACCAGCCAAACAAGCAGAAAGGCAAATGACCCCTTCGTGATGTTGCTTAATCAAATCGTAACTGATACGGGGTTTACCGCCGTAATACCCGTCGATATAAGCAAGCGAATCCAGTTTGACAATGTTTTTATAACCTATTTTGTTCTTTGCCAAAAGGACAAGGTGCTCGTTTTTGCCGGGGCGTTTTTCCTTATGATCATCCACGGCATACAATTCGCACCCAATAATGTATTTAATACCCTTTTTTACGCATTCTTCCGCAAAATACAAGGATGCGTACATATTGCCGTGGTCGGTGACGGCGCAAGCGTCGATATTGTTCTTCACCAAATGTTCGATAAGATCGTCTACCTTTGCCGCACCGTCCAAAAGGCTATATTCCGTATGCAAGTGTAAGTGTACAAAATCCGTCATAATTCTTCTGTTCTCTCGTTATTTTCTTCTTTTGCCGTTGCAATCGACATCAATTTTCGCATTCTGTGATTCATACAGCTTTTGCTTACGCAAAACGCATCCGCTAATTCCTGTAAGGACATTGTGGGGTTTTCCATACGCATTTTTGCAAGGGCGGATAGCTCCTCGCTTAAATCGGCAAAACCGCCGCTTTTTTCCAGCTTCTGTAAAGCGACAATCTGCTTTACCGCCGCGATTGCCGCCTTGTCCGCATTGCCTGCCATGCAGTTGCGTGCGCGGTTGTTTCGGTTCGCCTCGTCCCGTTTTTCAACGAGTTGCGAAAACTTTTTCAAGGCGTTCTCCGCGCCGATAACGGACAGAAAATCGGAAATTTGCTCTTTACTTTTGATATAGACGACAAACGTATCTTTCCGTTCGGCAAGCTTTGCCAAAATTTCAAACTCGGAAAGCACCAAACAAAAATCCTTTGCGGTTTTTTCGTCTGCGAACACAATTTCTAAATGATACCCCGTCGTACCGCCGTCCAAAGGCACGGTACAACTGCCGCCGCCCAAAAACGCACCGCGGACATAGGCAATCTCCTTTTCTTCCGACGAAAGCAGCGTAGGCGAAATACCGCGACGAATTTCCCCGTGTTTATCGACCAAACGCAGGACGCGCAACACCCCTGCCGCAGCGGCGGACGTGCATTGCAACAGCAGCTTGTCCCTGCCACTCATTCTGTCCTTGGTGGCGTGCGTAACAAAGAGTTCCGCATTGAACAGTTTGGAAAATTGCGCAGTAAAATATTCGACGACGTTCTCCGTTTCGCTGACAAGAAAAAAGGTAGGTCTGCCGTCTTTGATACCGAACGTGCCGCTAGCATGGATAAAGGCGGACATTTCCGAAAGCATCTCTTCCGAGTCTCTCAAGCCGCGCGCAATCATTTCTTTTTTTACGTCCGATGTAAAATTCATAACCTATCCTTTTTTTTTGTATGTTTTATAAATGCTTTTTGAATTCCATAAAGCGGAAGTTGGGGAAACGCCCGTCTATGTTGTCAATTCTATCCATGGGGAATTCCGTGAGCCGTGCAAGTTGCTCGTCCACGCGTTTGGTGTCCCCGACACGATCCACCGTATGCGCGTCTGAATCGACAATGAAGCGCGCGTCCGTTTTGATGACCATATCCATAAGCTGCTCGTCCGTCAAGTGTGTCTTTTTGGAATTGAGCTCAATATACGTACCGTAATCGGCGGCGCATTTTGCCACTTCTAGCGTGTCGCACGGGCAGATATAGCTGACGTGCGTAATGGCGTCCAACGGGTTCTTTTTGATTGCGTTGATATAGGCTTGCGTATTCCGCTTAATCAGCCATTTCGGCGTATATTTTAAGAACTTATGCAACAGGACGTTACCCCAGCAATACAACGGATAATCGGACAACTTATCGTATTTAATCCAAATATGGTTACCGCAAAGGTACAAATCGAAATTTTCAAAATCCCTTTCCGTCAAGTCCGCTTTGCCGCTTACGCCACAGATGTTCGCCTCGATGCCCACCAACACGTCGATGGCGTGTTTTTTTGCCGCCGCGCGGCACTCGGCAATGTACGCCGCCGTTTTTCTGCGCGCGATACCGAACGATACGTGCGTATAACCGTGGTCGGTAATGCCGATTTGTTTCAAACCGAGTTCTTTTGCCCTCGCCGCATTTTCGTCGATGGCGTTTTTACCGTGCGAGTACGGCGTATGCGTATGATAATCTGCCGTTAAAATCACTGTTTTTCTCCTTACGTTGGAATGTATCGTATCTCCTCGTGCAAACATACGCCGCATTGCGCGTAGACCGCGTCTTTGGCGAGTTGGACGAGTTGTTTTACGTCTTTAGACGAGGCGTTGCCCTCGTTTATGATAAAGTTTGCGTGCTTTGGCGAAATATATGCTCCGCCGACATGCTTCCCCTTTAAGCCGCACTTTTCTATCAGCGCGCCGGCTGAAGCATCGGGAGGATTTTTGAACACGCAACCCATGCTTTTGCCTTGGGGCAGGTGGGCGCGACGGGCTTTATAATACGATTGCCGCCGCTCGATTTCCGTTTGCTCTATATCGGTTAGACGGAAAGCCGCGCCGAGGATTACCCCGCCGCTTTCCATAAAAACGCTTTGTTTGTAGCCGTATTTGCATTTGGACACGGGCAAATATACAGTTTTGCCGCGACGATAGACAAGCACGCTTTCTACAATTTCGGACATATACCTACCGTCTGCGCCTGCATTCATAAAAACAGCGCCGCCGATTGTGCAAGGTATGCCCGTTAAAAACTCCGCGCCGCCCTTGCACCTCCGTTTGCATAGGGAAAGCAAATCGCCGCTCGACACCCCTGCATAGGCAAACACGCCTTCGTTAACATGCATACCGCGCAATGCGCGCATATCCACGAGCGGAACACTTGTTTCTCCGTCAGGCGGCAAAAGGTTACTGCCGTTACCAATCAGGAAATAGGGAATGCCGTGTTTTTCTAAATCCGCAAGCAGAGCAACGCACTCCACCACGCTTTGCGGCGTAAAAACGACGTCCGCCACACCTCCGCAACCGATTGTACTGCGTTTTGCTAAACTGCACTGCGTTTGGTACGCATATGCCGAAAAACCTTTCAACCATTCTATCTCTTTCACGATATCGCTCCTATTATAGCACATTTTTTTGCTTTTTGAAAGTATTTCAACAAAAGTTTATAAACTTTTTTGCATGGCTTTTGCGCCAAACGCTATATATAGGATATGAAAGAAGGGAAAAAGGTATGCAACGCAAAAGGGTCCGAGTCTTCCCCGAACCCCGTTGGTTATGTGATATTTTGTATGAATTTGCGGTTTTTTACGCCTTATAAATCACTTCGCCGTCGCGAATGGTCATCAATACGTCGAAATTTGCGTTGATAACGGTGAAATCGGCATTTTTACCTACTTTGATGCTGCCCGTTACGTCGTCGATTTTTAAAGTACGCGCAGGGTTGATGGTGGCATAATCTACCGCTTGGGTAAACGGAACGCCTACTTTGGTCACCATATTTTGTACGGCGCGATTCATGCGTAATACGCTGCCAGCTAACGTACCGTCTTGCAAGCGTGCTTCGCCACCCTTGACGAATACTTTTTGACCGCCCAGTTCGCTTTCGCCGTCGGGCAAGCCCTTAGCACGCATAGCATCGGTAATCAGCGTCAATTTATCCGTAGGTTTATTCTTTACCAACAAGCGCATTGCAGGCACGGATACGTGAATGGTATCGCAAATAAGTTCACAATTCAGTTCGTCCAAAAGCATTGCGCTACCGACCGTACCGATTTCGCGGTGGTGCAACGCCGATTGCGCATTATAGGTGTGCGTAACATTGGTTGCGCCTACGCAAACAGCCTTTTCGATGTCGGCGAATTTTGCGCCCGTGTGCCCTATAGAAGACGTAATGCCTCGTTCGGTAAGGTGACGGATAAACGCTTCTGCGCCCTCCACTTCGGGAGCGAGGGTAACGATGCGGATTGCATTGCCGCTTGCTTCGTTATAGCCGTCAAACGCTTCGATGTCGGGGTTTTTAACGTATTCTAAGGGTTGTGCGCCCTTGTGCGCCGCCGCAATAAACGGGCCTTCTAAATGCACGCCGACGACGCGAGCGCCTTCTGCGCTGTCCGCCGCCCGATATGCCTTGACCGCTTGCATAGCTTTGGTAATGTTTTCGGGGCTTTGCGTCATGGTGGTGACGAGGAAGGACGTAGTACCTTCCGCCGCGATGGTTTTTGCAATGATTGCAATGTCCTCTACCGTGCCGTCCATGCCGTCCGAACCGCCTGCGCCATGGATATGTTCGTCCACGAACCCGGGCAAAACGATTGCGTCATGAGGGAGTTCGATGACTTCCGCCGTCTTATCGGCACAACGAGAAATTTTTTCAATCTTTTTATCGAAGGAAAGGTTGCATTTTTTCAAGCCTTCCCCTTCAACGTAAACGACTGCGTTTTTAAAAGTCTTCATAGTTCGCCTCCGCTCAACGATGAGTTGCAGGGAGGGAAGCCGCAGCGATACTCTGCCCTACGCGACGGTTGGTTTCGTCGGGCAAACCGATGTCCAAACCTGCGAACTGAGGATATTCTTCCGCGAGCACCTTTTTGCAGGTTGCAAGAATGATATCGCCGCCTTTGCCACCCATAACACGACCGAGCAACAACATGTGCTTGATATCGTAGAATTTTGCATAGAAAGGAATGGTGTGCGCAAGGTAAACGCCGATGTCTTCGTAAATCTGCGCCGCAAGCTCGTCGCCGTTCTCCATCATCGCCTGTACTTCCTTCAATTTTTGTGCGGGCGTTAAGCCGTCTGCAAATTTATGACCGCCTGCTTCGGCAAGTTTAATGACGGCGTCTTGCGAGAAGTATTTGCAACCTACACCGATGTCGCCACTCCATTCGTCTTGCATTGCGCCTTCGTTAAAGTCTACGGGTGCGAACGCGAGCTCCGAAAGCCAGCCGTTGATACCGCCGTTGTTGTTGATGTAGCCGACCGCTTCGCTGGTACCCATTGCAATACCCAACACGCCGTTGTCGTTCAAATCGATTGCACCAGCCAACGCGGTTACGTCGCCGTCGTTTGCTACTTCCAAGGGAATATCCTTGCCGTAGATTTTGCGCATATCTTCCGCTACGTTGATGTACATATTCTTTACGTAGTCGCCGTACTTGGATTTATCGACTTTGATGAACAAGGAGGCCACCATAATTTTGTTGTCTACATATACGCCCGCGGAAGAAACACCGATTGCGTCTACGGTAGGCATTTTGGAAGCCGCCGTTTTCATTGCCGTTAAAATTTCGTTATAGTGATAGGTGGGGTCTTCCGTCGTTTTGGGGTTCCAAACCACTTCTTCGCTGTATACCACTTCGCCGTTGACAACCGCGCTGACCTTTCTATCCGAACCGCCTGCGTCGAAACCGATACGGCAACCGTCCAAATATCCGCCTACGCGAATGGAAGCGTTTTTCTGTTCGGGAATTTCGTTCTGATCCAACCAAACCACTTCAAAAGGCTTTTCGTATACGCCGCTCATGAAATCGACGTCGAACGCGCGAATGCCGTCAAGGGTGTATGCCTTTTTCAAATATTCATAAACGGACTTGCTGCCTGCAACGTAAATTTTAAAACCGCCGACAACCCACAAAATGGTCTTGGAAAGACGTTCTGCAATGCGGAAGTTGAGTGCGTCGTTCACGCCGTCGGGCAATGCGTTGTATTTGTAAACGTAGTTATAGCCGCCGCTTCTTTCTGCAACGAGGGTCACTTCTACGGGATTGCCGTGCTTTTGCACCTCTGCGTCAAAATCGTTCAGCGCTTTGATCATCGGATAAAAGTTTTTATCCAAAACGGGTAATTTCATAATGCTATCTCCTGTAATTTTTCTTTTTTGATATGGGCAAAAGGTTTATTTTTTGCCCGTGCATAGTTTTCCTTATTTATTATACGACACCGCAACGAAATTGCAATAGAAAATCTTTCGTCGTTTTATGGTATTCTTTCACAAACACACAATCTGAAATATCGTAACAGACTTACACCTTTGCCTTTTCCAGCAAGGCGTTGACAGCAATTTGAAGTTCGGCAAGTTTTGCGTTTGCCGCCGCCTCGTCCTTCGCTTTGAGCGAATAGTAAATTTTCAGTTTGGGTTCGGTGCCGCTGGGACGAACGCAAACGAACGAGCCGCCCTCTAATTCGTAATACACGCAGTTGCATTTAGGAATATCAATCGTGGTCACGCTGCCGTCCGCCGCCGCACGTTTCGCCGCGCTGTAATCGCGCATGGCAACGACGGGAATTCCTGCAAAATCGGAAACGGAAATCTTCTTCAATCCGTCTACTACGGCGTTCATTTCCTTCATGGCGTTCAAGCCGCTGTATTGCACGGACACGTTTTTATCCAACACGAATCCGTATTTTTGATAAATTTCCTGCAAGCGATCGTAAACCGTTTTGCCGATAGAGGTATAATAGCAAACCATTTCTGCGCAGAGCATAGAAGCCACAACGGCGTCCTTGTCCCTTGCGTGCGTACCGCGAAGGTAACCGCAGGATTCTTCAAATCCGAAGATATAGGTATGCTTGCCGTCGCGTTCCCACTGTTTAATTTTTTCGCCGATAAACTTGAAACCGACGGGCGTTTCGTAAAGGGTTACGCCGTAATCGTCGCAGAGCGCCTTTGCCATACCCGTAGTAACGAAGGATTTGACCACCGCCGCGTTTTGGGGCATTTTTCCGTCCTCGGAAAGGCGCGTCAGAATATAATCAAGCAACAAAATGCCGACTTGGTTGCCCGAAAGCGCAACAAATTCGCCCTGTTCGTTTTTGATGGCTACGCCAAGACGGTCGGAATCGGGGTCGGTGCCGAATACCACGTCCGCATGGATTTTGTTTGCCAACGCAATGCCCATGGAAAGGGTTTCCTTAAATTCAGGGTTAGGCACTTTTACAGTAGAAAATTCGGTATCTTTGACCGCTTGTTCCTCTACGACGGTAACGTTGATTCCCAGCATTTTCAAAATGGACGTAACGGGTACGTAACCGCTACCGTGTACGGGCGTGTAAACGAGTTTCAAATCTGCGCCGCACTTCTTGACAGCTTCTTGCGACAAGGACAGTTTGGAAAGTTCCTGCAAATAATCATGATCCAACGCTTCGGGAACGGGCAAAATCAACGGGCTGTTTTCTTGACAAGCTACGCCGAGGTAGGGTGTTTTTTGGATATAGTCCACGACCTTCTCCGTGTCTTCGGGGGACATCTGCGCACCGTCCTCGCCATAGACCTTATAGCCGTTATACTCCTTGGGGTTGTGGCTTGCCGTGACCATAACGCCGGCAATCGTCTTCAAATAGCGCACCGCATACGAAAGCATAGGCACGGGGTGTACGTCGGAAAAAAGGTATGCCTTAATACCGTTTTGGGCAAGCACGCCAGCCGTGGCTTTTGCAAACTCGTAAGACTTGCGGCGGGTATCGTACGAAATAACGACGCCGCGTTCCATTGCCGCCGCACCAAGCGTTTTAATCCATTCCGCAAGACCTTGCGTAGCGCGCATAACGGTGTAGAGGTTCATTACGTTCATACCATACGCAATGATACCGCGCATACCTGCCGTACCGAATTCCATTTCGCCGCCGAAGCGGTATTCTTTTTCCTTTTCGTCCGTGGCAATGTTTTCCAGCTCTACACGCGCTTCTGCGTTCAAATATGGGCTGTTGAGCCACGTTTGATAGTTCTTTTGATAGTCCATGATTTTTCCTCCCGTTGACAAAATCGATATTCTGATCGGCAAAAAGATGCCGACGACGGCACACTGCCACTATTTTGCATTATAGCACACTTTTTGCGTTCTGTAAAGACCTTTTTAAAAAAAAGCCGCCCATTTTGTGAAAATATTTGTCGAATCACCCATTAAAAGGCATCTTTGGAAATTTTACTCCAACGTTTTGCGATAAAGCGCAACCGCCACGATGAGGGCATCCACGCAGTGCCGATACGCATGACTTTGTTCCAAAACCCGACAACGGTTTTCGCTTTGTTCTTTTGCGACGCTTGCCAAGCCGCTTTGGCGACCGATTCCGTGGATTTTGCCGCAAGCTTGCCCCAAAGCCCTTGCCCTTTGATTTGCGCTTTGATATCCTCGCGCGTGGGCATCGCCCCCGGCAACACCGCCGTGACGGAAACGCCCTTGCCGCGCATTTCTTCCCGTAATGCCACGGAAAAAGAGGTCAGCGCGCTTTTGGTTGCGCTATAAATGGCGAAATAGGGCATGGGATACAGTCCCGATACCGAAGAAATATTGATAATGCGCAAAGTATCCGCCTTGTAATCTATGGCAAAGCGGCAAAAGGAAATTGCCGCCTCTAAATTCACTCGGCATTGAAAGGCGATTTTTTCTTCCGTGTAGTCAGCAAGCGGTTTTTGGATATCCGCCCCTGCCACGTTCACCAAAACGGAAACGCGGAAACCGCCTTCTTTGATTTTTTCTTGCGCCGCTTTGCGCGCGGCGGAATCGGTTAAATCCGCCACGAAAATATGCGCTTCCGTGCAGGGATATTTCTCGTTCAGTTCCTGTTGCAAATTCAACAATTTTTCTTCGTTTCTGCCCACCAAAAGCAGGTTAAAGCCTTCTAAAATCATGCGGTAAGCAAATGCCTTACCCAAACCGCCCGTTGCGCCCGTAATCAGCGCATAGCCCCTGCCGTCCGCAGCTTCTTCGTCTTCGTCCGTTGCCAAAAAGCGAGCCAATTCTTCATCGGCGAGCGGTTTTTCCTGCGCCGCCGTTTGCGTTGTTTCTTCCATAATTTCCCCCGTTTACGCTTTTGTGTAATCACGTGCGCCGAACAGCGTAGAACCCAGCCGCACAACGTTACTGCCCTCCTCCACGCACAGGCGATAATCGCCGCTCATGCCCATGGAAAGATAGCAAACCTCCGCTGACTGTGTTTTTGCCCATTCGTATAACTGCCGCATTTTTTGTGCCAACGCGCGCAAATGCCCCTCGTCCGCCACGGCAGGCAACATCGCCATAAAGCCTTTTACGCACAGACCTTCCGTTTGCGAAAGCCGAGCGAACACCGATTTTGCCTCTGCATACGCATAGCCGCCCTTGCTGTCCTCGTCGCCGACGTTGACCTGAATCAACACGTTAGACACAATCCCTTTTTGACGAGATTGCTTGGCGAGTTCTGCCGCGAGCTCGTCCCGATCGCAAGAATGGTAAAGATCGATTTTGCCAAGCAGATATTTGATTTTATTCGTTTGCAAATGCCCGATAAAATGCCGAGGGCAGGGCAAAACCGCCTCGTTTTTGTCGCGAAATTCCTGCGGTTTGTTTTCCGCGACGGCGTCTACGCCGCCCAGAATCGCCGCGTTGATCGCCTCGGCGGATTGCGTTTTGGTTGCAGCGACAAGGCAGACCTTTTCGCCAAAGCCGTTGCCGTTTGCAAGCTCTGCTTTCACCGCTCGAACACGGTTTTGAATTTCCGTTGTTTGCATAACTGCTCCCTCCGTTTTTATCGTTACGCGATTATTATACTCCTTTTTTTCGGGTTTGTCAATGGAAGCCAACGAAAATTTCGTTAAGGAAAAGCGTGAAAACGGAACAAGAAAATTATAAATTGAGCAAGTTTGGCAAATTCTCTTGCTTTTTCGGTTGGTTATGTGTATAATAGGTACGAAAAACAAATTTAGGAGCATTTCCATGAATACGGAAGAACTGAAAACATTTATCTTTCTTTCTAAAGTAAAAAACTTTACCTTGGCGGCGGAACAGCTGTTCATTGCGCAATCTACCGTAACCAACCGCATCAGCGAATTGGAAAAAGAGGTCGGCAAAAAATTGTTTACCAGAGGCGCAAAAACGGTGAAGTTGACGGACGCAGGGCAAATCTTTTTGCGCTATGCAGAACGTATTTTGGAATTGCAGAATACCTCTATCGAGGAAATGAACGCCGTCATCAGCCACAGCAGAAAGTTCTCTATCGGCGCAATCAACGCCACGTACGAAGTGTACGTGAAAAAGTTGGTGGACGAATGTTTGAAAGACAATACCATTACGTCGGTTAAGGTGATGTTGGGGCACTCGTTGGACCTGATCCAAGGCTTGCAAGATAATATGTTGGATATGGTCTTTTCCGCGATCCCCCTGAAAAGAGTGGGTTATTGTTGCGACGTGTACGATATGGACCGCGTTGCGCTCGTCTGCAAAAAGGGCGCGAACCCCTACCCCGACGGCGTAAACAAGGCGCAACTTGCCAAACTCCCCTATTTGATGTGCGACTTCACAATGAGCGAGGCAGGCGTGTTTATCCGTGGTCTGTTCCCGAAAAACCACGTTTTCCGTTTGGACGTAGACAACTCGTCTAAGCTGTTGCCCTATTTGGAAAACGGATTGGGATGCTCGTTCATGCCCTATAAGCTTGTGGAAGAAAAGTTGCGAAGCGGCGCTTTGGAAGAAATCCCCTTGCGTGATTTCACCGTGCCGAAAGCGACGACGTATTTGATTTATCGTCAAGGCTATGACGTCAGCCGCTTCTTGGAAAACAAGTTCGACGAAGAATAATTTACTGCAAAATATCTAAAACGGAAGATTTATCCGCGTTTTCTATACGAGAACGCGGATTTTTTTTTGCAAGATTTTGAAAAGCACAAAGATTTTTTTACAAATTTCGATTTTTTTTGCAAAAACCTTTTACAAATGGTTGACTTTGCCGTAATTTTTTGGTAAGATATAAAAGTAACTGATTTACAGAACAACCAACGGCCCGTTGGTCAAGCGGTTAAGAC
>CAYRAY010000013.1:0-28763 GCA_964422405.1 uncultured Clostridia bacterium | reverse complement strand
TCCTAATAAGAAAATTTGAGGTAAATCAAAAATGTTAAAAGTATATCAATGTGAATCTTGCGGCAAAACCATCGTAACGAAGGACGAATTGCACTTGGAGGGCTGGAAAGAGCTTGTGGCAGGCAGTTCGGACGGGGCAGTGGAAAAGCACGTGCCTGTGGTCACCAAAAAATGCAAAACGGTGAAAGTGGACGTGGGCAGCGTAGCGCACCCGATGACGGCGGCGCACCTGATTGAATGGGTGGCTGTGGACACCGAACAAGGTTTCCAAATCAAATATTTGCAAGCAGACGGCGCGCCCGTTTGCACCTTCACCCTTGCCGATGGCGACAGTGTTTTGGGTGTGTATGCCTATTGCAACCTGCACGGCTTGTTCAAGGAATAAGAGATATTTTTAAGAACGGAGGGGAGATATGATTGAAAAAGAAGCGATGTTCTCGCTGACGTACGGCTTGTTTGTGTTGACGACGACGGACGGGCAAAAACAAAACGGTTGCATCATCAACACCGTTTCCATGCTCACCGATTCGCCTAAGCGGATTACGGTGTTCATCAACAACGACAACTACTCGTGCGAGCTGTTAAAGCGCACCAAACTCTTTACCGTTTCCGTGCTGACGGAAAACACGCCGTTTGCGATTTTTCAGCAGTTCGGTTTTGTGTCGGGACGGGAAAAAGACAAATTTGAAGGGGGCAGGTATGCGACGAGTGAAAACGGGCTGTACTATTTACCCGAAGTTTCCAACGCATTTATCAGCGGAAAAGTTGTGGATTTTTACGATTACGGCACGCATACGCTGTTCGTTGCCGAGGTGACGGAAGCCAAAGCGTTGGGGCAGGACAAATCGCTTTCCTATGCCCATTATTTGCAGAATATCAAACCCGATTCTGTAAAAACCGTCGCAAAGGCGGATTCTGTACCCGAAAAAAAGACGCACAGATATGTGTGCGAGGTGTGCGGTTACGAATATGAAGGGGAGAGCTTGCCCGAAGATTTTATCTGTCCTTGGTGCAAACACCCTGCGTCCGATTTTAAGCAAATCGATTGACGGAGCGAAATCGGCATTTGGTTTTACAAAAATCGGGCAAAAACGCCAAAAAATGCCGCATATACGGGCAAAACAAGGAAATTCTTGAAAAAAGCTTGCAAAAATCGTAAAAAAAGACTTGACAGAAAATCCCGAAATTGCTATAATAATTCAGTAAATAGTAAACGCATCGGCAAAGGAGGGTTGAAGAAGAATGTCTACGGTTAAAGTTGGCGAAAACGAAAACGTTGAAAGCGCATTGCGCCGTTTTAAGAGAAAGTGCTCTCGCGACGGTATCATCGGCGACCTTAGAAAGAAGGAATTTTATGAAAAGCCTTCCGTAAGAAAAAAGAAAAAGTCTGAGGCTGCTAGAAAGAGAAGCAGAAACTAAAACACAAAAGAGCTCACGGTTCCGTGAGCTCTTTTTCATTGTCGAAATAACGAAAAACGAGGTGAATTATGTCGCAAAACGTCATCAAAAAATCGGACGCAACCAAAACGGACAACAAAAGCAGCTTGCGCGAGGAGGCGCGCCGTGCCAAACGCCGTATCAAAACGGGGTTTTGGGCGGACTGCCAAAAGGACATGGACAAGCAGAAAGAAAAAGCCGCCGCGCAGGGCTTAAACCAAAGCAAGGCAGGGCGGTATTTTGCCGCGCAGGTCACGGCGCAGATCGAGGGGAAAACGGAGGACGAATTTTACACCAAAGTCAAGCAAATGTTGCTTGCCGAAGGGGAGGTAAGCGATGCCATCGGTCGGTTGACGGACAAGGCGTATTACGCCACGTTGAGCTACGAAGAAAAGCAGCGTTACACCCTCAATTTAAGCGAAAAATATTTGCGTGCGTTAGAAAAATTCCGTGCCGAAATCGAGTTTTCCTCGCTGTAATAGAGAGGTCTTGCATTTGTGTCATACCGACGGATGGCGCGAGTGTCCTAACCCCCATAGGGTAGCGGTGTGTGTTATACCGACTGAGGGCGGCAACACCGCCCGAACGGAGCGTATCTTAAATGCAATTACCTATACGGCGGCAACTTAAAACTCGCTGGCACAGTTGTAAGTCTGCCTGCAAGCTCAGCCTTGCTAAGCCAGCCTCAAACATCAGGTTTGCAACTATGCGCCCTGTAAAGGCTTGCAAAATATCGCCGTTTGTGCTATAATATTCCCGTTATGAATACCATTGACGAAATTTTAGAAAAATTAAATCCCGAACAGTTAAAACCCGTGTTGCAAACGGAAGGCGCAGTGCTCGTCCTTGCCGGTGCAGGCAGTGGCAAAACGCGCGTTTTGACCTCTCGTATCGCCTACCTCGTCGAAGAAAAAGGCGTCCCTGCCGAGGCAATTCTTGCCATCACCTTCACCAACAAGGCGGCAAACGAAATGAAGGAACGACTTGCTTCTATTGTGGACGTAAACCGCTCGTGGGTGTGCACCATTCACAGCATGTGCGTGCGCATTTTGCGCATGTACGCAGAGGAGGCGGAGCTTAAAACCAACTTCTCTATTTATAGCGAAACGGAGCGCAACAATGTCGTGAAAAAGTCCTTCCAAGAATGTGACTATGACGACGATAAACTGCTGAAATCGGTCAAATACCACATCGGCAACGCCAAAATGCTGGGTTTAGAACCCGACGAATATGCCGAGGAATACGCAGGCGATTCCGACATAGAGGACGTAACCAAAGTCTACCGCCGCTACCAAAAACATTTGCGCGAAAACAATGCCCTCGACTTTGACGATTTGTTAAACGAAACCAGAAAATTGTTAAAGAAAAATGCCGACGTGCGCGAGTATTTGGGAGGTAGATTCCGCTATATTTTGGTGGACGAGTTCCAAGACACCAACGCCGTGCAGTACGAAATTATCCGCCTTTTGGCATCCGTACATAAAAACCTGTTTGTGGTCGGCGACGACGATCAGTCCATTTACGGTTGGCGCGGCGCAAAACTGGAAAATATTCTGCACTTTGAAAAGGACTTCAAAAACGCACACGTGTTCAAGTTGGAGCGCAACTACCGCTCCACCAAAACCATTTTGAACCTTGCCAACACTGTCATTCACAACAACGGCAGACGTAAAGACAAGACCCTTTGGACGGAAAATGACGAGGGCGCGCCTGCCAAGGTTTTTGAAGCCGAACAAGAGGACGGAGAGGCACGGTATATCGCCCACACCATTGCAGGGCTTATGAAACAAGGGTATAAATATTCCGACTTTGCCATTTTGATGCGTATCAACGCCCTCACCCGTTCGTTCGAACAAGAGTTCACGGGCGACGGTATTCCTTACAAAGTCTTTGGCGGTTTTAAGTTCTTTGAGCGCAAAGAGGTCAAGGACTTGCTTGCGTATCTCCGCCTTATCAACAACCCGTACGACAGCGAGGCGTTGTTGCGGATTATCAACTTCCCCAAGCGCGGCATCGGCGCAAAAACGGTGGAGGCGTTGCAAAATTACGCGTACGAAAACGAGTATTCGGTGTACGATTCTTTAATCGATTTAGACATCATCGGGTTCAGCGGCGCAACCAAGGAAAAGCTGCTCGGCTTTCGTACTTTAATCAAAGAACTGGTCGTGGACAGCCAAGAAATGCCCGTGAACGAGCTGGTGAAACGACTTGTGGAAAGCACGCGCATGCGCGAGGCGTACGCCGACGATTCGGACGATAGCTTGAACAAGCGCGCGAACATTGAAGAATTTGTCAACTCCGTAGAGGAGTATTGCAAACTCAACCCCGAGTCGACATTGACGGACTACTTAAACCAAGTCACCTTGTCCTCCGATTCGGACGAAATGGACGATAGCGACTATGTCACCCTTGCCACCGTGCACTCGGTCAAGGGTCTGGAATTCCGTTGCGTGTTTATTTGCGGTTTGGAAGAAAATATCCTGCCCACATCGCGTGCGGTGAACGATGAGGACGACATGGAAGAAGAACGCCGCCTGATGTACGTCGCCATTACCCGTGCAAGGGAGCGTCTGTACATGACCCGTTCCAAGAGCCGTTACTTATACGGTAAGCGCGAACCGACCATGCGTTCCCGCTTCTTAAAAGAGTTGTCCTCGGTGGTGGAATTGCCTGCCGAACAACGCCCGATGTCGCGCGGCTACGGCGATTGGGACGACCCCGAAAGCTACGGAAACGGCGCATACGGTGGGGGCAGGTACGAGATGAACGACGATTACGGCGGCAGAAGATCGTCTTATGGCGGTTACGGTTCGTCGTATGGCGGCAATAGTTATGGTGGCAATAGTTACGGAAATAGCTACGGCGGAAAAAGCTACGGCAGTCGCAAAAATGATGATTGGGGCAACTCCTCCGTCACGCGCAGCAAATGGAACGGCAACAGCTACGGCAGTTACGGCTCGTCCTACGGTGGCAATAGCTACGGCGCAAAGACGTACGGCAACCGTTCGTCGGGCGGCGGAATCACCTACGGCGGTACAAGCAAACTTAACAAGCCTGCTGCCCCGCAAAAGGATACAAGTGCATACAAAACTGGTGTCAAAGTATCGCACGCTAAATTCGGTGTGGGGACGATTATCAATGTCACCAACGCAGGGGCAGTGGTGGAAATCGCCTTCGAGGGCGGCTACGGCATAAAGAAGCTTTCCGCCGCGCTTGCGCCCCTGACCGTCATCGGATAAAACTGTTAAGCAAATCGGGAAAAATTGTTAAGTAAAACGGGTGAAAAATCACTCCAAAATACACGCAAAATCCCCCTTCAAAAAACAGCCTTTCACAAAGGAGCAACCATGAACAGACAACGGGAACTTGTAAACATATTAAACAAATGGGCGTATGAATATTACGTCTTGGACAACCCCACCGTTTCGGACAAGGAATACGATGCCTTGTACGATGAACTCCGCGCCTTAGAGGCGGCGAGCGGCGAGGTATATCCCGACAGCCCCACGCGCAGGGTGGGCGGCGAGCCGATTAAGGGCTTTGAAAAACACACCCACATCGCGCGGCTTTTCAGCTTGGATAAAGCCGTCACCGAAGACGCACTTTTCAGCTTTTTGACCAAGGCGGAAAAGCTTTCGTCCAAGCCTGTCGAGTACACGGTGGAATACAAATTCGACGGCTTGACCGTTTGCCTCACCTACGATAAGGGGCATTTTGTCCGCGCCACCACGCGCGGCAACGGCACGGTGGGCGAGGACGTCACCGCACAGGTGTTGACCATAAAATCCTTCCCCCTCGTCATCGATTATACGGGCACTTTGGAAGTGCGCGGCGAGGCGGTCATTCGACTTTCCGTGTTGGAAAAATATAACGCGACGGCGGCAGAACCCCTGAAAAACGCGCGTAATGCCGCGGCTGGCGCAATCCGTAACCTTGACCCCAAGGTGACCGAACTCCGTAAGCCCGACATTTATTTTTACGATGTCAACTTCGCTTCGGAAACACCTCCGCAATCGCAAACGGAAGCGCATGAATTTTTGCAAAAACAGGGCTTTAAGGTGTATCCCTATTTCGCCGTTTGCAAAACGAAAGAGGAGGTGCTTGCCGCCGTTCGGCATATCGAAACGGAGCGCAAAGTCATCGACGTGCTGACGGACGGGGCTGTGATTAAGGTGAACAACGAACGCTTGCGCGAGGAGTTGGGCTTTACCGACAAATTCCCCCGTTGGGCGTTGGCATTCAAGTTCGAGGCAGAGGAAGTGACCACCGTGGTCAAATCGGTCATTTGGCAGGTGGGCAGAACGGGCAAATTGACGCCGCTTGCGGTGTTAGAACCCGTGGAACTCGGCGGCGTAACCGTGTCGAGGGCGACGTTGAACAACTTTGGCGACATCACGCGGAAGGACGTAAAAATCGGCTCGCGTGTGCTTGTCCGCCGCTCAAACGAGGTCATTCCCGAAATTTTGGGCGCAACCGAGCATTACGAACACAGCGAGGAGATTGCAAAACCCGTCGTCTGTCCCTATTGTGGAGAAGCGTTGCAAGAAATCGGCGCGCATTTGTTCTGTCCCAACAAGCGTTGCGTGCCGCGCGTGGTGGCGGCTTTGGATCACTACGCAGGGAAAAACGCTATGAATATCGACGGATTTTCCGAGAGCACGGCGGAACAGCTTGTACGTATCGGCAAGGTGGAAAAGCCGTCCGACCTGTACAAGCTGACTGCGGAGGACTTGGCGCAGTTAGACGGGTTCAAGAGCAAAAAAATTAACAATTTGCTTTCGGCAATCGAAAAGAGCAAGACCCCGACGTTGGACGCCTTCATCTTCGCCATCGGCGTGGACGGGGTAGGCAGGGTCGCGGCGAAGGACCTTGCGGCAAAATTCCAAAGCGTGGAAAATTTGCAAAACGCGACGTCGGAAGAGCTGATTGCCATGGAGAATGTAGGCGAAATCACCGCCGCCGCCATTACGGCGTATTTCCGTGACGAAAGCAACCTTGCTGAGCTGGACGCATTGCGGCAGGCAGGGGTTGTACCGACGTGGACGGAACGGAAAACGGAAGGGAGCTTTGCCGGGGAATCGGTGGTGCTGACGGGCACGCTGACTTCGTTTAAGCGGAGCGAGGCGCAAAAGATGATTGAGGAACGCGGCGGCGTTTGTCAAAGCGCGGTGACGGCAAAAACGACGTTGGTCGTCGCCGGCGAGGAGGCAGGCAGTAAGCTTGCCAAGGCGCAAAAGCTGGGTATTCGTGTCATCGACGAAGAAACCTTCAAACAGATGTTGTAACCGGAAATGCTGCTCTCCTGTGTGGGCGGCATTTTTTTTAGTTGTGCCATTTTTGTCATACCGACCGAGCGTAAGCGAGCGGAGTGTATCTTAAAAATGGCAAGCTGAGTCTTGACGCAGACGTAGCGTGTTGACGTTCGTTTTTTTATGCAGCAACAGTTTTAGGCGGCGGTTGTGTCGCCTTTTTTTTGTTTTTCGTTGCCGTTTTTTGCCCTGAAAAAAGGGGCGGCGGCGGAAAATGGGCAAAGTCGGCATACAAAGTGTACAAAAAAACAGGGGTAAAAACTATGTTTTTATAAAAAAATTATGAAAAATCAAAAAAAGGTGGCAGTGGGGGCTTGAAATTTTAGAAAAGGTGTGCTATAATAGTGCAATAGCTTTAGAATGGCTGAATAGGCGAAACGAGGGTTACACTATGTTGAGTATGACGGGTTACGGAAAAGGTGAATACGTAGTAGGTGGTTTGGAACTGACCTGCGAGATTAAAACAGTGAACAACCGCTATTTGGACGTGTCGGTAAAAGCACCCAGAATTTTTGCCGCTTACGAGGACGTGATTCGCGCCACCGTTCGCAAAAAGTTGACCCGGGGCCACGCCGACGTGTTCGTTTCCCTGAAAGACAAGCGGGAACACCCCAGCGAGTTGACGGTGGATTTAAGCCTTGCCAAGGCGTATATTGCGGCGGCAAAGGCATTGCAGGCGGAAAACCCCGACCTACCTAACGACGTTACGTTGTCTTCTGTGCTCCGCTATCCCGATGTGTTAAAGCAAGAGGACGCACAGAGCTTGGATGAGGAGTTGACCCACGCTTTGGATACGGCGCTGAACGCGGCTTTGGATAAGCTGAACGAAATGCGTGCCGTGGAAGGGCAAAAGCTGAAAGAGGATATGCTTGCCCGTGTGCAAACCATCGAGGGGTTGGTTTCGGAAATTTCCCTCCGTGCCCCCAAAATTGCCGAGGAGTACCGCCAAAAACTGACGGCGAGGGTGCAGGAATATTTGAAAGACGCGGCGTATGACGAGGGCAGATTGTTGACCGAAGTTGCCGTGTTTACCGACAAGAGCAACATCGACGAGGAGTTGACGAGATTGCGCAGCCATATCGAACAATTCCGTTCGATTGCCGAAGAGGGGATTGTGGGCAGAAAGTTAGACTTTTTGGTACAGGAATTCAACCGTGAGGCGAACACGACGTGTTCTAAGAGTAACGACGTGACAATCACCCGCGCAGGGCTTGCTTTGAAAAATGAGATTGAAAAAATCCGCGAGCAAGTGCAGAATTTGGAATGAGAGAAGAACGAGAAAAAGGAACGAAAGACGAAGCATGAAACACGTATTATTAGCGGTATCCGGGCCTTCGGGCGTCGGCAAGGGGACAATGGTAAAAACCTTGATTGCGAAGCGTTCGGACGTGGTGGAATCCGTGTCCTGCACGACGCGCAAACCCAGAGAGGGCGAGGTGAACGGCAAGCATTACTTCTTCCTTTCGCGAGAGGAATTCGAGCAGCGGATCGGCGAGGACGATTTTTTGGAATACGACGAGCATTTCGGCAACTATTACGGTACGCCGAAGTCCTTTGTTCGGGAAACGTTGAAAACGAAATCCGTCATTATGGAAATTGACGTGGTGGGCGCGCTCAACGCCAAAAAGACCTTCCCCGAATGTGTGTTGGTGATGGTCGTTCCCCCGTCGGTGGACGAACTTAAACGCCGTTTGTCGGGCAGGGGCTCGGAAACGGAAGAACAGATTGCAGGCAGACTTGCCCGCATGGAATACGAACTTTCGTATAAAGATCAATACGACCATATCATCGTGAACGATAACTTGGACAGAGCCATTGCGGAACTGACCGACATTATCGACGGTGAGTAAGGCATATAGAAAAAATACACGATAAAGGAGTGACTAAATATGATTAACGAACCTTCTGTTGACGAAATGATCAGAAAACTCGGCTCGGAGGAAGAGCCTATCAGCCGTTACGCACTTTGCACCATCGCGGCAAAGCGTGCGCGGCAAATCATTGAAACGGAGCGCAACCTCGGCGTACACGATACCGCTGGCAAGGACAAGGAATTGCTTTCGGCTTGCAAGGATATCGCTGAAGGGAAAGTAGTTGTTGCAAAAGACTAATTTTCTAAAAAGATCGCCTCGAGGAGTTTCCCTTGGGGCAATTTTTATGCAAAGGAGGGTGCGGCTGTGATTGCGGAAGTCATCGTCGATATTGCGGCAAGCGAAACGGATAGAATATTCGATTATCTCTGCGACGATCGTACGGTGGTTGGCAGTCGCGTTCGTGCGCCCTTTGGACCGAAAATGGTGACGGGGTTTGTTATGCGTGTCAAAGACCGCTCCGACTGCCCCGTGGAAAAGCTGAAAAAAATTCTGCCAACCGAGGACGAATTGCCTGCCTTAAACCCCGAATGTTTGGCACTTGCCGAGGCGCTTTCCGCGCGCTATCGTGTGCCGAAAGCGTTGACGTTGCGGTTGTTTTTGCCAGCGGAAATGCGGACGGGGAAGGTACGGGAACGCACCAAAAATTACGCTACGCTACGTATCCCCTTTGCCGAAATGACCTTTACAAAAACGGCGAAAAACCAAATCGGCGCGGCGGAGTATCTGTCCGAACACGGCAAGGCGGAGTGCGCCCTTTTGAACAATTTGTTTGCAGGTTCGGTTGCCGCTTTGGAAAAGAAGGGGTATATTACTGTTACGCAAGAGCAGGTATTGCGCGATCCGTACAAGACCGTTTCTGGCGAGCACGTGCCGCGGGCGTTGACCCCCGATCAACAGCGCGCGGTGGATACCATACAAACGGATCCCCGTACCGTACAACTGTTGCACGGCGTAACGGGGAGCGGCAAAACGGAAATTTACCTGACCCTGATTGCGGCGTGTTTAGCTCGCGGACAAAGTTCCATTTTCCTCGTGCCGGAAATTTCGCTTACCCCCCAAATGCTGAAACAGCTTCGGGCACGCTTTGGTAAGAATGCGGCGATTTTGCACAGCGGACTTTCCGCAGGGGAACGCTTTGACGAGTGGTGGCGGTTGCGCACGGGCGAGGCGAAAATTGCCATCGGTGCGCGGAGCGCGATTTTTGCGCCCTTGGAAAACGTGGGCGTCATCATCGTGGACGAGGAGCACGATTCTAGCTATTTCAGCGAATCCGCACCCCGATACAACACCTTTGACGTGGCGTATTTGCGTGCCAAAAAGAACGATTGCAAGCTGGTTTTGGGCAGTGCGACCCCGTCGGTGGAAACGTATAAACGTGCCAAGGAAGGGGAGTTTTCGCTCATTCGTTTGGACAAACGTATCAACAAACGCCCCTTGCCCGAAGTGGTGATTGCGGATATGCGCCGAGAGGTGCGCCGCGGAAACAATTCCGCCTTTTCCTTTGCCCTTAAAGAGGAGCTGGAAAAGTGCCTTGCGACGGGCAACCAAGCCATTCTGTTTTTGAACCGCAGAGGCTACTCGCAAACGGTGATTTGCAAGGAGTGCGGCTATGTGGCGAAGTGCGATTCTTGCGACGTGTCTTTGACCTATCACCGTGACGAGAACTGCTTAAAATGCCATTATTGCGGCATGAAGTACGGTTTGCTGTCTGCCTGTCCGCAATGCGGCGGCGTCAAACTTTCGTATGCAGGAACGGGCACGCAACGCGTGGTTGCCGACTTGCAAAAACTTTACCCGACGGCGCGGATTTTGCGTATGGACAATGACACGACGAGCGGCAAAGAGGGGCATTATAAAATTCTGAAAGCGTTTGCGGAAAAGCGCGCTGATATTTTGGTGGGTACGCAGATGATTGCCAAAGGGCACGACTTTCCTTCCGTGACGCTGGTCGGGGTGTTGGACGCGGACATGGGCTTGCATTTTTCTGATTATCGCAGCGGAGAACGTACCTTTCAGTTGATTACGCAGGTGGCAGGCAGAAGCGGCAGAGCGGAAGAAAAAGGCAAGGTGGTATTGCAGACCTTCGACCCCGAAAACGAGGTGTTGCGGTATGCGACGACGTACGATTACGACGGGTTTTATCAAAATGAAATTTCGTTACGGTCGGCGATGTGCTTTCCGCCCTTTTCCAAAATCGTGCGTGTGCTGATTTCGGGCGAGGACGATAAAAAGACCTTGGAGGGCTTGCGGGAGGTGTATTTCGGTTTGAAGGAACTCTACGAGCAGGACATGGAGAAGTTTCTGTTTTTCGATAAGATGCGCGCCCCGATTAAGCGGATACAGAACAAGTACCGTTATCAGGTGCTGATGCGGCTTGCTGACCCGTCGGTATTGCCAAAAATTTACGATATTTGCGCGGCGGCGAAAAACAGGGATACGTTGGTTTCGGTGGAAGAAAACCCGACCAACCTCAGCTGACAAAAACTGAACAGTAAAAAAAGAATATCGATTTTGAACAAGTCGGATTACGGATTTAGATTATTTATAAGGAGAAATGGAAAAATGGCGATTCGGAACGTGGTACAACTCGGTGACGACGTATTAAGACAGAAATGTTTGCCCGTGGAGAACTTTGACGAGAAGTTGCATTTGTTGTTAGAGGACATGAAGGACACGGTGAAAAAGGAGCAAGGCGCAGGTCTTGCCGCGCCGCAGGTCGGATTGTTGTTGCGTGCAGTGGTTGTGGACGTAGAGGAGGGGTATTTTGAGTTTATCAACCCCGTAATCATGCAACAGAAAGGGGAGCAGACGGGCTGGGAGGGCTGTCTTTCCGTACGTGGCAAAAGCGGCGTGGTTTCCCGTCCCATGAAGGTGACTTTGTCTTATCAAGACCGCTTCGGCGAAAAGCACCTCTTAAAAGCCAAAGGATTTTTTGCGCGTGCGATCTGTCATGAACTCGACCATTTAGACGGCATCTTATACATTGACAAAGCCACGCACATCGAACGCAATTAACATTTTGCGAAACGGATATACTTCGCAATACTTTGTCGGTGTTCGGTTACGCACTACTTGTGCGCGCCCTCACACCTCCTCGTCTTGCTTGTATCTCCGTTTCGCGATGGGGTGTGCGGTGGTTTGGTGGCTTTTGTTTACGCACTACTTGTGCGGCAAGCTGAGCTTGCAGGCAGATTTACTACTTTACCAACGGGTTTTGAGTCGGCGGCATTGGGGGTAATTGCTTTTAAGATACACTCCGCTCGGTTGCTGTGCAACCTCGGTCGGTATGACACCCCAAACATGGCTGAGCACGGTGTTTATGACGCCTCAAACATGGCGGTAGATGCCATAAAAAGGAAAAAAGATTATGAAAATTGTATTTGCGGGTACGCCGGAGTTTGCCGTGCTGCCTTTGAAAAAGTTAATAGAACTCGGTTATGACGTTGTTGGTGTGATTACGCAGACGGACAAGCCGCAGGGCAGAAAGGGGATTTTGACCCCTCCGCCCGTAAAACAATTTGCGCAATCGGTCGGGCTGACCGTGTTGCAACCCGAAAAAATCCGCAACGACGTGGAAGCGGTGCGCGCGCTTGGCGGCGATTTGCTTGTGACCTGTGCTTACGGGCAGATTTTAACGCAAGAGGTGTTAGATGCCTTCCCCATGGGGGTATGGAACATTCACGCAGGGTTATTGCCTGCCTATCGCGGTGCATCGCCTATTCAAAGCTGTATTTTGAACGGCGAGGTGCGGACGGGGGTTTCGGTGATGAAAACCGAACTCGGTTTGGACTGCGGCGACGTATTGTTGGTGGAAGAAACGGACATCGGCGAAACGGAGACATACGGGGAGCTTTCGGACAGGCTTTCCGCGTTGGGTGCGGAAGCGATTGCGCGCGCCCTGCCCCTTTTGGAAAACGGCAATTTTACTCTGACGCCGCAAGGGGACGTTGGTATAAACGTGGTGCGGAAAATCGGCAAAGAGCAAGCCAAAGTGGATTTTTCGGAATCCGTGCGCGCGGTGGTCAATCGTATTCGGGGTATGAACCCTGCGCCCGTGGCGTATGCCGAGCTGGACGGGAACAAAGTGAACCTGTACCGTGCGGAGCGTGCGGAGCTGAACGACGAGGAGTTGCAAGCGATGGAAAGCGCGGTGGTTGGCGAGGTGCTTTCGGACAAGCCCAAGCGCGGTTTGTTGGTGAAGTGCGCGGACGGGGCTGTGAAGCTGACGGAAGTGCAGGCGGCGGGCGGAAAGCGGATTTCCGGTAACGATTTCATTAACGGCAGAAAGGCGAAAAAGGGACAGGTGTTTGTATGTTGAGCAATCCCGTTTACGATCCCTTTTTGATTTTGACCAAGGTGTATTCGGACGGGGCGCACGTAAAGCAAGCCATTGCCGACACCTACATAGAAGAGCAATACCGCGGACGTACCGTAAAAATTGTGTACGGGGTGTTGGAAAACGACGGATACTTCGATTTTTGTATTCGGCACTACGCACCCAAAGCGCCCAAACTTGCCGTGCGAACGATTTTGAAAATTTCGCTGTATATGCTGTTATACATGGACAAAAAGCGGTATATGGTCACCGACTGCGCCGTGGATTTGTGCAAGAAGTTGGGCAAGAGCGGTGTGAGCGGGTTCGTAAATGCCTTTTTGCGGCATTTTGATAAAGCGGCGGTGGAGAATGCGTTGCCGAGCGGCGCACAAGGGGAGGCAATCCGTTGTTCCTATCCCTTATTCGCCTATGAAAAGTTGAAAAAGGAATACGGCGCGCGCGCCAAGGCGATTGCGGTGGCGAAGTCGGGAGGCGTGTCCGTGCGGTTTGAACGGAATGCGGATAAGTATTTGCAAAAACCGCATACGGCGACCCCCTTCCGCGGCAATTATCTGTTTGAAAATTTTGTGCGTGACGAGGGGTTTGACAAGGGCGATTATACCTTTCAATCGGTGGGGAGCATTGCCATTTGCGATTGCGTAGAGCCGTGCGAGAAGTTGTTGGATTGTTGTGCCGCGCCCGGCGGAAAGTCCGTTCTGCTTGCCAAAAAGTGCGGTTCTGTGACGGCGTTTGAGCTGCACGAACACCGCGTGGGGTTGATTTCTGCCTACAAAGAGAGAATGGGCGTGAAGAATTTGGTTGCCGTGCAAAAGGACAGCCGCGTGTTTGACCCTGCTTACGAGGAGGCATTTGACAGCGTGCTTTGCGATGCGCCCTGTTCGGGGTATGGCACGGTGAGCGAGAACCCCGATATTAAGCTGTTCAGAAAGGCGGAGAGTTTTGCGGAGATTACGCAAACGCAAAAGGAGATTTTGGACTGCGTATGCCGTTACGTGAAGAAAGGCGGCGCGGTGTATTACTCGACCTGTTCGTTGTTCCGAGAGGAAAACGACGGGGTTGTGGGTGCGTTTTTGAAGGCGCATACGGAGTTTGCGGCGGTGGCGTTGGAGAGTCCGTTGGCGCATGAAAAAAAAGAGTTCGGGGTGCAATTTTTGCCTGACACGGCGCACGGGGCAGGGTTTTACGTGTGTAAGCTTGTCCGCAAGGGGGAGTAAACCTAACGCTTGACAAGGCCGAGCAAGCTGAGTTTGCAGGGTGCGGAGATAAATAGAGGAAATGGTTATGAAAAATATTATACAAGATTTATCGTACGCGGAGTTGGAAAGTTTGATTTTGGAACTCGGCGAAAAGAAATTCCGTGCCAAACAGCTGTACGAGGGGTTGAACCAAGGCAAGGCGATTACGGAAATTTCTTCCTTGTCCAAGGCATTGAAAGAGAAGTTGTGTGAACGCTTCGAGGACAGGACGGTGCGCATTAAAGAACAGTTTTATTCTGCCGACGGTACGGAAAAATACCTTTTTGAATATGCCGACGGGCATTTGGTGGAAGGGGTGTTGATGAAGTACAAATACGGGTACACGCAATGCGTGTCGACCCAAGTGGGTTGCCGCATGGGGTGCAAGTTTTGCGCTTCGACTTTGGGCGGCTTAATCCGCAACCTGACGGCAGGGGAAATCCTTTCGCAAATCCTGGTGGTGAATGCTCTGCACAAGCAGGACGTGGAAGGGCAGGGCGCGCAAGCGAGAGCGGTGACGAACGTGGTGTTGATGGGCAGCGGCGAGCCGTTGGACAATTATGACCACGTAGTGAAGTTTTTGCGGAACGTGACGGCGGAAGGGGGCGTGTGTATCAGCGCACGGAACATTTCCCTTTCGACCTGCGGTATCGTGCCGAAGATGTATCGGTTGGCGGACGAGGGGATTCCTTTGAATTTAACCGTTTCTCTGCACGCGACGGACGACGAGAGCCGTGTACGCACCATGCCCGTTGCCAAAGCGTATAAAATTTCTGAAATTTTGAAGGCGTGCGAAAACTATTTCAAAAAGACGGGCAGACGGTATTATTTTGAATATACCTTAATCGAGGGCGAGAACTGCGACGAGGAACACGCGAAGGCGTTGATTGCGTTGCTGAAAGGCAAACCCTGTCACGTGAATTTAATCCGCTTAAACGAAGTGAAGGAGCGGAATTTGAAGGCGCTTGGCGACAAAGCTGCCTATCGGTTTTTGGGACTTTTGGAAAAGGGCGGACTTTCCGCTACCTTGCGCAGACAAATCGGCGTGGATATCGGCGGCGCGTGCGGACAGCTCCGTGCGGCGTATTTGGAGGAAAAGCAATGACGAAAACGGAAGTGTGGGTGTTCGTCCTCGGGATTGTGGTGATGCTGTTGATGAGCTCCGGCTATTTCTTTAAGAAAAAGAGCATTTATTTGAGTTTACAAAGCGCAGGCATTGTGGTGATGTGCGTATCCTATCTTTTGGAAGGGGCATATTTTGCCATGGTGGGGTTAGGCATCGGGTTGGTGCGTTCCTTGGTGTATTTATGGTACGAGTGCAAGGATAAAGACGCGCCGCTTTGGTGGGCGTTTCTGTTTTCGGCTGCAGGGATTGCGTGCTATTGCGTGATCAACCTCGGCATTATGAAAGACGTAAAACCGCTGGATATTTTGTATTTGATCGGGTTGGCGTTTTATGCGTTCATATTCCGTATCCGCGATTTTAATTTGGTGCGGTACTGGGTGTTGATCCCTACGGCGTTGTCCATTGTGTATAACGCGGCGATGGGGATTTCGATGTTGTTCGTGACCATTTCGTACAGCGTGGAGTTGTGCGCGAATTTGATTTCGATTGTCAAAACGAATTGGATAGAGAAAAGGAAAAAGGAGAAAACGAAAGATGGTGAAGATAGCTCCGTCGATTCTGTCGGCTGATTTTGCAAAGATGGGCGAGGAGGTGCATTCGTTAGAGCAAAGCGGCGCGGACATGGTGCATTGCGACGTGATGGACGGCGTGTTCGTGCCGAATATTACCTTTGGTATTAAGATGATTGCCGATTTGAAAAAACGCACGGAGTTGCCCCTCGATTGTCATTTGATGATTGTCGATCCGCATAAGTACGTTGAGGCGTTTGCGAAAGCGGGCGCGACGTATATCACCGTGCATTATGAGGCATGCAAAGAGAGGTTGAAAGACACGCTGTTGCAGATTAAGGCGGCGGGCGCGAAGTGCGGCGCGGTCATCAATCCCGATACGCCCGTGGAGACGATTTTGGACGTGTTGCCGATTTGCGACATGGTGTTGGTGATGAGCGTGGTGCCCGGGTTTGGCGGGCAGAAGTTTATTCCGTCCGTGTTGGAAAAAGTGCGCGTATTGCGCAAAGCAGTAGATGAGTTGGGGAAAACGATTGAAATTCAAGTGGACGGCGGTATCCATGCGGAGAACGCGGCGGAAGTCCGTGCGGCAGGCGCAAGCGTGCTTGTGGCAGGGAGCGCGGTGTTTCAGGCAGAGAATCGGGCGGACGCAATTTTGAAATTGAAGGTTTGACCCTATGGAAAAAGTAAAAAAAGATTTGGACTTTACGGAGGGAAAGCTGTTTTTTAAGCTCCTCCGTTTCGTTTTGCCGATTATTGCAACGAATTTGTTGCAGACATTTTACAACGCGGCGGATATGATTGTCGTCAGCCTATCGCACGAGGACAACGCCGTGGGCGCAATCGGCGTGACGGGCGCGTTTTTGAATTTGATTTTGAATATCTTTATCGGATTCTCGGTGGGGGCGAACGTCGTGGTGGCGCGTGAAATTGGCGCAAAAAACAAAGACCGCACGCAAAATGCCGTACACACCGCCATTTTGATGGCAGTGGTGTTCGGTTGCGGCGGTATGGCAATCGGTATGGCGGTTTCTCGGCCTGTGTTGCACCTGATGGGGGCTTCGGGCAGCTTGTTGAATTTGGCGGCGACGTATACTTATATTTATTTGGCGGGTGCGCCGTTTATTGCGCTGACCAACTATTTGATTTCGATTTTCAGGGCGAAAGGGGACTCGAAGACCCCCTTAATCGTGCTGACGTTGGCAGGGCTTTTGAATGTGGGTTTGAACCTCTTTTTCGTGCTGGTGGTAGGACTGTCGGTGGAAGGGGTTGCGATAGCCACGGCGGTTTCGAATGTTGCTTCGTTTATCGCCTTGATTATTAAGTTGAGAAGGGATCAAGATTATACGACTTTTTCCTTCCGAAAATTGCGGTTTGAGAAGTCTGCGTTTAAGGACATTGTGGTGAACGGTGTGCCGGCGGGGATTCAGGGCGCGCTCTTTTCCCTTTCTAACATATTGATGCAGTCGTCGATTGTGACGGTGAACAATCTGTTGGTGCCGCCCGATTGCGACGTTGCGCCCGTGGTGAACGGGAGTGCGGCGGCGTCGAATATAGAAAGCTTTGTGTACACGGCGATGAACGCGGTGTATCAGGGTGCGATTACCGTGACCAGCCGTAATATCGGTGCAAAAAAGCCGCATAGGGTGTATAGAATTTTGTATACCTGTCTTTTGACTGTGATCGGCGTGGGGGTGATTTCGTCGGGGATTGCATATGCGTTTAGGATGCCGTTATTGAGCCTTTACGGCGTGAAAGGGGGCGAGCCCGGGAGTTTGGACGCCATTGCCTTGGAAACGGCTTTAACGCGGTTCCAGTACGTTTTATTGCCCTATTTCTTATGCGGTATGATGGAAGTGGGGTCAGGCGTGTTGCGTGGCATGGGCAAGTCGATTGTGTCGACGGGGGTATCCCTTGTCGGGGCGTGCTTGTTGAGAATGGTATGGCTGTGGACGGTGTTCCCTGCACATCAGACTTTGCAGAGTATTTTTGTGTCCTATCCCATTACGTGGTTTATTACGGCGGCGTGCTCGTGTACGTTTGTGCTGGTGCTGCTTAGAAGAATGATTAACAAGGCTGAGTCTTGACACAGATTTACTACTGTGCATGCGGTTTTTTATGTGCCGTCCACCTGTGTGGGCGGTATTTTTTTGCGTAAGATACGCTCCGTTCGCCGCAAGGCGGCTCAGTAGGTATGACAGTTCAAAATATAAATACGTATACGAAAAAAGCCGACCGTGGTTACGGTCGGCTTTCAATTCGTAAGCCAAAAGCGGAATTATTCTGCGTCCGCTTTTTTAAGGGTTCTGATGCATCTTGCGCAAACGTAGCTGTTCACTTCTTTGCCATCTTCGATGTAAGAAATTTTTTGCACGTTTACTTTGAAAGTTCTTCTCGTTTTACGGTTGGAGTGGCTTACGTTGTTGCCCGAAGCTTGACCTTTACCGCAAATGTTGCATACTCTCGACATATTAAACACCTCCGTTTTGGGTTAATTTTCAGTAGTTAAATAATTTTTACTGATCTTTTGCGCCGTATTTTCTGCGCAAAAAACCGCGCTTTCAAAAACAAGCATAAATAATATAGCATTTTTGCAAGGAAAATGCAATCAAAAACGCGTGAAAAAAAGCAAAAAATAAAAAAATTCCAAAAAAAATGTAAAAGTACTTGCAAAACGCGGAGAAATAGTGTACAATAAGAGAGAACTTGGAGGATATTATGGCAGTTAGTACCAACAACGCATACGGAAAGATTTCGATTTCTGATCTCGCCATTGCGAGAGTGACCGCGCATACCGCGGCAGAATCTTACGGGATCGTAGAAGTAGCCTCTACGACCCGCCGTCTGTCAAGACACCTTTCCAAGCTGATTAGTAAAGACGAATGGGGGCGCGGCGTGCGGGTGACCATAAACGGAAACCGCATCGCTTTGGACGTTTCCGTCGTCATCAAGTACGGCGTTTCTATCGAAGCCGTTGCCGATTCGTTAAAAGAGGCTGTAAAATATAAAGTGGAAGCCTTTACGGGCATGCTTGTAAGCCTTGTGAACGTGAACGTTGTCGGCGTGAAGTTGTAAGTTTTTTGGCGCTAAGTGTGTTAGATAGCGCCTTTTCCCATGCGCGTTTTTTCCTATATACGTGTGGACGGTTTTTCCGTCCCGATTCCTTACCGCGCGCATAACGATTTCCGCAGCCTGTCGTAAATTAGGCTATTTTCGTCGCGGAAAAAATAAATACGATTATAAGGAGCATTTTTTAATGCAGAAAACGATAAATAGTACGGAATTCCGTAAAATGATCTTGGTAGGCGCAAAACAGCTGGAACTCAACCGTGCAAAAGTGGACGCTTTGAACGTTTTCCCTGTTCCTGACGGTGATACGGGTACGAATATGTCGCTGACCATGCAATCTGCCGTGAAGGAACTTTCCCTTTGTCAATCCAACGGCTTTGCGGAAATTTGCAACAGCGTGTCGAAGGGCGCGTTGAAGGGCGCAAGAGGGAACTCTGGCGTTATTTTGTCCCAGATTTTGAAGGGGATTTGTACAGTCCTTGGCAAAGCCGAAGGGGACGTGGTAGATACCAAGACCTTTGCAAAGGCGTTGGAACAAGGCACGAAGGTGGCGTATGGCGCCGTTTCCGTACCCAAAGAAGGCACGATTTTGACCGTTATCCGCATGATGAGCGAAAGTGCGGTGAAGATTGCTTCGAAAAAGAGAAGTTTTGTGGACTTTTTCCATGACGTTATTGCAGAAGGGGACAAGGCATTGGCGCTCACCCCCGAGCTGTTGCCTGTTTTGAAAAAGGCAGGGGTTGTAGACAGCGGCGGCGTCGGTTTGATGACGATTGTTAAGGGCTTTAACGCGGCGTTGACGGGCGAAGAAGTTGCCGAAACGGTGATGGAAGCGGACGAAACGGTGAACGAGAACGAATTTGGCGACAATTCCGCCATTATCGGCATGGATCTCGGCGAAATCGAATACGCGTACTGCACCGAATTCTTTATTATTAATTTGAAAAAGAGCACGACCCTTTCCGCTATCGATCGTTTGCGCGAAAAGTTGATGGCAATCGGCGACAGTGTTATCTGTATCGGCGATTTGGAACTGGTAAAAGTGCACGTGCATACCAACCAACCCGGCAAGGCGTTGACCTACGCTTTGGAACTTGGGGAATTGGAACGCCCGAAAATTGAAAATATGCTGGAACAGAATCGTCAATTAAAGGCGAAGATGGATGCGGAAAAGAAGGAAATGGGCATGCTTGCCATTTGTACGGGCGCAGGTCTTTCTGAAATTTTCAAGGAATTGTTCGTAGACCGCATTATCGAAGGCGGTCAAACGATGAATCCTTCTGCAAACGATATTGCAAGCGCGGCGCAGAAGATTAACGCGGAACATATTTTTGTGTTCCCGAACAATAAAAACATTATTTTGGCGGCAGAACAGGCGCAGGGTTTGATTGAAAATAAGACCATTCACGTGATTCCCACCAAAAACGTACCGCAGGGCTTTGCGGCGGCATTGGAATTCAACCCCGAAGTTAGCGCGGAAGAAAATAAGACGAACATGATCCACTCTTTGGACAACGTGAAGGTGGGGCAGGTTACGTACGCGGTGCGGAATACGTCGTTGAACGGGTTCTCGATTAAGGAAGGGGACATTATCGGTTTGGACGACAAAAAGGTGCTTGCGAAGTCGCACTCGTTAGAAGAAACGGTGTTGAAGCTGATTGGCAGAATGAAGGAAGATTTCCACCAAGTCATCACGCTGTACTATGGCGAGGACGTGAAAGAAGAAGAAGCCGAGGCTTTGGCGGAAACGATTGCGGAAAAATATCCCGATTGCGATGTGGATTTCCACAACGGCGGTCAGGCGGTGTATTATTATATCCTTGCTTTGGAATAAGAGCAAGGGGTTGCGCAGGGTTTTGCGGACGGAGTTTTGCAGAGCGGTGCGCGGCGGCGTGTGCGTAGCCGGTGTGTAGACGATGGGCGCGCGGTGCAGTATAAAAGCATAGACAGAAGCGGGAAGGGCGGTTGGCGCTGTTCTCGCTTTGTTTTTATCGTGTCTAACGTTTGACGTTGGCATGGTGTGGAAGATATGCTCCGCTTGGCGGCACTGCACGGTGCGTAAGATACACTCCGTTCGGGCAACGGAGTTGCCCTCAGTCGGTATAGCACCCCAAAAAGATGCGCTCTGTTCGGTGCAAAGCGTGGGTGTATAAGATACACTCCGCTCACCTGCGTTGCAGGTTCGGTCTGTATGACAGTAGGAAGGGACAGGGCGGCTCAGTTGGTATGACAGGGTAGGGATTATGACATCGGAAGAGATTGTGACGTCGGAAGGGCTTTTGTGGCTCGTGTTCAATGCGTGAAAAAAGAAAAAAGGAGAGGCGGAATGAAGCTTTCGGAGTTGCGCTCGATTGGCGAAAAGAGAGAAAAGGAATTTGAGAAACTCGGCGTGTCGGACGTGGAAAGTCTGGTGCGCTTTTATCCGCGCGCCTATTTGGATTTGACCGAGCGCGCTTCGTTAAAGACCGCCTACCACAACGACGTGGTGTTGGTTGCCTGCCAAGTCAACCGCGTGACCCCCGTGGCGTACGGCAATAAGCGGAAAATGGTCAAGGCGTTCTGTTCGCAAGACGGGTTTCCGTTTACCGTGGTTTGGTTCAATCAGCCCTATGTTTTGCAAAAGCTGAAAGCGGGGGAATACCTTTTTTACGGCAGAGTGCAAAACAAGCTGGGGCAGGTTTCGCTGGTCAACCCCACCTTTGAGGAATTGGATAAAAATTATCGCTTAAAGGGGATTGTGCCCGTGTATCCGTTGCGTGGCACGCTGTCGCAAAAGGTGGTGCGTTCGGCGGTGAAAGAGGGGTTGCAAAAGGTGGATTTGCAGACGGTGATTCCCTATCCGATTGTGAAAAAGTACGGCTTGCCCGATTTGGAACGGGCGTTTTACGAGGTGCATAATCCGACCTCGCACGAGGCGAAAGACGTCGCTTCCGAGCGGATTGCTTTGGAGGAGTATTTCACCTTGATTTCCGCCTTTAAGCTGATTAAAGGGGGCAAAGAGGAGGCGCGCGTGCGGCAATATTCTGTTGCGGCAAGCGACGTAAAAGTCTTTTCCGAGCGGTTCGGATTCATCTTTACGGACGGGCAAAAGCGTGCCGTGAACGACATTTACGAGAACTTGCACGCGCCTACGCGCATGAACCGATTGTTGCAAGGAGACGTGGGTAGCGGTAAGACGGCGGTTGCGCTCTGTGGCATTTTTATGGCGGTGAAAAGCGGCTATGCGGCGGCGTATCTGTCCCCGACCGAGGTGTTGGCGGCACAAAATTATCAGGCATTGTTGAAGTATTTCCCCGAATATCGCGTGGGGTATTTGGCTGGCGGTATGACGGCGAAGGAAAAGCGGGAGATGAAGTTGAAGCTGAAAAACGGCGAAATTGATATTCTCTGCGGCACGCACGCCATTCTGCAAGGGGACGTGGAAACACCGAGGCTTGCCTTTATCGTCTGTGACGAACAGCACCGTTTTGGTGTGGCGCAACGGAACGCATTGGCGGAGAAGGGTGTTGGCACGGATATGTTGGTCATGAGCGCGACACCCATTCCGCGGACGTTGTCTTTGATTTTTTACGGGGATTTGGACGTGACGACCATTCCCGATAAGCCCAAGGCGCGGCAAGAGATTTCGACGGGGATCATCGCCGAGCATAAATACGACGATATGTTGGAATACGTGCGGCAACAGACGGAGGCAGGGCGTCAAGCGTATTTCGTTTGTTCCAAGATTGACGACGATGAGGAAGGCTCGGTGATGAGCGTGACGGAGCTGTTCGAGGAGCTGAAAGGGCGGTTGCCGACGGTGCGGTTCGGGCTGTTGCACGGGCGCATGAAGGACAAGGAAAAGACGGAGGTGATGACGGCGTTTAAGCGTGGCGAGTTCGATTGCTTGGTTTCGACGACGGTCATCGAGGTCGGTGTGGACGTGCCGAATGCGACGATTATGATTATTTATAATGCGGAACGGTTCGGGTTATCGCAGTTGCACCAGTTACGCGGGCGCGTTGGGCGCGGCGCGGAAAAGAGCTATTGCTTTTTGCTGATGGGGGCGGACAGCGAAACCGCGCGCGAGCGGTTGTTGACCCTGAAAAACAATTCCGACGGGTTCAAGATTGCGGAAAAGGATTTGGAAATGCGGGGCAGCGGCGACTTTTTCGGGACGAGGCAATCGGGAAAGATGTTGACGGACATCAAGAATTTGCAGTATCCAACGAGTGTGATTTTTATGGCGAAGAAGCTTTCCGACGATGCCTTTGACGGGAACTTGGCGGACGAGCGGTTGCGTGATGCGGCGTTGCGGAGGTATGCTAAGTTGAAAGACGTCGTTCTCAATTAAGCGTTTTGGCGGAGCGTATATACGGCGCAATACTTTGTCGGCGCTCGGTTACGTACTATTTGTACGCAAGGCTGAGCCTTGACCCGGATTTAGCATCTTAGCGTGCGGTCTTTTAGTATACAACGATTGTATGGGCAAGCGGATTTGTCATTTTGGTCATACCGACTGAGCGTAAGCGAACGGAGTGTCTCTTAAAAACGACAAATGAGTTTTTGGAGGAAGATACGCTCCGTTCACCCCTACGGAGTTCGGTCGGTATTACACGAAAGGGATTGAAACGGTGAGGCGGTGTGTGAAAATGTCGGAAAACGAGGGTAAACGGATCTGTGAAAGGCGTGTGCAGAAAAAAAATATCAAAATTCACAAAATTTTTTGTGAATGACTATTGACTGTTGGCAAATTTTGTAGTATAATGTTTCCTAAGGAAGGATTATGGAGGTATAACCATGGCAACTATGACCAAAAAAATCGATTTTGCGCAATTTAAGTTCGACAAAGACGGGTTGATCCCCGTTGTTACGCAGGATTATGAAAGCGGCGAAGTGTTAATGCTCGTTTATATGAACATGGACGCGTTGGAAAAAACCTTTGCTACCGGTTATGCGCACTATTACAGCCGCTCGAAAAAGACCGTGACCAAGTACGGCGAGGCACTCGGCAATACCCAAAAAGTGATTGTCGCCACCCTCGATCACGATTGCGACAGCTTGCTTTTGCGCGTACAGCAAAAGGGGAACGCCGATGCGGAAAAGAATAACTTTACCTGCTTCCCGAACCGTTTGAAAGGGGAATATAACAACGTGGGAAGTGAAATGTTCGGACGCTTACAACGCATTTTGGCCGAAGTGAGAAAGAACCCCGAAGACGGTGCGTATACCAGCTTTTTGTTTGTGCGCGGTGTAGACCGTATCGGCAAAAAGGTCGGCGAAGAAGCGGTGGAGCTTGTCATTGCGGCGAAAAACGGCGAAAAAACGGGCATTGTGAACGAGGCGGCGGACCTTTTGTATCACGTGATGGTGCTTTTGAATGCAACCGACGTGAAGATTTCGGACGTCTGCGCAGAACTTTGCAAGCGTAATCGTTAAACATTCATGTTTACATAATAAACCATGCGGAAAAATTTGCACGGCTTGTTATGCCTAAAAAAGTTTTGGAAAACCTGACAAAAAACGCATTCTACTGTGAGTAGAGTGCGTTTTTTTGAAGTAGAGTGGAAATTTTTGTGGTAGATTATTTTTAGGAAGAATAGGTTGACATTTTTTTCTGCCATGTGTATAATAAAATTGCGAGTTATGTGCGGACGGAAATTTTGGTCTGTACAAACCGACACAATATTGGGCGTATGTGTGGGTCAAACTTCGCGTGGCGGCGTTCCGTGCCGAAAAAATCGGTCGGACGAGCCGTTCGGTAGTTATCTGCTCCTTATACATAAAAAGCGTATGCGTGTAAAGCGTGTTTGCGCTCCGCTCCGTGGTTATACAATCCGTGGAAGACCGTTTTCGACAAAAACAGCGAAAAAACGAGCAATCTTCTAAAAACCCGTATCTTTGGCATTTGCTATAATGCTTTGTAGCCGCGAAAGCCGCGGCAATAGGCAAAGGAGAGGTAGCATGGCGAGGAAAATTGTGGTGACGAGCGGAAAGGGCGGCGTGGGAAAGACGACGGTTGCCGTGTGTCTTGCCGCGCAGCTTGCCAAAAAGGGGCGCAGAGTAATTGTCTGCGACGCCGATTTCGGGCTGAATAACGTGGACGTGACGGCAGGGGTGGAAGCGTTGGCTTCGTATGACGTGATTGACGTGATCGAGGGCAGGTGCAGGGCGAAACAGGCTTTGATTCGCCACCCGCATTGTCCGAATTTGTTTGTGCTGACCAGCCGAAATGCTGCGCCCGAACGATACGTTTCTCCGCAGTCGGTCAAGGTGGTTTTGGATACCCTTGCGCCGCAGTTCGATTACATATTCATCGATTCGCCTGCCGGTTTGGACGACGGATTCCACCGCGCGGTGGCAACTGCGGACGAGGCGATTGTGGTGACGACCCCGAACCTGCCTGCCGTGCGTGATGCCGATCGGGCAGTGACGGTGCTGAAAAGTTACCGCTTGGAAAAGCTGCAGTTGGTGGTGAACATGGTGCGCGGCGATTTGGTGCTTTCGGGCGATAGCCTTGCGCCGAAGGACGTGGCGGAGATTTTGAATTTGCCCGTGCTGGGCGTTCTGCCTGTGGACGATCGTATTTCGTCGGGGGATATTCTAAGCGCACATCCGTCCTTTAAGTGGATGGCGAACGGGCTTAGCCAAGGCAAAAGCAAGGTGTTTGACGCAACGCGAAAATATTGCGGCGTGTGGGGCAACCTGCGGCGTGCCCTGAAAAAACGGTTGTGAGGTGGCGGCAATGAAGCGATTGGAAGAACGCGCGCGAATCCGTCACGTGATACAAGCGGATAAATCGGTGATGAGCGACGCTTGCAAGGCGTTGGTGTTGCAGGATTTTGCCGATAAGTTTAACGAGTATTTCGATTTAATCGGTCTGCCGAGAATGGAAATTGTCTACAAAGGCGGCGAGTATTTTGTGGAGCTGTGCTTTCAGGCGGAGCGGATAAAAAAATTTAACGTGCTAAAATAAATACGAACATATACCAAAGAAAAAAAGATAAGCGAAGGAGAAAAATATTATGCAAAGATTGTTTGACATTGTAACGGAATCTTCCTGCGATGTGCCGCAGAGCTTTTTTGAAGAAAGAGAACTGACTTGTGTGCCGCTTGGGTTTATTATGGACGGCGTGAATTATGAAGGCGTGGATGGTGAACACATTGACGTGAAAGACTTTTACAATAAGTTGCGCGAAGGAAAAATGCCTTCTACCTATCAAATTACGGCGGAAGTGGCAAAATCCTATTTGGAAAAGAGCCTGAAAGCGGGCAGGGACGTTTTGGTGGTTGCCTTTTCGTCCGGGCTGTCGGGTACGGCTGGTCAGTTTGCCGTGGCGGCAAAGGAACTTGGCGAGACATATCCCGACCGCAAAATTATTGTGGTAGATTCCCTCTGCGCGTCCATGGGCGAAGGTCTGTTGGTGGACTACGTAGTGAAAAAGGCGAGCACGGGCGCAAGCATTGAGGATACAGCGGCGTATGCCGAGAATTTGAAATTGAGCATTTGCCACCTGTTTACAGTGGACGATTTGGTTCATTTGAAGCGCGGCGGAAGATGTTCGGCAACTTCGGCAATCATCGGTTCGATTTTGAAAATTAAGCCGATTATGCACATGAACAACGAAGGGAAGTTGGAGGTGACGAGCAAGACCGTAGGTAGAAAGAAAGCAATCAACACCTTGGTGGAAGGGCTGTTGGAGGTGCAAGCGATGGACGATGACGACCCCATTTTTCTTTCGCATGGTGATTGCGAGGAGGATGCGGAATATGCCATCGGGTTGTTGAGAAAACATTTCCCGAACAAGGAAATTGTGAAGTCCACGATCGGCGCCGTAATCGGCACGCATTCCGGTCCTGGCACGTTGGCGTTGTTTTGCAAGGCTAAGCGTAGATGATTTTGAAAATTACAGCATAGTAAAAACGAGCGGAACGATAGTTGGTTTCGCTCGTTTTTCAACCTAACGTTTGACGTAGACTTAGTGTGTTGGTAGCGTTCTTTTAGATGCTAACGATTGTATGGCGGTACGGATTTGTTGGCGTAACGGCAGTATGTAAGATATACGCTGCCACCCCTTTGGGGTTCAGTCGGTATGGCACACACCGCACTTTTGTGGAGCTGTATGTCGGAGGAGGGGATTATTGTCCTCGGTCGGTGTTACGGGCAATGTAAGGGGGCAGGTGTGCGATGAAAGGGACAAAAAGGGAAAAGGATAGGGGCAGGTACGCGTTGAATTCAACGCGTACCTGCCCCTGTTCTGTGATAAAAAGCCAAATTTAATTAAATAGAAAGGTGCGATAAAAAGCAAAGGTTATTGAATGGAAAGGACGGTTAAAATGCCGTCTTGCACTTGGAATTTGATTTGAGAATTTCCAAATGCCATGCCGTAAACGCGGTCGGGGTCGTTTTGATAGGAGGGGCGAGGGTCGTCTGCCAAACATTCCAAAAGTCCCTGCCGCTTTTCCTTTGGTAAAAGGGAAAGAAAACGCTCGTCACAGACCACTTGCAAGCCGTCTGCTTGGTGTAAATCGGCATAGCTGCCCGTGGCAGTTGGTTGACAATCGGCATAGGGGATATACGGCTTGATGTCCAAAATGGGCGTGCCGTCCAAAAGATCGGCGCCGCTGACCATAAGCACCGTACCCTTGCCTTTCTGTTCGGTAACGGAAAGCAAACGCACGCACGAAAGCCCAATGGGGTTGGGGCGGAAGGGGGAGCGGCTTGCAAACACGCCGACGCGCTCGTTGCCGCCAAGGCGAGGGGGGCGGACGGTGGGCGACCACTCCGCGCGGTGCGCTTTGGAAAAATCGAAAAGCAACCACAAATGGGAAAAGGTTTCGATGCCGCGCAGGGCGTCGGGGTTGCGATAGGCTTCCGTAAAGACGATTTCGGCGGTGAGCGAAGGGGCTCTGCCGCTTTGGCGGGGTATGCCGAATTTTTCTTTGAAGTCGCTGTGGATATGGGCAATGGGGGTAAAGGTTAAGGTATCTTGCATGGTAAAATTGTTAAGTAAATCCTTGTGAATTCCGTTGGGTGTATATCCTTAAAAAATAGCCAAAAACAGCAGGCATGCGCCAAGTAAAATGGCTAAAAACGCAAAGTTGAAGGCGGAGAACAACAGCAAGTATTTTTTTGCGCCGCCGCTGGTACGCGAGGTGTATTCGCGGAAGGTAATCAGGCTGGCAAGCGAAGAAATCAGCGTGCCAACGCCACCGATGTTGACGCCGAGGAGTAGGGGCTTCCAGTTTGTGGTAAATTGCGAAAGCAGGATTGCCGACGGCACGTTGCTGATACATTGACAGGAGAGTGCAGAAAAGACGAGGGCGTTTTTGTCCATAAGCCCGCCGAAGAAGGTTGCGACGGCGGGGATTCTTGCCATATTTCCCGAAAAGACGAAGAACGCCATAAAGGTGCAAAGGAGTCCGTAGTCCACCTGCGCCAACGCTTTTCTGTCTAAAAACAGCAGTGCAACAGGAATGACGATGAGCCCGATCCAAAAGGAAAGAACCCGAAATACGATGATGATAGACAGCAGAAAAAGCAAAGCATAAACGACGGTGCGCCACTTGGGCAACACGATTTTTTCTTCGGTGATTTGCAAACTTTCCTTTTTGACGAACAGGCAACAACAAAGGGTGATCAGGGTGACGGAAAGGGCAAACGGGGGGAGCATGGTCAAGATGAACTCGCCCGTCGGGATTTGGAACTTGGTGTATAAGTACAAATTTTGGGGGTTACCGAAGGGGGTGAGCATGCCGCCGAGGTTCGCCGCGATGTTCTGCATAATGAAGGTGAACGCCATGTACTTTTTCTTGTCCGTGGTGGACAACACCAGATACCCCAAGGGCAAAAAGGTGATGAGCGCCATATCGTTGGCGATGAGCATGG
>CAYRAY010000012.1:0-29988 GCA_964422405.1 uncultured Clostridia bacterium | reverse complement strand
GTTCAAGAAATGTACTGCGTTGCCAAAGGCGCAGGCGTTGCTCGTCATGAAAACGCCCCGATCCCCGAAGAGGGCAAGTGGGTTCATGCGAAAGAAATCAAAGATATCAGCGGTTTCACCCACGGTATCGGTTGGTGTGCACCTCAACAGGGCGCTTGTAAGCTCACGTTGAATATCAAACAGGGCATCATTCAAGAAGCATTGGTAGAAACCATCGGTTGCTCGGGTATGACCCACTCCGCGGCAATGGCAGCGGAAATTTTGCCCGGCAAAACTCCCTTGGAAGCGTTGAATACCGACCTCGTTTGCGATGCAATCAACACGGCTATGAGAGAATTGTTCTTGCAGATCGTATACGGTCGTTCGCAATCCGCTTTCTCTGACGACGGTCTTGTTATCGGCGCGGGTTTGGAAGACCTTGGTAAAGGTCATCGTTCCCAAGTCGGCACGATGTATTCCACCCTCGAAAAGGGCGTAAGATACCTCGAAATGGCAGAAGGCTACGTAACCCGTCTCGCTTTGGATAAAAATAATGAAGTTATCGGCTACGAATTCGTATCCCTCGGCAAAATGACCGACTTCATCAAGAAGGGTATGGAACCCAATGAAGCATATGCAAAGGCTATGGGTCACTACGGCAGATTCACGGCAGAACAGGGCGCGGTGAAGTTCATCGACCCTCGTAAAGAATAATCAAGGAGGACAAGCAAATGGCATTATTTGAAGGTTACGAAAGAAGAATTGATAAAATCAATGGCGTTCTTAAAGAATACGGCATCTCCTCCGTGGAAGAATGTAGAGATATCTGCCTTTCCAAAGGCGTAGATTGCGACAAAATCGTTCGCGCAGGTCAACCGATCTGCTTCGAAAACGCAGTTTGGGCTTACACCGTAGGTTCCGCTATCGCAATCAAAAAAGGTTGCTCCAAAGCTTCCGACGCAGCAGCGGCTATCGGTATCGGCTTGCAGGCGTTCTGTATCCCCGGTTCGGTTGCACAAAACCGTTTGGTGGGTCTTGGCCACGGCAACCTCGGCGCAATGCTCCTTTCCGATGAAACGGAATGCTTCTGCTTCCTTGCCGGTCACGAATCCTTCGCTGCAGCAGAAGGCGCAATCTCTATCGCCCTCAACGCAAACAAGGTAAGAAAGAACCCTCTCCGCGTTATTTTGAACGGTTTGGGCAAAGACGCAGCGTATATCATCGCAAGAATCAACGGCTTCACCTTCGTAGAAACCAAGTTCGATCCTTCCACCGAAACGGTAGAAATCGTTTACGAAAAGGCATTCTCCGACGGCGACAGAGCCAAGGTTAGATGCTACGGTTCGGATTCCGTACCTGAAGGCGTTGCAATCATGAAGCTCGAAAAAGTTGGCGTTTCCATCACCGGTAACTCCACCAACCCTACCAGATTCCAACACCCCGTTGCAGGTACCTACAAAAAGTGGTGCAACGAAAACGGCGTAGAATACTTCTCCGTTGCAAGCGGTGGCGGTACGGGCAGAACCCTTCACCCCGACAATATGGCGGCAGGCCCTGCTTCCTACGGTATGACAGATACCATGGGCAGAATGCACTCCGACGCACAATTCGCAGGTTCTTCTTCCGTTCCTGCTCACGTAGAAATGATGGGCTTGATCGGCGCCGGTAACAACCCCATGGTTGGTATGACGGTTGCTTGCGCGGTTGCTGTAGAAGAAGGCATGAAGGCGTAATCGTTGCGTAAAAACGCATAAAATCGAATAACGACTTGATTAAACAAGAGATCGGACGCACGGAAAGACAACTTTGCCCCACGTGCGCCCGATTTTTTTATAAAATAACATTGTTTTTCGATTTTTTTTCACAAACCTCTTGCGATTCCGAGGAATTTGTGATGTATTAAGTATAGAGATTTGGGCGATTATATTGAAATAAGTAAATAGAATCGCAGGAAAACTGCGGTTCTATTTTTTTGGTGGACGCAGGGGATTTGGCTGCGCCCAAGCTTCGTCGCTCGACAGTCTTTGTGCATTTTCCGTCCTTCGTATCACTCGCTCCTCGCGCGAACCTCCGCTAAACGGAGTTTCTTCGCAACTCTCTTCTACAAACAAAAAAACACCCACAAGGGGTGTTTTTCGTTTGGTGGAGGCAGGGGATTTGGCTGCGCCCAAGCTTCGTCGCTCGACGGTCTTTGTGCATTTTCCGTCCTTCGTATCACTCGCTCCTCGCGCGAACCTCCGCTAAACGGAGTTTCTTCGCAACTCTCTTCTACAAACAAAAAAACACCCACAAGGGGTGTTTTTCGTTTGGTGGACGCGAGAGGGCTCGAACCTCCGACCTCTACCATGTCAAGGTAGCGCTCTAACCAACTGAGCTACGCCTCCAAGTTGTTCGCAAGCACTTGCAACAAACGCTTACTTAGCTATTATATCAAAAATCCGCGCCGCAGTCAACTGTTTTTCTGTTCCGTTGCATAAAAAAACACCAAAAACACAATTCTTTTTCGGAATATTCTACCGTAAAGAGGGCTTTGCTCGACGGAATGACGAGCCTGCGCGCGTCCCGACCTCCACGAAGGTGGCGGTGCGTGTCATACCGACTGAAACCCGTAGGGGGGACGGAGTGTATCTTATGCACCGTGCTCTGTGCTGAACGGAGCATATCTTACCCCAAAAACATCATATCAAAGCAAAAACGGGGAAGGACAAACGCCTTCCCCGCAGTTTTTATAAAATTTTGCCGCATTATATAGCGTATTCGCCGTGCAATCACGCAATCGCATAATTTCGCGTCACAGAACGACACAATCACACACTTCCGCGATTATGCAAATCGCATCAATCCGTCAATGCTTGCTCGCTTTTATCGAAAATCCGTAATAGAACACAGCGAAGAACAAAATATTCAACAGATATGCCACGGGAATCAGCACGTACGCAAACAGTTGCGACGGTTGCGAAACTTGTGCTTTCAGATACACGGCAATCATGCTGACGATAATCACGGCAATCACCAACACAATCGTAGCGGAAAGGATATACGACGGGCGTTTTTTCCGTCTTGCATTCGGCTTATAACCGCTTGCATACAGAATTGCGCAAACGATAAAGGGGATGAATCCTGCCGTGAACCCGATTGCGGGGTACAGAATGGAAATCCCTAAATAATCCCTTGCAAAATACACCACAAGGCTTTCAAAGGCAACGATGCAAAGTACGATAAATGCCGCGTTGAACAACGCTTTGCCCACGTTGAAGAAACCGGGTTTGTTCGGTTGTGCTTGCGTAGCCACAGGCGCCACATTCTTTTCCGCTTGTGCGCTTGCGCGACCCGATTGAGGATACTGCGGATAGTTCTGCGCCCGTTGCGATCCGCGCATCGTGCCGACGGTGTTCAAACGAATGCCGTCCTGTTGCGCGCGTTCGTACAAACCATTTTGATAGGGGACAGGGGGCTGACCGCCGTATGCGGGCATCGGATTCTGTTGCGGATACGTGCCGTACGCATAAGGCTGCGCCGTTTGCTGTTCGTGATACCGCTCGTTCATCGCCATTTCGCGTTGTTGCAACGAATTTTCCCATTCCTGCAACTGATTGATACGCGCCTGCAATCCCGAAGCATCGTCGTGCGCGCGTTTTTGCGCTTCCATCTGATCGCGAACGAGATCGTCTTTCGCTGTCTGCAACCGTTCTTTTTCCGATTCAAACTCTTTCTTTTGGCGTTCCAATTCACGCACTTGTTCTTCGTGCACCGCTTTTTCCTTTTGGAAAGCGTTGCGTTCGGCTTCCATCTTCTCTAAATTTTCGTTAAAACGCTTGACTTGCGAATTGTAGGTGTTAAGTTTGTCTGCAAACTCAAACTGTTGCGCCGCCAACGCGTTTTTACGGGAAATGAATTCCAACTGTTGCTGATTATAAATACCTTGCCGTGCGGCAAATTCCTTTTGTTGCTGCTGTAAGGAAAGGAGATCGTCTTGCAGCTTGCTGTTGTTTTTTAACAGATCGCTTTCGCGCGCTTCCAACTCGCCCAAACGCTGTTGTGCTGCCTCGTTCGATGCGCTCGTTTCCGTCTGTCTATCGTCCAACGAACGCTGTTTTTCTTCGATTTCATATTGCAACTGTGTGAGCTCGTATGTCTTTTTGTCGAGTTCTTCCCGTTCCGCTTGCAAATGCTCTTTCGAGGCGTTCAACGCCTGTTTTTCTTCTTCCAGAGCCGCTTTCGCGTGTTCCAACTCGTCGTTTTCATTGCGGAGGGTCGTCCGTTCCACTTCTAAGGTCTGTAACCGATTTTCCAACTCGCTACGCTCGTCTTCCAAAGCCTGTTTTTCTTCGTCTAACCGAGTTTGTGCCTCGTCCAAAGCGCCGCGTTCTTCTTCCCAAGCCCGTTTTTCTTCTTCAAATGCCGCGCGTTCTTCCTCATGGTCGCGGTTGGCATCGGAAAGGGAGCTTTCCTGCGCTTGCACCGATTCCGTGCGCTCGTTCAGCTCGTTTTCTTTGGCGGAAAGTCGGTCGGCGCGTTCGCTCAACGAGTATTCTTTTGCGGAAAGTTCCATTTCGCGTTCGTCCAACCGCCGTTTCAACGCTTCCGTTTCTTCCGTTTTTGCATCGATATACCGCTTGTCGCTTTCAATTTTTTCTTTCGTCGCGTCGAGTTGCGATTGTTGGGCGCGGAGTTCCAACTGCTTGTTGTAAAAATCCGTCGTCTTGCTCTCGTAATCGTTCTTCAACACGGCAAAAGCGTTTTCCTGCGTGGTGAGGGCAGAGTTTAGGGAGGCAATCACCGCCTTCTTGTTTTCCAAATCCGCTTGCAGAGTATCGATTTCCTGTTGCGCCGCTTGCAACGCTTCGCTGTCGTCGGCTTGCGCAGAGAGGGCTTCCGCTTGTGCTGTCAAGTCGTCGTTGCGCTCTTGCAGTTCCAAAATTTCTTTTTGCGCGTTGGCGAGTTCCTGCGCGCGGCTTACGCAAAGCTGTTTAGACTCGGAAAGTTCCTTTTCTTGCTCTTCAAAAGCAGCTTGCTGACCTTCTAACGTCCGTTTTAATGCCGAAATTTCTTCATTTAAACGGGCAAGTTCGGCTTTTGCATCGCCGATTTCCTGTTCCTTTTGTTGCAATTCCAGCTCTTTTGCGTCCAATTCGCCTTGTTTTTCGTTCAAAACACGCTGTTTTTCGTCCAATTCTTCCCGTTGTGCCGCAATCTTTTCACGCAAATCGTTAAAATCGGATTTTTGGTTGGACAGAGTGGAGCTTTGCGCAGCAAGTAACGAACGTTCCCGTTGCAGTTCGTTTTTCAAATTCGCAAACGCTTGCTTTTCTTCTTCAAATGCATGTTCGCGCGCGTCGAGGGCGCGTTTCATTTCGCTCAATTCCTTTTGTTTGTCGGTGATAAAGGAGAAGTCGTAATGTGCGTTCCCATCCGAAATCAAGCTGTCGATAATCGTACGTGAATATTCCCATTCTGAAAGGTTCTGTTCGGTCACCTTTTTCCCTTGGTCGGTCAGCGAGAAATATTTTCTTCTGCCGCCGTTGGAATAATCGCCGAAGTACGACGTGACGTAATTCAAGCTTTCCAACCGCTTCAATGCACTGTAAAGGGTGGGTTGCTTTAAGGTATACATACCGCCGCTCTTCTTTTCAATCTCGTAAATGATCTCGTACCCGTACTTGTCGCCGTCGTAAAGGCTGCGCAAAATAATGGTATTGATGTGTCCTCTGATTAAGTCCGAACTGATGTCAAAATTCTGTTCTTCGCCGCCCGTCATTGCGCTTTCTGGCTCTAAAACGGATTCGCGTTCGCTCATGCTGTTTGCCTCCTGTATTTCTGCCTGACATAGTAGTGCTATGTCAGGTATAATCCTAAGTTTCAAAAATGCAGAAAAAGTTATGAAAACTCTAACTTTTTTGCTGTATGTTACATTACATAAAGTATTATATCACGTGCAGAAAATTTTGTCAATAATTATGCGTGAGAAAAAGCAAAAGAATTGTGATTTTTTTGTTTTTTTTCGTCAAACTTCCGTTCACCCGTTGACATTTGCGTGCAAATGGGGTATACTTGTAGCCATGGAAGCCTATCAACACACAACAACCTATCGTGTTCGCTATTGCGACGCGGATTTTAAGGACGAATTAAAAACGTCCGCCTTCCTCAGTTATTTAGAAGAATCGGCTTGCGACAGTGCAGACGAGCTGGGCTTTGGCTATGCCTACGTAAAGCCGCGCGGCTACGCCTTTTTCGTCACGGGCTACTATTGCCGTTTTTTGCGCCCCGTCAAACTCGGCGCGGCGTTCACACTCAAAACTTGGCCCACACCGCCCACGGCGGCGATTTTCGGCAGAGAGTTTCAGTTGTTTGACGGCGAAGAACTTCTTGCTGAAGCCACTTCTCGTTGGTGCTTAATGGACGTGGCGCAGGGCAAAATTCTACCGTCCAAGCGCATCGACAACCAAGACTATACCACCTACAATACCAAAAAGCTGTTGCCGGAGTGGGGTTGGAAAATCCCTGTTTTTGCCAAAGAGGAAGGGGAACTCCGTTTTTCGATGACCGTACGCAATGCCGAATACGACCACAATATGCACGTCAACAACACGCGCTACGCTGACTATTGCTTCAACTGTTTCACGGTTGCCGAGCTTGCGGAAATGCGCCTGACTTCCTTTGCCATTCGCTACGTAAAGCAGTGCAAAGAGGGGGATTTGCTTTCCTTTTACGCAAAGCGTAACGGAGAAGCTTGGCTTGTGCAAGGCTATAATCAATGCGACGATTTGGTGGTGCAGACGCAAATGACGTTCGCTTAAACGCAAAGGGGGTGCGCGCCGTTTTCGGCAAGCGCAAAAAAACAAAGAAAAACACACGGGATAAAGGGGTTATGGGAACAAGAAAAAATGCAGTCAACAGAACGCTGTTCCCCGTCGAAGGCGGCGTTTGTGCGCCGGAGGGCTTTCGAGCGGGCAGCGGCACTTGCGGATTTAAGCGGAACGGCGATCCCGATTTGGCTTTGATTTTACCGATTCGCCGTTGTCCTGCGGCGTGCGTGTTTTCCACGTCGCCCAAGCGCGGCGCACCTGTTCTGGTCAGCGAAAAACACATTGAAAACGGTCACGCCCATGCCATTTTGGTCAACGGCGGCTTGGCAAACGTCTTTCAGCCACGCGGCGAACGCCTCGCCAAAGACGCTTGTCGGCTGGTGGAACGGTATTGCAGTGTGGTCACTGAGGACGTTTTGGTGGCGTCTACGGGGTATATGGGACGGCAACTGAATTTGGACTCGTTCGAGGTCGGCATACGCGAGGCGGCGCAAAACCTCTCATCCGAACCCGCCGCCGCTCTTTCCGTCGCCAAAGCCATGGCGGCAGAGGGGGTAGAACCCATGCAATTCGCCTACGAATTCGAGCTGGGCTCGTTTTTGTGCCACATCGGCGCGGCGTTCAAAGGCAATACGCAGGTTTCGCCGAATATGGCAACTACCCTCGTCTTTTTAACGACGGACGTCAATATCTCCCCCGAAATGCTGAAAAAAGCCTTGCTCTATTGCGTGAACGAAACGCTGAACCTCACCGATTTAGACGGCGTGTCTTCCCCGAACGACAGCGCCTTTATTTTGGCTAGCGGCAGGGCGGATAATTGGCGCATCGATTGCGTAGATACCGACTATAAAAAATTCGTTTTCGCCTTAAAAGAGGTCTTGCGCAGGGCGTGCATTCGTATGCTTTGCAACGTCAAAGACAAGCCGCAACACCTCTATTGCAGGGTTTACGGCGCACGATCCACGCAGGTTTCCCGTACCCTTGCCAAACGCTTGGTGCGCGCCCTCGGGGTAAAGGAACAGGCGAAAAAGGGGATTGTCAACGTCGAAAATATCCTGTCGATTTTAGCGGAATCGGGCGGCGTAACCGACTTTGATAAGGTGCGCATTTCCGTCACGTCCGAGTTTGGCGATGCGGTGGTGTACGAGGACGGCGACCGCATTTTAGCCCCCTGCGAACGCTTGCGCCACGTCTTTGCCGCGCCGCAGGTGCAAATCTCCGTCGGACTTTCGCAGGGGAATTATACCTCCACGGGCTATACCTGCATATAAGAAAGTCGGCAAGCGAACCGCTCTGCAAAAAAAGATGAAAAAATCGCGAAAAAAAGTGTCAGTAACCGTTGACAAATGGCAAAACTCATGTTATAATATATAGAAATAAACAAGGTGCGATATGTATACGAATATGTCTATGGAAAAACAGGGAATGACGAACGACCGTTGCAACGTTCAAACTTTCGGCAACGGCGCTCTTTTGTTTTCCGTTTTTAATGGACAACCTCTTGTTTTTGCATTGAAAGACTGATTTTCGTAATCAGTCTTATTTTTTACAATCACGGCAAAGAAAATTTTTTTATAAAGGTACGTTATGAAAAAGAAAAAGGTGTATTTGACGCTTCAAAACGGCAAAGTCTTTCAAGGCTACGCACTCGGCGCAGATGGAGAGGCCACGGGCGAGCTTGTGTTTTCTACAAGCGCAGTCGGGTATATCGAGGGTTTGACCGACCCTGCTAACTACGGGCAGATTTTGGTGCAGACCTTTCCGCTTATCGGTAACTACGGCATGATTGAAAAGGACGCGGAAAGCGAAAGGGCTTGCGTTTCCGCTTACGTCGTTCGCGAGCTGTGCGACCAACCCTCCAACTTCCGTTCGGAAGGGGACGTAAACGCCTACCTTACGGCGCAAGGCGTGGTGGGCATTTGTGGCGTGGACACGCGCGAATTGACCAAAATCCTGCGTGAAGAGGGGGCAATGAACGCCCGTATCAGCAAAAAACCGCTTTCCGAAGCGGAACTTGTCGCGTTGGCAAACTACGAAGTACGCAGTGCAGTGGCAAGTGTTTCCCCCTGCGAAGTAAAGACCTTCGGCAAAGCGGAAAAAGGACGTCTTGCCCTTTGGAACTTTGGCGAAAAACAGAGTGCGATCAACGCCCTGACGGCGCGTGGTTTCGAAGTAATCTCTTTCCCTGCCTTTGTTTCCGCAGACGAAATTCTGTCTTCGGGCGCGGACGGCGTCGTGCTTAGCGGCGGCCCCGGCGACCCCACGGAAAATGTCAACATCGTGGCGGAAATTCAAAAGCTCGTCGGCAAACTTCCCGTTTTGGGCTTGGGGCTCGGACATCAGTTGCTCGCGCTTGCCCTCGGCGGAAAGACGTACAAACAAAAACACGGGCATAGGGGCAGTAACCAACCCGTCAAATCCCTGCAAACGGGCAGAGTTTACGTTTCGGCGCAAAACCACGGCTATGCCGTAGACGCGGATTCCTTGTCGCAAGCCGAACTTCTGTACGTCAACGTCAACGACGGCAGCTGTGAAGGCTTGTTCTATGCGGATAAAAATGCGCTCGGCGTGCAATTCGACCCCACTTCTTGTATCGTCGGCTTGGAAGAAAGCCCCGTATACGAACAATTTTTTGCAATGATCGCGAAGGAGAAGAAAAATGCCTAAAAGAACGGACGTCAAAAAGGTTTTGGTTATCGGTTCGGGCCCGATTGTCATCGGTCAAGCCGCCGAATTTGACTATGCAGGCGCACAAGCCTGCCGCGTCATGAAAAGCGAAGGGGTCAACGTTGTGCTTTGCAACTCCAACCCCGCTACCATCATGACGGATAAGGCGCTCGCCGACGAAATTTACTTAGAGCCGCTTACCGAAGAATCGTTAAAGCGTATCATTTTGAAGGAAAAGCCGGACAGCCTTTTGGCTTCCTTGGGCGGACAGACGGGTTTGACCATGGGGTGCAAACTCGCCAAATCGGGCTTTTTGGAAGAACACGGCGTTAAGCTCATCGGTACCAAGTTAGACGCAATCGACCGCTCGGAAGATAGAGAATTGTTCAAGGAAACCATGGAAAAAATCCATCAACCCTGCGTGCCTTCCGATATTGCGTATACGGTGGAAGAATGTGTGGCGATTGCAAACCGCCTCGGCTATCCCGTCATCATTCGCCCTGCTTACACCTTGGGCGGCGCAGGCGGCGGCGTGGCGTATAACGAGGAGGAGCTCCGCCTCATTTCCCACAACGGCTTAATGCTTTCTCCCATTACGCAGGTCTTGATTGAAAAATACATCGCAGGCTGGAAGGAAATCGAGTTCGAGGTCATTCGCGACTGCAAAGGCAACTGTCTCACCGTATGTTCTATGGAAAATGTAGACCCCGTCGGTATCCACACGGGCGATTCCATCGTCGTTGCGCCTGCCGTTACCCTCAGCACCAAAGAATATACCATGCTCCGCAACGCGGCGCTTTCTATCATCACCGAACTGGGCATCGAGGGCGGTTGCAACGTGCAATTCGCTTTACATCCCACCTCGTTCGAGTATTCGGTTATCGAGGTCAACCCCCGTGTCAGCCGTTCCTCGGCGTTGGCGTCCAAAGCGACGGGCTTCCCCATTGCCAAAGTCACCTCCAAAATTGCCCTCGGCTATACCTTGGACGAAATCGTGAACGATGTAACGGGCAATACCTACGCTTGTTTCGAGCCGACGATCGACTACCTCGTTGTAAAAATGCCCAAGTGGCCTTTCGACAAGTTCTTGTATGCCAAGAGAGAGCTCGGCACGCGTATGAAAGCGACGGGCGAAGTAATGGCAATCGGCACGTCCTTTGAAATGGCGATGATGAAGGCGGTGCGCGGCGCAGAAATCTCTGCAAGCACCTTCAACCACAAAAAATTCCTGCATACTTCCAAAGAGGAGTTGTTGGCAAAACTGCACGAACAGACGGACGAGCGCATTTTCGTGGTCTATGCGGCGTTGCGGCAGGGCATTTCCGTGGACGAAGTGCACGAAATCACCAAAATCGACCGTTGGTTCTTGCATAAATTCCTCAACCTCATCGCTTACGAAAAGCGTTTGGCTTCGGGTGAAAAACTGACGAGAGAGCTGTATGACGAGGGCAAACGCCTCGGCTATCTGGATAAGGATATTGCCGCATTCAGCGCACAGAAAGTGCCGTACAGACGGAAAGTTGCCTATAAAATGGTCGATACCTGCGCGGCGGAATTTGCTGCAAAGACCCCGTATTTCTATTCGACTTTCGACCCCAAAGAACACGACGAGGCAAAACCCTTTGTTACGGGCGAGAAAAAGCGTATCGTCGTCATCGGTTCGGGCCCCATTCGTATCGGGCAGGGTATCGAGTTCGACTATTCTTCCGTACATTGCGTTTGGACGTTGAAAGAGCTGGGTTACGAAGTCGTCATCATCAACAACAACCCCGAAACGGTTTCCACCGACTTCGACACGGCAGACCGCTTGTATTTCGAGCCGTTGACCCCCGAAGACGTGCAACACGTTTTGGACATCGAAAAGCCGTACGGCGTCATCATCACCTTCGGCGGACAGACGGCAATCAATCTCTGCGCTTACTTTGCATCGCACGGAATCCGTATCCTCGGCACGTCGGCAGACAGCGTAGACAGGGCAGAGGACCGCGAGCGGTTCGAAGCGTTGTTGGAAAAATATTCCATCCCCAGACCAAAGGCAATCACCGTTATGACCAAGGACGAAGCGTTGGCGGCGGCGCAGAAGTTGGAGTATCCCGTTCTGTTGCGCCCTTCTTACGTCATCGGCGGACAAAATATGACCATTGCCTTTACGGAAGAGGACGTTTGCCGTTATATGGATGTCATTTTGGCGCAGGGCATCGAAAACCCCGTGCTTTGCGATAAATATTTGATGGGCACAGAGTTGGAAGTGGATGCCATTTCCGACGGTCAGGACGTGTTGATCCCCGGCATCATGCAACACATCGAACGCACGGGTATTCACTCCGGCGACTCGATCGCCGTATATCCGCCTTACAACTTAGAAGATTCTATGTTGGAACGGATTATCGAAGTTTCCACCCAACTCGCTTTGGAACTGAAAACGAAGGGGCTTATCAATATCCAGTACCTCATCTATCGCGGTCAGTTGTACGTCATCGAGGTCAACCCCCGTGCATCGCGTACCGTTCCGTACATTTCCAAGGTGACGGGCGTGCCGATGGTAGAACTTGCTACCAAAATCATCGTCGGCGCAAAACTCAAAAAGCTCGGCTATGGCACGGGGCTGTATCCCGCTTCGCCGTACGTTGCTGTCAAAGTGCCCGTGTTCAGCTTTGAAAAACTGAACGACGTCAACTCCCAGCTCGGTCCGCAAATGAAATCGACGGGCGAAGTGTTGGGGATTGGCAAAACGATGGAGGAGGCGATGTTCAAAGGTCTTGTTTCCGCAGGCTTCAAAATGTGTCACCCGTCCGAACGCCGCTCTGTGGGCGTGTATATGACGGTAAACGACCAAGACAAGCTGGATTTGCTGACCATCGCTAAAAAATTCGGGGATTTGGGTTGTACCATGTACGCCACCAAAGGCACGGCAAAGGTCATTAACGACCTCGGTTTCGATTGTCAGGTTGTAGACCGTCTTTCCGCCACCGATACCGTCATCAAATTGATGGACGAGGGCAAGATTGACTACATCGTGTACACGGGCAAAACGGACATCGAATCCATCAACGACTTCATTCGCTTGCACCACCATGCTATTTTGTTGGGCATCACCGTGCTTACGGCGCTGGATACGGCAAATGCGCTTGCAGACATTATCGCAAGTAAGTTTACCGAAAACAACACCGAACTCGTCGATATCAACGCGTTGCGCAGCGAAAAATTGAAGTTGGAATTTACCAAAATGCAATCTTGCGGCAACGATTTTATCGTGTTCGATAACCGCGACGGTAAAATCACCTGTCCCGAATCGATTGCCGTCAACTATGCGTTGCCCCATTACGGGATCGGCGGCGACGGCGTGGTGCTTATCGAAAATTCTGACGTAGCCGATGCAAAAATGCGTTTGTTCAACGGCGACGGCAAGGAAATGCCCACGGGAGGCAACGCCGTTCGTTGCGCAGGGAAATACTTGTACGAAAAAGGCATCGTGCCCAAAACTTCTATGCGAATCGAGCTGGAAAAAGGGATTTGCGACGTCAAAGTATACTCGTTCAGCGGCAAAGTAAACACCGCAAGCGTCAACTTGGGTAAAGTGGAACTTGCAGGCAACAAAATCCCTTGCACGATTTCGGGCGAAAAAATCGTCAACCATACCCTTACGGTCGGCGGAAAGGACTATGCAGCGACCCTTGTCAACGTGGGCAATCCCCATTGCGTGCTGTTCTGTGACAGAGTGGAGGGCGTGCCCCTTGCCGAACTCGGCGCGGAATTTGAAAACAGCGAATATTTCCCTCAGGGAGTCAGCACGGACGTGGTGCGCGTGGTCAACAAGGTCACCTTAAAAATGCGCGCTTACGAACGCGGCAACGGCGAAACGTGGGCTTGCGGCACGGGCGCGTGCGCGGCGGTGACGGCGGCGGTTCTGCTTGGCTATTGCGAGGCAGACACCAACGTTACGGTCAAGCTCCGCGGCGGCGATTTGACGGTCAACTACCATAGCGACGGCGACGTAGAGCTGATCGGCAATGTCAAAACGGTGTACGAGGGTACACTGGAAATTTAACAAAATACTACTTAAAACGGAGTCTGATTTATGGACGTTTTTTACGAAGAAAGCGCGGCGGAGCGCAATGCGACGAAGAGTGCCAAAAAGTATGCGGTGTTAAACGTATTTTCCACCCTCTTTATGGTGCTCGCCGTCATTGCCACCGTCATGTTCGTGCTTTTTATTCCCGATGTGGGATTTATGATTTTTTTCGGTATGTTCGTGCTGTCTTTTTGGCTGGGCTGGTTTCTGCTCTATAGATGGAAAAACATCACCAACGTCAGTTACGATTATCTGATTGTCACGGACGAAGTCCGCATTTCCAAAGTCGTCAACGCCAACAAGCGTAGACTAGTTGCCCGTTTCAATGGCGAGTCGATTATTCAAATGGGGGACGTGGATGGCACGTCGTACGACCGTTTTGCTGCCGACCCTAATGTGAAAAAGGTGATTTGTACCTCTAACGATGTCCCTGCCGAAGGAAAATTCTTTTTGTATATCCTTGCGGAAGACGATGGCAAAAAGTTGTACGTTTTGGAATGTAGAGAGGAGTTGCTTATGAATATCCTGCGCTTTACCAAACGCACGGCATTGGATAGGGATTACGTTTCGCAAGAGAGGAAAAAGCAACAATCATGATCTATTTAGACAATGCGGCAACCACAAAGCCCTCGCCCACGGCAACCGAGCGGGCGGCGGCGTTCCTCACGGAAAAATTTTATAACCCTTCCGCGTTATACAAGGAAGGGTTTGCATTGCAGAGCGAGCTGAAAAAGGCGCGCTCGGCTTTGCTTTCTAAGGTCGCAGACGAACGGGATTTTGAAATCGTGTTCACCTCCTGCGGCACGGAATCGGACAATCAGGCAATCTTCTCGTTTGCCCGCCGCGGCAATGCCGTCACCACGGCAGGGGAACATTCCGCCGTGCTTGCGCCCTTTCACGAGCTAAAAACAAGGGGGATTGCCGAACCCCGTTTCGCGCCACTCCGTTCGGACGGCGGCGTGGACGTTGACGCGCTTTTGGCTATGGTGGACGAGAAAACGAGCTTGGTTTCCGTCATGCATGTGAACAACGAAATCGGCGCAATCAATGACATCAATGCCATTGCCAAGGCGGTCAAACAGAAAAATCCGCGCGTGATTTTCCACGTGGACGGCGTGCAAGCGTACGGAAAAATTCCGTTCCGCCTTGCCAAAGAAGTTGATTTGTATTCGCTCAGTGCGCATAAAATCGGCGGCTTGAAGGGAGTTGGCGCGCTGATTAAACGCAAAAGCCTGACTTTGCCGCCCTACCTCATCGGCGGAGGACAGGAAAGCGGCAGACGCAGCGGCACGGAAAATATGTTCGGCATTATGCAGTTTTCCTATGCGGCGGAAGAGAAATTCGCCACCTTAAAAGCAGACGGTGCGCGGCTTACGGACTATCGTGAAAAGTTGTGGCAGGGCTTGGATAAATCGGTGTTCACGCGGCTTTCGGCGGAAAGCGGCACGCCATATATCCTCACCGTGTCGGCGGCAGGCTTGCGCGGCGCGGTTCTGCAACAAATGGCAAACGACAAAGGCTTGCTTATCGGCACGGGTTCGGCTTGCTCGTCCAACAGCAAATTGCGGTTTAGCAAGGTCGCTTTGGCGTGCGGCTACGGGCAAAAAGAGGCGGACGGCGTGTTGCGGATTAGTTTTTCGCAATACACTACCGAAGAAGAAGTAGACGAAGCGTTGCGTATTTTGAATGAAATCGGCAGAGATTTGCAACGCAGAATGGCATAAAAGAAAAGGAAAGAAATATGACAAAAGTAATTATCATTCGTTATGGCGAATTGTATTTGAAGGGTAAAAACAGAGGCTTTTTCGAGCGCGCATTTGAAAACAACTTAAACCGCGCCTTATGCGATTACGAGCATGAACTCGTCAAGCAGTGCGGTCGCTATATCGTCCGCAACTTTGCAGAAGAGGACGTGGACGGCATTGTTTCGCAGCTGAAAAAGGTGTTCGGCTTGCATACGCTGAGCGTCGCTTACGAAACGCAGAGTGATATGGACAGCATTTTCGAGGCGTCAAAACTCGTCACGCGCACCAGCGGCACGTTCAAGGTCGAATCGCACCGTGGCGACAAACGCTATCCCATGACCTCGGTCGAGATTAGCAAAACGTTGGGCGGCTTGCTTTTGGACTATGCAAAAGGCGGTTTGAAGGTGGACGTGCGCAACCCGTCCTTTACCGTGCAGGTAGACATTCGCGAAAACGGCAAAGCGCTTGTGTTCGGCGAATTTATCCAAGGCGCAAACGGTATGCCCGTCGGCACTGCTGGCAAGGGCGTGTTGTTGCTTTCGGGCGGTATCGATAGCCCCGTAGCAGGGTATATGATGGCAAAACGGGGTATGAACGTCGATTGTTTGCACTTCCACAGCTATCCGTACACCAACCTGCAAGCCAAGGAAAAAGTGGTGGATTTGGCAAGAATTTTGTCCGAATACGCTTGCGGCACCAAGCTTTGTACGGTCAGTGTAACGCATATTCAAGAGGCGATTCACGAAAAGTGCAAACCTGAGTTAATGATTACCTTGCTTCGCCGCTTTATGTATCGCATTGCGGAACGCCACGCGCGCCGTATCGGCGGTCAGTGCCTGATCACAGGCGAAAGTTTGGGGCAGGTAGCCAGCCAAACGATCGAGGGCATCACTTCGTCCAACTCGGTGGTGGAATCGTTGCCCGTCCTGCGCCCCTTAATCGGTTTTGACAAGAACGAAATTATTGATATTTCCGTCAAAATGGGCGCGTACGAAACGTCGATTTTGCCGTTTGAAGATTGTTGCACGGTGTTCTTGCCCGATTTCCCTGCCATTCGTCCGAAAATGGAAGACATCTTGCGCGAAGAAGCCAAGCTGGACGTAGAGGGTTTGATTGACGAGGCAATGGCATCGTTGGAGCGCGTAGAACTGTAATTTACGCTTGTTCAAGCGGTCATGGACAGAAAACATATCCAAACCGAGTTTAGCGCGCCGCGCCTTCCCAAAAGGAAGGGGCGGCGCTTTTCGGCTTATCCATTATCCTTCCCACCACGGCAGATCCAAAATATGCTTGTCTTCTATCGCCGTGCCGTTTTCGCTAATACACACGGTAGGCAAGCGTACGGACTCACCTGCTTTGCCGTTATACATCGGCGTTATCGTATAGGCGTAGCGTTCTCCTGCTTTCAAGTCCTCGTCCGTAAAGCTCTCCAAGTACTCTCCCACATATAATAAATTATGTGTCGCATAGTTCTCTTTTTCGATTTTATAGGTGTAAAAGGCAGGAAAATGCCCGTAAAAGGCAAGCACAACCTTGCCGTTTTCCACCCGTAAAGTGGGGGCGGAACAGCTCGGATTGCTGAAAATTGTACATTTTTGGCGTGGAATTTGGCTTTTTTTGAAGATTTCCGCAAAACGATAGGCAGCAGGGGCATTGTCGTCGGCAAGTTGTATTGTATGCGTGTCATAATAGGCGGTTTTATCGATTTGCACCCGTGTAACACTGTGTGGCATAGTAAACCGTTCGGGGAAGTCTGCCTCTGCATTGCCTTCCGTTTGCGCCTTTTGGTGCAAATAGGCAAGCATTTCTTTGACGAGGTTGCAGGGCAAGCTGCCTCCCGTGTGGGTGATTTTTTGATTGTCGGCATTGCCCAACCACGCGCCGCAACAATACTTTTTTGTATAGGCAACGGTGTACGCGTCGGTGTTGCCCGACTTCGCGCCTGCCGTGCCTGTCTTTGCCGCCACGGCAAAGGGCAGGTCGCGCAGTTTTTTCGCTGTGCCCGTTTTCGCCGCACCGCAAAGCATATCCGTGGTCAAATAGGCGGTGTCTTCGCCGAATACTCGTTGTTTTTTGCACGGCTTTTCGTACACGGTTTTTCCGTTGATTGTAATTCGCCGAATAAATCCGCACGGTTGTTTTTCTCCGCCCGACGGAAACACGCTGTATGCGCCGACGAGTTCGGGCAAGGAAAATCCCTTTTCCATACCGCCGAGGGCAAGCGCAAGCGAGTTGTCTTTTTCTGTGGTGTTTAAGCCCAGTTTTTGCAGGTATTCCCTGCCTTTTTTCACCCCCAAACTCGCCAAAATTTTTACGGCAGGCAGGTTATAACTCTGCTCTAAACATTCTCTTGCGCTGACGTAGCCGTGATACTTTCCGTCGTAGTTGGCAGGGGCGTAGCCGCCGTAATTCACCTTTTCGTCCAAAATCGGCGTGGCAGGGGAAATCAAATTTTCTTCCAAGGCAGGCGCGTACACCAACAGCGGTTTCAAAACCGAACCCGTCAAACGGGGTCGGTTGCCGATGTCCGAAACGCAACCGACAAAGCCGTCGGTTTCCGTATCCAAACAACAGAATGCCTCATCACACCCGTTTTTGGCGGTTTTTCTCGTCGTTTCGGCGTACAATTCTTCCATCTTCGCCTGTAAATCTGCGTCCAAATAGGTGTAAATTTCCACTTTGCCGCCCAAACGCAAACCCTGCTTGTCGGCAAGGTCTGTCAGTTCGTCCAACGCAAAATGCGCATAGCGGCACTTGGCGCGCGGCTGTGGGTTCGGCAGAGGCTCGGCAAGTGCAAGCCGTTTTTCCTCGGCGGAAATGCTGCCGCTTTTTTGCATGAGCGACAACACGCACGCCCGTCGTTTTTGGCAATTTTCCGGGTTTTTATAAGGGGAATAGCGGTTTGGCGACTTAACGAGCCCTGCTAACGTCGCCGCCTCCGCCACCGAAAGTTCGGCAGGGGCTTTGCCGAAATAGAATTCCGCCGCCGAGGCGATGCCGAAGCAATCGTGCCCGAAATAGATTACGTTCAAATACCTTTCCAAAATCTCGTCCTTGGAAAATTTCCGTTCTAATTGCCTCGTCAGTTTCCACTCTTGCAACTTGCGTTTCATCGTCTTTTTTTGGCTTAAATGGGTGTTTTTGATCAGTTGTTGCGAAATGGTGGACGCGCCTTCCTTCACCTTGCGCGCTTTTGCGTTGCGCCATACGGCGCGCAGAATGCTCCGCGTATCAAAGCCGCCATGTCGATAAAATCGCCTGTCTTCCACATCGATAAACGCCCGTTTTACGTGGTGCGGCAGGGCGGAAATTTTCGTTTCCGTCTTGGAGGAATATAGGGGTTGGGCGACGTCCTTTCCGTCGTAAAGGATTATATTTTGCTGACGGGCTTGCAGGCGGCTTTCGTCTAAATGTATGCCGCTCGTGGCGCAAAGATAGCCGCCGTACGCCGCCAAAGCGCAGGCAAGGCACGCCGCGCCAACAATGGATAAAATGCGTTTCGTTCTTTTCATTACAACAGTATTTTCGTATTTTGCCTTTTTTATCACGAAAAACATGAAGGAATTACGCGCAAAGACTTGAAAAAAAACGAAAAAAAGAGTATAATAAGAAAAACGAAAATTATAATAGGGTTATTATGTCAGAAAAGTATCATATCGTCACGTACGGCTGTCAAATGAACGTACACGAATCAGAAAAAATCGCAGGCATTTTGCGCCGCGTCGGCTATACGGAATCCACGGATTCGGTCGACGACGCAGACATCATTGTTTTCAATACCTGTTGCATTCGCGAAAATGCAGAAAACCATGCCTTTGGTAATATCGGCGCGCTGAAAAAGTTGAAAAAGCAAAAGTCGCACCTGCTCATCGCCGTCGGCGGTTGCATGACGCAGGAAAAGGGCAAAGCGGACGTCTTGAAACAGAAGTTTCCGTTTATCGATATTCTGTTCGGCACGCTGAATTTAGAGGAGCTGGAAGACCTGATCCGCAAAAAGAAAACGCAGAAAAAACGTGTGATTTCTATTCGCGAAAAGGAAGGGGAGGTGGTGGAGTTTGACGACGCCTACCGCACCAGCTACCCCAACGCATGGGTGAATATCATGTACGGCTGCAACAATTTCTGTTCCTATTGCATCGTGCCGTACGTGCGCGGCAGAGAGCGTTCTCGCGCGCCCGAAAACATCGTTGCCGAGGTGGAACGCCTCGTTAAAGAAGGCTATCGCGAAATCACTTTGCTTGGGCAAAACGTCAATTCGTACGGCTCGGACGGTAGTACGGGCGTGACCTTTGCAGAGCTGTTGGACAGAGTGGCTTCCGTAGAAGGCAAATTCCGTTTGCGGTTTATGACCAGCCACCCCAAGGACTTTAACGAGGATGTGGTGAAGGTCATGCAAAAGCACCCCAAAATTTGCAGACTTGTGCATTTGCCCGTGCAATCGGGGGCGAACAGAATTTTGCAGTCGATGAACCGCCGCTACACGCGCGAAAAGTATCTGGACGAAGTGCGTATGTTGAAGGAATACTTCCCCGAAGCGGAGCTGACCACCGACATCATCGTCGGGTTCCCCGGCGAAACGGAGGAGGACTATTTGCAGACGGAATCGTTGGTGAAAGAGGTAGACTACGCCTCGGCATTCACCTTTGTCTATTCTCCGCGTGTAGGCACGAAGGCAACGGAAATGCCCGACCACGTCCCCGAAGAGGTGCAAAAGGACAGAATTATGCGCCTTGTCGCCCTCGTCAACGAACAGACCCGTAAAAAATCGGAAAAATACGTTGGTAAGACCGTAGAAATTTTGTGCGAGGACTACGACGAAAAGAAGGGCTTGTATTTGGGCAGGGACGAGTTCGGCAGGATGGGCTATTTCCCTTGCGATAGAAACGTCGTCGGCGAGTTTGTGCAGGTCAAAATCGAACGGGCGAATGGCATTTCCCTGTTCGGTGAAATCGTCGGTTGAACAAAAAAACGTTAGCTGAACGAAAAACCGTCGGCGAAACGGATAATCGGCGAAAGCACCGCCGATAGAGCGAAAATCGGTTGATATAACCAAAGGAAGAAAAATATGGCGCTTTCACAAATGATGCAGCATTATCTTTCGATGAAAGAAAAATATAAGGATTGCGTGCTGTTTTACCGTCTTGGCGACTTTTACGAGATGTTTTTCGAGGACGCGGTAAAGGTTTCGGGCTTGCTCGATTTGACTTTGACGGGCAGAGATTGCGGCTTGGAAGAACGCGCGCCTATGTGCGGTATTCCCTATCATGCCGCCGACGGCTATATCGCCAAGTTGGTGGCTTTGGGCGAAAAGGTCGCCATTTGCGATCAGCTTTCCGACCCCAAAGCGGCGGGTAAAGGTCTGGTGGAACGGGACGTTGTGCGTATCGTTTCGGCAGGTACGCTCATCGAAGACGAAATGCTGGACGAAAGCAAAAATAACTATATCGCTTGCGCCTTCAAAGCTCCCGACGGCGTGGCTGTCGCTTGGGCGGACATCACCACGGGCGAATTTTTGGTTGAGGAGTTCACCTCGGCGTTTTGCGTGGAGGAGACGATCGGGCACCTTGTCAAACTTTCTGTTGCGGAAATCATCTGCAACGACGAAATGTTGACGGAAAGCAAGGCTTGTAAAGAAGTCAAGCACGGCATTCTGCCTGCTTTTTCTTGTTACGTGCCTTGGGCGTTCAACGTCAAGCGTGCGGAAAAAACGCTCACCGAACAGCTCGGCGCGACCTCGCTTGCTCCCTACGGCATCGCAGGTAAAGAACGTTCGATTGCGGCGGCAGGCGCGCTCGTGGAGTATTTACGCGAAACGCAAAAACACGCGCTCAGCAACATCAAGGCATTAAAAGCCGTCAATCGCGACCGATATCTTTCGTTGGATAGCAACGCCGTACGCAATTTGGAACTCGTCCAAAACAATACGGAAAACAAAAAATACGGCTCTCTGCTTTGGGTGCTCGACAAGACCAAAACGGGCATGGGGGTGCGTTTGCTTACGCAAATGGTGCTTTCGCCCTTGAAAAATATCGAAGAAATCGAATACCGCCAAGAGGGCGTGCAAGAATTTTATAACGCCTCCGTCGTGCGTGTGGGTGTTGGCGAAACACTGAAAGACGTTAAGGACGTAGAACGACTTTCGGGAAAAATTTCCAACGGGAATTTTATGCCCAAAGACTGCGTTGCGCTCGCAAAGTCTCTTTCCGTGTTGCCTACCCTCAAATTTCAGCTGACGGGGCTTACCTCGCAAGCGGTGCAGGATATCGTGCAGGGCTTGCCCGATATGAGCGACGTTGCCGACTATCTTTCGGCGGCAATCGAACCTACGCCCCCTGCTATAATGAAGGACGGCGGCTATATCCGCCAAGGCTTTTCTGCCGAGTTAGACGAACTCCGCGCCTTAAAGACCAACGGCGTAGACGTCCTTCGCGGCATTGCCGAACGGGAACGGGAGCGCACGGGCATTAAAAACCTAAAAATCGGCAACAACCGCGTATTCGGCTACTATATCGAAGTGAGCAATTCCTTTAAGGACAAAGTGCCCGAAGACTATATCCGCCGTCAAACGCTGACGACGGGGGAACGGTACATCACCGAGGAATTGAAACAGTTAGAAGAGAAAATCGTGACCAGCGAAGAGCGCGCTTTGCAGTTGGAAAACCGTATCTATGCCGAAATTTTGGCAATGCTTTCCTCGCGTATCGAACAGCTGAAAAGTGTGGCGGCGTCGCTTGCCATGCTCGATTGCTTGGTCGGGCTTGCTACGGTGGCAAAGGAGCGGCGTTACGTCCGTCCCAAGATGATGCCGAGCGGCTCGCCCTTAAAAATCACCGACGGCAGACACCCTGTCATAGAGGCGATTTCCAAGGAGCGTTTCGTGCCCAACGATGCTGTGTTGGACAACGATGAAAACCGTTGTGCCATCATTACGGGTCCGAATATGGCAGGTAAAAGCACATATATGCGGCAGGTTGCGCTCATTGCCATTATGGCGCATATCGGCTCGTTCGTGCCAGCAAAGGCGGCGGAGATTCCGCTGATTGACCGTGTGTTCACTCGTGTGGGCGCAAGTGATAACCTGATTTTTGACCAAAGTACATTCATGGTCGAAATGACGGAAGTGGCGGCAATTCTTCTGCATGCCACGCAGGACAGCCTTTTGATTTTGGACGAAGTCGGCAGAGGCACAAGTACCTACGACGGCTTGTCTATTGCTTGGGCGGTCATCGAACATCTCGTCAAAAACGTCAAGGCGAAAACGCTGTTTTCCACCCACTATCACGAACTGACGGAGCTGGAAAACACCTTAGAAGGGGTCAAGAATTACAAAGTCACCGTCAAAGAATTTAACGGCGGCGTTGTGTTCTTGCGCAAGATTGCGCGCGGCGGCGCAAATCGTAGTTTCGGTATCGAAGTGGCGGCGCTTGCAGGCGTACCTAAAACGGTGACGGCGCGCGCGAAGTCCATTTTGAAATCGTTGGAAAAGAACGACATCGCACGCGGCAAATTGCAGATAGAAACCGATAGCGAACCCGAACAAAAGCAACTCACGGAAGTGGAGCGCATTTTGGCGGAAACGGACGTCAACACCCTTTCGCCCATGCAGGCATTCCTTTTGATTAGCGACCTGATAGAGAAACTTCAAGGAGAATAAGTATGGCAAAAATCAATATTTTACCTTCTAAAGTCTACAACCGCATTGCGGCAGGCGAAGTGGTCGAACGCCCCTGTTCCGTCGTAAAAGAATTGATTGAAAACTCTATCGACGCAGGTGCGACGGAGTTGGAAATCCATATTGAACGGGGCGGCAAGCAGCTGATTCGCGTGGTCGATAACGGTTGCGGTATTGAGCGCGACGATTTGCCGTCTGCCTTTCTGCCGCACGCCACCAGCAAAATCGCCGTGGCGGAAGATTTAGAAAATATCCTTACCCTTGGGTTCAGAGGGGAAGCAATCGCCTCCATCGCCTCCGTTTCGCAAATGAGTATTACCTCTAAAACGAAGGACGGCAAGTGCTATCGTCTGTGTTCCAACGGCGGCGAGTTGGGGCAAATTACCGAGGCGGCGGGCGAAAACGGCACGGATGTCAGCGTGGAAATGCTCTTTTTCAATGCGCCCGTTCGGCTGAACTTCTTAAAGACGGACAAGGGGGAAGAGGCGGAAATCACGGCTTGTATTTCCCGTTTTATTCTAAATCGTTCGGATATTTCCTTTACCTATTACGCCGACGGCAAAAAGGTATTGCAATCCTTCGGCGGCAGTGACGAGGAGGCTTTAATCAGCGTGTACGGGGCGACGGTCCTGCGCGAGTGTATTCAAATCGATGCGGAAAAACACGGCGTGCGCGTGCGCGGCTATATCGGCAACCAGAATTTTTACAAGGCGAACAAAAGCTATCAAAGCGTGTTTTTGAACGGCAGATACGTTGTCAATGCTACCATCGCTTCGGCGGTGTCCAACGCGTATTCGTCCTATCTCATGAAGCGGCAATACCCTTTCTACGTATTGCATATCGACCTTCCGCCTGAAATTGTAGACGTCAACGTGCACCCCAACAAGGCGGACGTTCGCTTTTCGGATAATAAAGTGGTGTACGGCTGTATCTATTCGGTGATTTCCGCCGTTTTGGACGGCAGCAGTAAAGCGTTGGAATACGTCGTTTCTGACGGGCTGTCGGCGCAAACGGCTGACGAGAACGAGGCAAAAACCGAGGTTTCGTCTACAATAAAATCGAATGTGGTGCAAGCGAAAGCGGAAAACGCGGAACAAAAACTGATCGGCGCGGATAAGCCGTTCGGGTTCTCTACGCTGACGTACGAACAGGCGAAAAAAGAAATCGAGCAGTGTAAACCTTCCTTTTCGATGCGTACACCCGATTTGGATTTGCCGTTCGAGGAAGATATGCCCGTGAAGGGTGTGTTCCCTGCGTCGCAAACGGGTCCGGGGTATGTGAGCGAGAGCGGTGTAACGTTTACCCCCTTGCCTCATCCGGAACCGAATCCCGAAAAGCTGTTAAAGACCTTCCCCGGCTTGCATTTCGAACGTTCCGTGATTCATTTTGAGGACAGCGACGGGGAACAGACCGCAACAGCGGACGGAAACACCGCAAACGAAGATATTTTAGGCAGTGTGCCTGTGGGCGGCGGACGTGCCATAGAAACATCGACGGAACAAGCGACGGAAAACGCAACGCAAAAAGAAGTTCTGCCCGGCAGACCTTTGCGCCCGTACGGCTATTATGCAACCGAACAGAAAGAGGATTACCCGCGCGAAATTGATATTTTTGCCGAAAATAAACGCTTGCTTGCCGAGCGGGACGCGCGTGCCAAGCAGGAAAAAATGGAAGTTTCCAGCTTTACCTATGCGGGAAAGCTGTTCAATACCTATTTGATGTACGAGCGTGGTGATGAAATTTATATCATCGACCAGCACGCCGCACACGAACGCTTAATTTTCAATCGCTTGCGCGAGAAAATGCGCAAACGCGAAGTGGTGTTGCAACCGCTTTTAATGCCTTACGAAATTCAAGTCAACGATTTTGAATCGGAATTTTTGCACGAACAGGAAAAGAACTTGGCAGAAATGGGCATCACCATCGTCGAACACGCCAAAAATATATTCCGTGTGACTTCCATTCCAGCGGACGCGTGGCGCATGGACGTCAATGCCTTCGTACACGAAATTTTATCCGAAATCAACGGCTACCGCGCAATTCGCTTGGAAGAATTGATTAAAGACAAGCTGGCAACGTCCGCGTGCAAGGCGGCGATTAAGGGCGGTATGAACATTTCCCAAAAGGAAATTGACGAGCTGTTCAGAATGATGGACGGCGATATGGGGTTGAAATGCCCCCACGGCAGACCTGTCGTGGTCAAAATGACCCGTAAAAGTATCGAAAAAATGTTTAAGAGGATTGTTTAATGGGCAAAGTACTTGTTATTTGCGGCGCAACCGCGTCGGGAAAAACGTCCTTGTCCGTGCGTTGCGCAAAAGCCTTGCAAGGCGAAGTTATTTCCGCCGATTCCATGTTGGTGTATCAAGGCATGGATATCGGCACGGCAAAGCCGAGTTTGGCAGAACGCGAGGGCATTCCGCACCATATGATTGATGTCGTTTCGCCCTTGCAGGAGTTTTCCGTCAGCGATTACGAAAAACAAGCTTTGCCCATTTTAGAAGGCTTGCTTGCGGAAGGCAAAACGCCGATTATTTGCGGCGGAACGGGTTTTTACGTCAATGCTTTGTTATACAAGCGGCAGTTTGGCGGCGTGGGGGCTGATCAAGCCTTGCGCGACCGTTACGAAAAGATTGCCGCGGAGCATGGCAACGAATATTTGCACGGCATTTTGCAACAAAAAGACCCCGAAAGCGCACAAAAATTGCATTTTAACGATGTAAAACGGGTTATTCGTGCGTTGGAAATTTTCGATATCACAGGCTTGCCTAAATCCATGCAACAGGACGAACCCGTGCCGCGGTTCAATTTTGTTTCCGTTTCTATCGAATACCCGCGCGAGGTATTGTATCAACGGATTAACCGCCGTGTTGAGCTGATGTTTGAATGCGGCTTGGTGGAAGAAGTGGAAACATTATTAAAAAGCGGCGTTACGGTGGATATGCAAAGTATGCAGGGCATCGGCTATAAAGAGGTTTCGGAAGGCTTGCAAAAAGGCTGGTCGCAAGCGGAAATGCAGGAGTTGATTCAAAAAAATACTCGAAATTACGCAAAACGGCAACAAACCTTCTTCAAACGTATGCAAAACCACCGTTTTCTCACCCCCGAAGATGCAAACATAGAGGTTATCCAAGACCTGTTAGACGGCTAAAGTTGACCATTTATGCCTGACATAATACCTATGCCAGACATAAAGCTATGTCAAACATAATTATTATGTGTGACATAATTGCTATGAAAACGATAAAAATAAGCAAAAATACAAGAGAATTGAAAAAATAGGAGTACGATATGACAGCGGAAGAACTTATCAAGCAAAGCGAGCAAGCCTTAACGACACAGTTTGCGCTCGCAGATGAAATCAGCGAATATAACCAAGAAAAAGTGTTAAAGGCGTTCAACAGTCATTCCATTGCGTTGCGCCATTTCAATCCGTCTACGGGTTACGGCTATGGCGACGAAGGACGTTTTGTGTTGGGCGACGTGTTCGCCTCGGCACTCGGTGCGGAAGCAGGTATTGTTTCGCCTGCCCTTTTAAGCGGCACGCACGCGTTGACGGTGGCATTGTTCGGCGTTTTGCGTACGGGCGACAGCGTTTTGTGTGTTTCGGGTATGCCTTACGATACCTTGCGCGGCGTAATTTATGGCGAGGGCAACGGCTCGTTGAAGGATTTTGGCATTTCTTTTGAATCTACCGACCTCATGCAAGAGGGCAAATTTGATTATCCGGCGGTAAAATCGGCAATCGAACGCATGGGCAGCTCCTTGAAAATGATTTATTTACAGCGTTCGCGCGGGTACGAGCTTCGCGATGCGTTCACCGTGGCGGAAATCGGCGAAATGTGTGCTTTCGTCCGTTCGCTCGGCTTCAACGGCTGTATTTTTGTCGATAATTGCTACGGCGAATTTGTAGAAAAACAAGAGCCCTGCGACGTCGGCGCAGACGTAGCGGTGGGTTCGCTCATTAAAAACCCCGGTGGCGGCGTTGCGCCTACTGGCGGTTACATCGTCGGCAAGGCGAACTATATCGACCTCATCGGCAGACGTCTTACTGCGCCTTCTATCGGTAACGAGGTCGGCTCGTATGCGTACGGCTGGCGGCTGTTTTACCAAGGTCTGTTCCTTGCGCCGCACACGGTCAATCAGGCAATCAAAGGTAGCCTTTTAATCGGTAAATGTATGGAAACGTTGGGCTATGAAAACTTTCCCAAGCTGGATAAAACCCCGTCCGACATCACGCGCGCCATTCGTTTCAATACCGCAAAAGAGCTTTGCGATTTTATTCAATCGGTGCAGGACGCGTCGCCCGTCGATTCTTTCGTGACCTTGGAGCCGTGGGATATGCCGGGGTACGATAGCAAAGTCATCATGGCGGCAGGTTGCTTTGTCGAAGGCGCGTCTATCGAGCTTTCCGCTGATGCCCCCGTCAAAGAACCATACACTGCCTATTTCCAAGGCGGCTTGACGTACGAACACTGCAAATATGCCTTAAAAATTATGCTTTCGCGCTTGATGTAAGGGTATCAAAACGGAAAAAAACGGCGTTTCGCACCACTTGCGAAACGCCGTTTTCATAAGCAAAATGCCTATCAATCTGCTTGTTTAGCCATTCAAATCCCAATCCACGGGCGGCAAGCCGTGTTCGGTTAAATACGCGTTGGTCTTTGAAAAGTGTTTGCACCCGAAAAATCCGTTGTAGGCGGACAGGGGAGAGGGGTGCGCACATTCCAAAACCAAGTGCTTGCTTGTATCAACCAGCTTTTTCTTGCTCCGCGCGTTGCCGCCCCAAAGGATAAACACCACGTGTTCTTTCTGCTCGGAAATCAGCTGAATCACGCTGTCGGTAAACCACGCCCAGCCGCATTTCGCGTGGGAGTTGGCTTGGTGCTCGCGCACGGTCAGCGAGGTATTCATCAGCAACACGCCTTCCTTTGCCCATTTGGTCAAATTGCCGCTTTTCGGCGGATCGAAACCGAGGTCCGACTTCAATTCCTTAAAGATGTTTTCCAAAGACGGGGGCTTGGGGATGCCGTCTTGCACCGAAAAGCAAAGCCCGTGCGCCTGCCCGACGTTGTGGTAGGGGTCTTGCCCTAACAAAACCACGCGCAAATCCCGAAATTGCGTGTATCGAAAACAGTTATACAAATCGTACATATCAGGGTAAACGACATGATTTTTATATTCTTCTATCAAAAATCGCCGAATTCTCAAATACCGTTCGTCGGCAAAAAGAGGCGCAAGCCGTTCCTTCCAATCGCCTAAATCAATCATATTTATACCTTATCGACGCGGAATCGCCGCAAAACCTGCGCCGTTTTTGGCACATCTCTGCAAAAATTCCGCAAAATTCCGCTTGAAATCTGCTTATAATTGCTCAAAAATCGCAGGCAAAGCCGCTTTCAAATTGCAAAGCGCCTTGTCTTTGTTCACCAAAAATTGTTCGGTCGTGCTGCCGCTTCCCGCAATGTCGGAAATGGCTTTCACGGAATACACGGGCAATTCCGCCGCATACGCCGCCTGCACAACTGCGCCGCCTTCCATATCGCGAATGTCCGCAAACAGTTCTTCCGTCAGCAATTTATAATCTGCAACGGAATCGTTAAACCGATCCGCCGTCGCCAATTTGCGCTTGGGAAAAAGATCGGCAAGATAGTTCAACGCCAAATAATTTTCCTTGTATTCGTTCAAAGTCCCGATTTTTGTACCGTTCATTTGCACTAAATCGAAGTCGAATTGCGTTGCCTCGGCAATCTGATATACCTCGCAAAGCTTGGTGTTTTGGTTCAAGCTCCCTGCCACGCCAAAGTTGAGCAACACATCGGCATCAAACTTGCTGATTAAAAGCTGCGCGCCGAGCGCCGCATTCACCTTGCCCACGCCGCATACGCACACGGCAACCTCCTTGCCGTACGCCTTCCCGACATGCACCGTCTTTCCGCTCACGGTCAGCGTGCGCGCGATTTTCATTTCGTCCAACAGAATATCCGCTTCGCTTTGCATTGCGATAACTGCACCAATCATTTTTTCTATCTCTCCTATTCTCGTTTTCTTGCTTTTTCGTATTTTTTATGGTATACTGAAAAGGTCGGGACGGAATTTTCGTCCCATACAAAGACTATTATAACAGGGAGCGATAAAAATGTCAAGAGCAGAAAGGGCAAAAAATTTATTTGAGAGTGGATACGCTTGTTCGCAGGCGGTCGCGTTGGCATTTGCCGACCTCATCAACGTGGACGAAGGGGAGCTTGCCAAGCTCACGTTGCCGTTCGGGGGCGGTTTGGGGCGCTTGCGACTGACTTGCGGTGCGGTCAGCGGTATGGCATTCGTTGTCGGCGCGGTGTTCGCAAAAGCGGAAGTTTCGCCCGAAGTCAAAAAACAGACCTATGCCGTCGTGCAAGAACTTTGCGCACGCTTTCAGGCGGAAAATGGCAGTTTGATTTGCAACGACCTGCTCACGGGCGCAAACTTGCAATTCACTGTCGGCGGCGAGGCGGAATCCCGCACCGAGGTATACTACAAAAAGCGTCCTTGCGGCGAAATCGTCTATTCTGCGGCGAAAATCGTAGAGGACTACCTGAAAGAACAGGGCATTTTGCAAGCCGCCGTATAACTTTTGCGGAAAAAGCAGTATAGTTTAGGCTGAAATTGCATATCCGCAACGGAATATAAACAAAAAAACGTAGGGCAGAGGTTGCCCTGCGTTTTCTCTTATATTGTTGCGCCGCCCGATGAAGGCCGTAATGGCTTGCAGTTATGGTCGCGTCGCCCGATTTTTGGGGCGTAATGGCTTGCGGTTACGGTTGCGCCGCAATATTTGCCCCATTATTTGTTGCTTTTGGAAACGTTGAAGTAGTATTCTACCACGTCGCCGTCTTGCATTACGTATTCCTTGCCTTCCGAACGGACTTTGCCTTCCGCCTTCGCCGCAGGGATCGAGCCGAGATTGACGAGGATTTCCCAATTCACCACTTCGGCACGGATAAAGCCCTTTTCAAAATCGGTGTGAATTTTACCTGCCGCTTGCGGCGCTTTCGTGCCTTTGGTAAT
>CAYRAY010000011.1:0-30500 GCA_964422405.1 uncultured Clostridia bacterium | reverse complement strand
TTCGGCAACGTAATAGTAGACACGGACACAAGCAAAACTATGTCCACGCAAAAGCGCCGATTTTTAAAAACCAGTTAATAATAAATTATGTAACATGGCTTATTTTCGGTGGATACCTCCGAATTTTACAACGGGAAAATATTCTCAATATCGAAATCAAATCCGCAAGCTTCGGCACGTTCCCACATACGCAGAATTTCTAAACATTCCGTATACGCTGTCCGTTCCCCGTAGATAAATTGCGCGTTTTCTCCGTCCTCGCAAGCATACAATTCCTTCACGTACATGAAAAACAAACGAATCATATACCGGACAAGTTCCTCTGCCGTGTATTTTTTCATTTTCCGCTCCTTTCCCACCTTTTTATCGAACCCTCTGTTCTGTTTACATGGACATTGTTAGTATACCACACCCTCCCAGGTTTATCAATAGGCAATTTATTTTTTGTAGAAAATATTTGGTATAGGGGTAAGATACACTCTGTTCGGTGCAAATTAGGATGTAAAATACACTCCTCTCTCACGCTCGGTCGATATGACACGGAATGGATTATAACGGCGTACAACAAGACAACAATAGCAAAACACAAGGGCTGGTATGTGATGAATCACATTTTCACTCATCGCATACCTGCCCTACTCGTTTTTATTTGGTTTTTAATTTGTTGCGTACATGGTATGTCCATTTTACAAAAATCAGCGTTGCACTCTGCCGCTGGCATTGCCGCCCGCCAACGCCTCCACTTCGGCAACCGATACCATATTATAATCACCCTCGATGGAGTGTTTCAAACAGCTTGCAGCCACAGCAAACTCAATCGCCTTTTGCCCGTCAAAACCATTCAAAAGCGAATAAATCAAACCACCGCCAAAGCTATCGCCGCCGCCGACTCTGTCCACGATATGCATGGCGTACTTCCTCGAAAACACCGCCGCGCCGTTGGTATACAGCATCGCTGACCAGTTGTTATCGTTTGCAGAAAGGCTCTCGCGCAAGGTAATCGCCACGCCCTTAAATCCAAACCGCTCGGTCAGCTTTTTCGCCACGGAAATATACCCGTTCCGATCCAGCTTGCCCGTGTTAATATCGGTGTTATCCGCCTCGATGCCGAACACGTCCTTCGCGTCCTCCTCGTTAGCGATACAATAATCGACGTAACGGCAAATCTCGCCCATCACCTCACCCGCTTTTTCCTTGCTCCACAGCTTTTTGCGGAAGTTCAAATCGCAAGAAATCGTAATTCCTTTCGCCTTCGCCGCCTCGCACGCCGCAAGCGTGATCGCAGACATGGTATCGCTCAATGCCGGGGTAATGCCCGTAAAATGGAACCACTCCACCCCGTCAAAAATGCAATCCCAGTCAAAATCTTCAGGGCTCGCCATTGCGATTGCAGAATATGCCCTGTCGTAAATGACCTTGGACGGGCGTTGGCTTGCACCCTTTTCGCAATAATAAATACCCACTCTTTCGCCGCCGCGCACGATTTTGCTTGTATCCACACCGAATTTACGGAGCGAATTAACCGCCGCTTGCCCGATTTCATGCTTCGGCAATTTCGTCACGAACGCCACGTCCATGCCGTAGTTAGCAAGACTGACCGCCACGTTCGCCTCTGCGCCGCCAAACGTCGCCTCGTATTTATCACTCTGCACAAACCGCAAATAATTTTCGGGCGCCAAACGCAACATCAGCTCCCCAAATGTCACAATTTTCTTCATTACGCTTCCACCTCTTGCACGATTTTGTTAATCTTTTTACAGTTTTCCACGATATCGCCCTTCATCATGAACGAACCGCCCACCGCATAAATCTTTTCAAACGCTAAAAACTCTTTCAAGTTCGTCAAATCCACGCCCCCTGTGGGGATAAATTTCACCTGCGGAAAGGGTCCGCTCAGCGCCTTCAACGCCTTCAAACCGCCGTAAACGTTGGCAGGAAAAAACTTCAAAATTGTTAAGCCGCATTCGATTGCCGCCATCATCTCTGTCGGGGTTACGCAACCGGGGAAATAGTCCACACAGCTCGCCTTGCACACCTCTGCCACGTCCTTAGAAAAACCGGGCGACACGATAAACTTCGCCCCCGCCGCCAAAGCCGCCTTGCACTGCTCGGCATTGATCACCGTGCCCGCACCGATGTTCATATCGGGAAAGAGTTTGCCCCCAAGCGCAATCGCCTCCGCCGCGCACGCGGTACGGAAGGTAATTTCCGCCGTATTAATCCCCCCTTCACGCAACGCCGCCAGCGTTTTTTCCGTGTCGGAAAGTTCCTTAATCACCACCACGGGTATCACTTTATCCATAAATTACCTCCTTAATATTGTAATAGGCAACGTCCTTCGCCAGCGCGATCGCCGCCGCTACATCGTATTCACCCTTCTCCACTTTTTCGCCGAGAAAATCCGCCAAAATACGGCGGTAAAAATCAAACCGCACGTACGACGAGAAGGAACGGCTATCCGTCAGCATGCCGTATTGCGTACCGAGCACGGAATACTCTGCCACCGTTTCAATCTGCCGCTTAATACCTCCAAGTGTATCGTTAAACCACCACGCCGCTCCGATTTTCACGGTCGGGAACGCGCCCGTCATCGTCGCCAACGCGCGCAAATCATAATCGTTCAGCGGATACACCACAATGTTCGGCAAGCCGCCGAGCTTCGTATTTTCTTTATCCAAAACGGAAACCAGCTTGTCAATATCCGTCGCCGCACGCATGATGTCAAAGCCGCTATCTTTACCACAGACCCCACCCATGTACGCGTTGACGTTGCGGAACGTACCAAAATGCAGCTGCAAAATCAGGTTGCGACGATAGCAATTTTCTATCAGCCAAATCAAGTTTTCATCCGTGTCGTCCACAAAATCAAACCCGTAGTCGGCAATTTTGCACCCCTTTTTCACAAAGCGGTCCAACTGCTTTTCCAACTCCGCCTTGCTTACGCCCTCTTGAAAACGCGCGTCCGCACGGAAGGTCGGCATCACCTTTACGCCGTTCACCTCACCATGGTTTTCCAGTGCAGAAAACGGATCGTCCGTCGTGGCGATGTACTCCACCTTAAATTTCCGCAACAATTTCTGCACGCTCAGCGTTTGCAAAACCTCGTTCGCCGCCGTCCAAATTTCCTCCGCCGTGTCCTTGTTCAGGGGCTTGTCAATTCCGAAAATCTGTTTCAGCTCCATTTGCGCCCAATAATACACGGGGTTGCCGCAAAGTTTGGGGAAAATTTCGGCAAACTTAAAAAACTTCTCCCGATAGCTCGCCTCGCCCGTGACATACTTCTCCGCCACGCCGCAAAGCCGCATGCACCGCCATTTATAATGGTCGCCCGAAAGCCACAGCTCGCCGATATTTTCAAACGTCTTATCCGCCTTAATCGCGCCGTCGTCCAAATGACAGTGATAATCGATAATCGGCAAATCCTGAATTTCGCCGTAAATGCGTTTCGCGCTGTCGCTACCGAGCAGCACATCGTCGCCAAAAAATGCTTTCATGCCTTACACTCCGCTATATGCCGAAAAACCGCCGTCCACGGGGATTACCGTGCCCGTCACAAAACCGCTGGCATTCTCGTCCGAAAGCCACAAAAGACAGCCGATCAAATCAGAAATTTCACCAAACTTCTTCATCGGTGTCGCCGCCAAAATCTTTCCCGTGCGCGCCGTCGGCGTTCCGTCATCGTTATACAAAAGCCCTCTGTTTTGATTGGTCACAAAGAACCCCGGAGCAATGGCATTGCAACGAATATGGCAGGGTGCAAAATGCACCGCAAGCCATTGCGTAAAGTTGGAAATACCCGCCTTTGCCGCCGAGTACGCAGGGATTTTGGTCAACGGTCTGTATGCGTTCATCGAGGAAATATTGATGATATTGCCGCCCGTTTTCACCATGCCCTTCGCAAACACCTGCGTCACCAAAAATGCCGACGTAATATTGAGGTCAAACACAAACTTCAAGCCACTTTCATCGAGCGCGAAAAAGTCCTTCACGCCCTCCAAATCGGGGGTCATCGTTTCGTTGTCGCAAGTCGCTTTGGGGTTGTTGCCGCCTGCGCCGTTGATGAGAATATCCGTCTGTCCAAAGCTTTCTTGCACTGTCTTATACGCTTCTTCGATGCTCGTTTTATCCAAGCAGTTACAACGGATTGCGATGGCATTTTCGCCGATTTCCTCGGCAATCTTTTCCGCCGCCTCGTAGTTAATATCCAAAAGAGCCACATTTGCGCCGCATTCCGCAAGCGCCCTTGCAAACTCGCCGCAAATCACGCCGCCTGCGCCCGTAATCACCGCCGTCTTGCCACTTAAATCAATTTTGAATGGTACGTTATACATATTTTTCTCCTTGTTTTTCTTAAAAAAGTTCGCCCAACGTTACGGCGCATTTCGTGCCGCCTATATCCAAACCGATTCCGTATTTTTCCATTATTCGTCCCCTGTTTTAAGACGGCATTGTATCATGCAACACCGTAAACACTCCGTTTCGGTAAGTCACCGTCACCACTTCCCGTGCTGCCGCCTCTGCTGCCACGCTATCCTCGCCTACGCCAAGGGTAAACCCTTCTGTGCTTTCGCAAGGGTTGTACACACGAAAAATATAACTGCCGTCCGCCTTCGGAATTGCCGCACCAAGCAGCACGTTCCCCGTCAAGCACATCGACTTTTTCGCCAAATTTCCGCCGCCCGTCGGGAACACGTTTACCGCATACGGTTGTGCGTTAAACGCCTCCGCCAAAGCGTTCACCTCGTACATGCCCCCCACAAACAACCGAATATCATAGGTATATCTGCCGTTGTCAATACGAGGCAAATACCGATCCTGCGGATAGAGCGACTTGTCGCCGATGGGGTGGAAACAATGCCCTGCGCCGCGCAACAAGGTCAGGTACAAGCACCCGTTTTCCGCCTTGCCTGCGTACACGCCGTTGTTGATCACGGCATACACCTGCCCCGACGGATCGCGTCTGCCCAGCCATTTTTGGAAAGTGACTTCGCCGCCGCTCGGTTTTTCTTCCCAAACGTAGGGTCCGTCCCCCACCGTTTTCCCGTCCGCAAAGCCTTCGGGCAAAGCAATTTTTAAGCGCAATGCCGTGTTTTTGTCGGCAAATTCCACCACCGTCCGCACGTCGATATACGGTCTGTCTTTATACAGCGTATACTGCAAAACGGCGTTCGTATTGCCAAGCGTATACAGGTTTTCCACTCGCGTATACACCGCGCCGTCCTCAATGATACGGCAGGGCGGCAACGGATTTTCCACCGCGCAAAAGGCTTGCGCTTGCGCCTCCGTCATCGGCACAAAGGTCTGCGGATTTCTACCAACAGCCTCCACTTCCGCCGCGCCCATCGCCCAAGGGTCTGCCGAATCGGCATAACTCTCCAACGCAATCGGTGCTTTCAAAAGCGGACAATCCGCCAAAATAGTTTCCAAATCCGCGGCAGGTGCGGCTTTTTCCGCTACCTTCTCCTCGGTCACTTTTATGGTAAACCGCGTAATGCCCAGCGGTTTCAACTTCCCGATAAATGCAACGCGTTTTCTCCAATCGAGGTGCAGGGTCGAAGCCTCTTTCACCGTTTGGCAAGGAATTTCCACACCGTCCTCGTCAAACACGTGCGAAACGGAAAATGTATCGTCGAAGTGCCGATTCGCCACCGAATACTCCGCCTCTATGGGCAACTCCGCCTCGTACGGCAGATAGTTAAATACAAACACGGGATACTCGCCCTCTTTTGCGCGCTCCTCGCCAACGGTCATACGCAAAAAGATCTGTGTGCGATAATCCCGCATCGCTTGCTCGCAAGAGGACAAAATACTCAGCCCTTCTCGCTCCCCTTCTTCTACGCACGTCCCCGGCAAAATGTCGTGGAAGGATGCCAACAGCAGCTTCTTTTCCGCCTCTTTCAAGGGCGCAACGTCCGCGTCCACGCCGCAAAGCCGCGCCGCCGCCAACATCTTTTCCGTGCCGTAAAACAAATTCTCCGTTCTGCGATACCCCTGTTTCACGCGTGCCATCGACGAATAGCAACCGGGGTTTACGGTCACAAGCGATTGCTTCACCTCGCCGCCGACGTGCAAATTGTCTTGAAACAATGCCTCGGGCGTGCTGTGCAAAAGCTCGGTGGCCTCTATTTTCAAAGCGGCAATGTCGCGCAAGTCCTTTCTGGACGGACCGCCGCCGTGGTTGCCCACGCCCCAAAGCACGTAATCCACGTCCTCGCGCTCGCCTGTTTGTTGCACATTCTCCTCTGCGCCCAGCATGCCTACGCCCATACGCGATACTTCCGCACGGATTTTATCCGCAGCCGTACCCAAAGCCGAACAGTACGAAGCCGATTGCGAAACGACTACGCTGCTGCCGTCGGGCGACGTCCAACGGAAAAATTTAGACGGGTATTCCAAAAACGGATTGTTGCGCGGTCGACAAATCAAATACCCCGTGTACCCGTTTTTCGCCATAATCTGCACCAACCCAATGCTGTGCCCAAACGAATCGTAGTTGGTGGCAACGGTGGGCGCGCAACCGAATTTTTCTTGAAAATATGCCTGCCCTACCGCAATTTGCCGCGCAAAAGTTTCCCCGCTCGGCATCAGGCAGTCGGGTTGCAAATACCAGCCGCCCGAAACGTGCCACTTCCCCTCTTGCACCAAATTTTTAATTTTGTCAAACAGGTCGGGCGCGTTCTTTTCCACCGTTTCGTATAACAGCGATTCACCGTGGCAGAACACATAATCGAACTCGTCGGCAAGGTCGGCAGCACTCTTGAAGGTGGCAATCACAGCCGAAATCCCCTCGTCCCACGTCCATTGCCAAATGGGGTCTAAATGCGCATTGCAGATTAAGTGTACCTTCTTCATTTTTTCCCTTCCAATCTATCCAAAGTATCCCAAATGCCCAGCATATACATAATGCCGAGCGCTCTGTCGTATAAGCCGTAACCGGGGCGTACTTTTCCGGGACCTTCGTCCCATAAGTGTCTGCCATGGTCGGGACGAATGTATCCATGAAAGCCGCAATCGTGATACGCCTTTACAATTTCTAAAATGCCCGTGTCGCCGTCGCAATCTCTGTGGCTCGCCTCCGAAAAGTCGCCGTTTTCAAAATGCTTTACGTTGCGGATATGGGCAAACGCAATGCGGTCGCAATGCTTGCGCACAATTGCCGCCACATCGTTCTTCGGGTTCGCGTTTAAGCTTCCCGAACAGAGGGTCAGACAGTTGTATTCGTCGTCCACCATTTTCAAAAAACGGTCAATGCTTTCTTCGTCCACCAAAAGACGGGGCAAACCGAAAATATCCCAAGGCGGATCGTCCATGTGGATCGCCATTTTGATGTCGCATTCGCGGCAGGTGGGCATAATCGCTTCCAAGAAGTATTTCAGGTTTTCCCAAAGCTTTTCCTTGGTCACCCCTTCGTACGCCTTGAACAATTCGTCCAACTTCGCCATGCGCTCGGGTTCCCAACCGGGGAAGGTCATGTTGTACTTCTCCGTGAAATCGAGGATATACTTCGCCATGGCGTTGTAATCATCCTGAATCATGTCCTTTTGATAAAAGAGTGCGGTCGAACCGTCCCCGACGGGATGGAACAGGTCGCTCCTCGTCCAGTCGAAAATGGGCATAAAGTTGTAACAGATGACTTTAACGCCGAATTTGGACAGATTGCGAATGGTCTGTTTGTAATTTTCTATGTATTTGTCCCTCGTCGGCAAGCCGATTTTGATGTCGTCGTGCACGTTGACGGATTCCACCACGTCGATGTTGAACCCGTATTCGTCGCATTGCCGCTTGACTTCGGCAATTTCGCTTTCTTGCCAAATTTCGCCGGGCATTTTGTCGTGCAATGCCCAAACAATCCCCGTCACCCCGGGGATTTGCTTGATATCCGATAACTTGATACGGTCGTTTCCCTCGCCGTACCACCGAAACGTCATTTGCATACTTTTGCTCCTTTTTACGCCGCTTTTTACAAAAGCGTCATACTGTATTTTCATTATAACATAGAAAAAATGGTATGTCAATGGTATTTTTTGCAACTCTTTATTGCATTTTTTGCAACACCCATGCCCCATTTCGCATTTCCACAAGCCCATCGCCAACACGATATGTCTACCCCGCAAACGGATTTTTCGTTTTGCGCAGACCTATGTACCGCACCGACGAACGCATTATAGCACAAATATTTTTAGTTGTCAATAGCACACTGCCACTTTTTTTGCAAATTTGGGAAAGTTTATTTGGGACATTGTTTCTCAACCGAAATTACCTTTAAGATACACTCCGCAAGACTGAGCCTTGCCCCAGACTCACCACTACGCTGTACGGGTTTGAATAGACAACCGTGCCTGTATGTTTTTTAAGATACACTCCGTTCGGGCGGTGTAACCGCCCTCAGTCGGTATGACAAGTCTGCACGCTCCGTCGCAAAGCGTATATAACAAAAGGGCAGGTGTTCGATGAACACAATTTTTATTCATCGCATACCTGCCCCGTTCATTTTTATTTAGTTGTCATTTCATCGCATACCTGATATGCCCGTTTGCGATATTAAGCCTTAATCCACTTCACTTCAGTAGGCAATAAGGTCACCGTCGTTTTATTGCCGTTTATATCGTAAAAATCCGTCGTTTGCGGTGCATCGGAATTGTTTACAATGGCATACTTACCTGCTTCGGGATAGTAGTTGCAATCGGTGGCGACGTTGGTAGAATAGCACTTATGCAGCTCTTTACCTGCCGTCCAAATCATCGCCTTATACAAAAGCCGCGCATTTTCAAACGAGTACGGAATCCCCGTGATATAAAAACTTCTGCCCTTGCCGTATTCGTTGACCGCCATCTTCACTTCGCCCACGTTCACGTTCCGCTTAAACCGATCGGAAAAGGCAATATCCAACACCTTCGTCCCCTGCAACGCATAGATATTCTTCTTATCCTCACCGTAGTCAAACCCCGTGAACCCGTCCGTAATTTCGTGCGCCGTCTTATCGATGTTATATTTGTCTTCGGACAGCGTAAAACCGATTTCCTCGTCCACGCCCAACACGTCGGCAAGTTGGAAATATCTGCCGTTCGCCGAACAAGCCGTCGGCTCGCCCACGCCGATAAATCCGCCTCCGTTGTACACGAATTTCCGAATCGCCGTTTGCAATTTTTCGTCCAACCAAGCCTTTCCGCCCGAATACGACGTATACGCATCGCCGGCGTTGATAATCACGTCGATGCCCTGCGGAACGCCCTCTTTCACCTCGTCGAAAGACAAAAATTCAATGTCGACGGGCAAACCGCTAATCGCTTCCAAAATGCCTTGATAGGAATAAATCTGTTGATACCACAGCTCGTGCGCGACCATGTGGCTCATCCAGCTCCGCTTTTTGCCCCAAGCATTCAACAAACCGACTTTCAGGGTCGTATACGGCTTTTTGTTGTCCACCGTATCGTAAATTTCACGGAACTCATCGGCAATTTCCGCCACTCTGTCCACAAACGAGGGGAACTTTGCCGCCAACGAAAGATACCCGCCGAACCCCATTCTGTCCAAGGGCTTGCGCATCATCGCGCGGCGCGCCGTGCACCAGTTTCGGTTCAGCTCGTCCACCGCACCTTGCTCGTTGCCGTCATAGAACGTATCGGGGAAGAAATAGGGCAAAAATCTGCCTTCGTGATACTTCACGTGCGGAATTTCCGACAGCATACGCACGGTAACGCCGCCACCGACCGATCCCACGACCGCGTCCAAACCCATGTCCTTGAAATGCTCGCCGTACGGCTCGCTGCCGATCCAATCGTCCCCCAAGAACATCATCGCCTCTTTGCCGTATTCGTGACAAATGTCCACCAGCTCGCCGATGATCTTCGCCACGAACCGTTCCACGTAGTCCATATACTTCTTGAACTTTTCGGTGGGGGTGCGGAATGCATTGTTATAATGCCCTGCATCTACAAAATCTTCCGCCGTCAGCACGATGCCGCTTTCCTTCGCAAAACCCTCCATCAAAATCGGATTCGCCGTCTGCGCATAGCCGAACCAATCCACAAACTTTTCCTTGCCGTGGTTGTTGAAAATCAAAATGAACTGATACAAAAACGTCGTAAAACGCACCACGTTCGTGTCGGGGTTCTCCTCGCACCACTGCCGCATGTGCGCCTTTACGTATTCGCGCGTGGCAGGAAACGCAGGGTCGTACGTCAACTGTTTTGCGCACGTCCACTCGTTGGTCAGGTAGTTATAAATCTGCACGGGGTGCCACGTCACGCGTGCCAAAAACGTCACCGTGTATTCGTGGAAGGGCACGCAATGCTCCACCGTAACCTTGCCCGTTTCGGGGTCGGCATGCCAAGTTTTCACCTCTGCGCCCGTCGTTCTGTCATACACCTGCCAAAGGGAAAGATAGCTGTAATCGGGATCGAATTCGTCCGCCAAAAACCCTTTCATAATCTCGATTTGCAGGGTGTCTTCCGTCGCCAAAGCACGCTCCGACAACAAGAAAATGCGTTGCGCTTCTTCGGGGTGCGCCTCCGCCCAAGCGTTGTCGCCGCGCACGACGAAATAGGTGTTGTACACCTTGTCGGCAAGCTCTTTTGCATTTTTGGGCAACCGAGTCCCGTCGCAGTCACGCACCGCGTCCGCGCCCCATTTGTCTGCTATCACTTTCGTGCCTTCCACAAAACTCTCGTCCGTGGGTATCGTAAATCTTCCTTTTCTCATAATGTTTTTCTTCCTTATAATTCACTTACCGTCACCAAAGCACGGTGAAAGTTATTTTGTAACGGTTTCCAATCGTTGTAGGGCAAAATCTCCTCGTCCAGCTCCTCGATGCGCTCACTTTCGCCGTTCGCATACGCGCGCAACCGCTCCCCGCAGTCCAAAAGCCGCGCCTGCAAGCCGCCCAAACGCATTTCATGAATCTCCCAGCCGTACGGTTTGTTATCCTCAAAATAGACGCGACGGAACGAATCCCTGAACGTCTTTACCCGTTGCGCCGTTTCCCGATAGGTATCGGCAAGCTTCGCTAACGCCTGCAAATCCTTGTTTCGATAGGCGCGCCGCGTATGCACGCCGAGTTCGGCTTTCAATGCCAAAGCGGAACACAAATCGCGCAAGCACTCAAAAATGTACGCATATTTTCCTGCCGTTTTCGCCTTTTCCGCCAGCGTTTCCGCATATTCTTCATACGGAATATGCCCCTCTTTTTCCACGGCATAATCCTTCCAACCCACAAACGGATCGTTATAAAACAAACACTTGCACGGGTTGTTGATGTCCGTCAAATCGGGATTCGAGGCAGATTTATTCGGCAAATCCAACGTCATCATATCCTGATACGAACAGCCGAAAATCCGCTCGAACTCCGCCGCAATCTTTTCCTCGTCCTCGTTCCCCTCGGCAAATTGCCGAATGGCATACAGCGAGGGCAACACGGAAAAGTACGAACATTCGTGTCCGTCGTCCGCCCAAAGCGTAATCAGCACGTTGTCTACGTTATGCTTTTTCACCTGCCGCATGGCAGGCTTCATGGTCGCCAAGGACAACCGATTCAGGGGCGCAAAGCCGTTCCACGTCCACGCGCCGCCGGCAAACCACTTTTCGCCGCGGAAGCTCTCGTGCGAGGTCAACATCGCATCGTACAACTCCTCGTCGTACGCGTAATAATCCCAATAGCACACGCCCACGCCCTGCGGCACTTTATCCACCACTTCTTGCGGAATTTCCACACCCTTGTCCCAATACTTGCCGTGGTTGGCAAGCTTAAAGAACATATCGCTCCACATATGCACTTCAAACCCGTACTTCGCCGCAATCTCCACCACCTTGTTCAGGTGCTTCAACAACAGATCGAAACGGTTGCAATAGCCGTGTTTATCCAGATATTTGCCCAAGCCCACCATGTGCGCTTCGTCAAAGCCGATGTTGACGATTCTCGACGAATACATATCGGCAATGGATGCAAACATCTTATCGATGAGCGCATACGTTTTGGGGTCGTCAATCAACAGAATGTCGCCAAAGTCCACCATATCGGCGTACGCAGGCAATTTGACAAGATTGACAAGGTGCGCCAGCGTTTGAATACACGGCACAAGCTCTACACCATGTTCTTTGGCGTATGCGTCCACCTCGCGGATTTCCTCTTTCGTATACGAACCGCGCAAATACCCGAAATAAGGCTCGCCGTCGATTTTATACGTATCGTCCGTGCAGAGTTCCAACAGGTTATACCCCGCCTTTTGCATTACGTCAATCAGCTCTTTCAGCTTAGAAACTTTCATAATGGCGCAACGCGTGCAGTCAATTAAAATACCGAATCTTTTATATCCCATAATGACAATAGTTTTGTAAAAAAGCGAATGAGGGAATACGGTTTAGGTGACACCGTCAACCGCATTCCCCACCTTCGTTATTCTTGTTCGTTAGTCCTTTTTACCCTTCTTTTTCAAAGTGCAAACCAAGCCTGCCGCCAAAGCGCACAATGCCGCATTCAGCACCGTAACGCCTGCCGAGGACGAACAACCCTTGCAACCGCTTTCGCCGCCAACGCTGACCGAACCGCTGTCGCTGCCCGTATCGGACGTATCGCCCGAGCCGGTGTCCGATGCAGGAGGGTCAACCTTTGCGCCTTCTACGGTCACGTTCACTACGATTTCCGCCTTGTTACCCGTCTTATCGGTTGCCGTAAGGGTCAACGTGTGTTGACCTGCCACCAACTTGCCGTCTACCACAGCGCCGTCCGACCAGGTCATCACCACTTCCACTTCGCCGTCTACGTCGTCCGTAGCCGATACGGTGATCCCCGATACTTCGTAACCTTCGTCCAACGTCAAATCAGTGCCTGCAACCCAATCGATAACGGGTGCAACGGAATCCTTTTCGGTGATGACAAGCTTCACGGAAACGGTCACCACGCCGTACTTCGTATCGAATTTATACAATACCGTATAGGTGTTGTTTGCGCCTTCTTCGCCGTTGAATACGTACTTGCCGTTCGCCAAAGCCGCGTCAAACGTGCCTTCTACCGTAGCGGTATACGTTGCGTCGTCCTTATCCGTAAGGCCAACCACCAAGTTTGCAAGGTCAAACGCGTCGCCTTCCGTTCTTTCCAACACGATTTCGTTGTTCACAACATCAAGTTCTTCTTCGCCGAGGCTTGCCGAATAGCTAAACAAGGGTTTCATGCCTTCGTTAGAAGCCACAACAAATACCCACTTTTCACCCTCTTTCGTAAGTTCCAGCTTCACGCCTTCGCCAAGGGTAGCCGTTTCAAAGGCGAAACCTGCATTCAATTCAATCGTCGTGCCTTCCACCATCAAGCTTTCGTCGTTGATACAAATCAACAACGTATTTCTTCCGTGTGCGTGCGAATAAGTAAGTTGATCCGCCGTGGTCGGTTGACCATTGACCAAAATGCTCGCTCTTCTGTTTTCACGGACAAGCGAACCATTCGATACAGCGATGTTCGAGCTGAATGCCAACAACGTGCAGTACGTACCATAGTTCGTACCCGTCATGTTGTTCCATTCGTTGTGGATATAGCTCATCTTCACCACTTCCTTCACAACCGTGGAAGGATCGGTCGTACCCCAACTACCTTCAAAGTTATAATAGTTGACGTCTTTCGCGCCGAATTTCACGCCCTTCTTCCAACCGTAATCTCTGTCAACGGTGGTATCTTTGGGAATGGTAATCTTTACGTAATCGGCAAGTTCGGCTTCCGTTTTACCCTTAATCCAAACGTACAACCAAGTTTGGTGATCTTTGTCTGCGTTTTGCAAATTTGCAAGCACCTGTTCGGACGTGCCGTCTGCCTTGTATGCGGTTACGTAGAAATCGTTAAACATTTCCCATTCCGCGTCCATAGGCACGGTGTATTCGCAAGTGGAAAGGAACCCAAGCGTGCCGCTGCCCGTCGTCTGTTGGAAGGTCACGTTGCCAAGGTCTTTGTGTTCGGTATCCTTGCTGAACGTACGGGAGTTTTCCAACACGATCTTCAACTTATAATCTTCCGCATACAGGGTTGCGCCCTTCAAAGTGATGTAAGCGGAATCTTGATAAATCGAGCCGCCCTTATCGTTCATGATAATCATCAAGCCCTTGATATCGGGGTTCGTTTGCACCTCAGAAACCGCCTTGTCGCCTGCGCCGTAATCCATAAAGAAGGATTCGCTGCCGCCCAAAGACTTCCAAGCGTCAAACTTGTCGCAAACCTCGGGAATGAAAATTTGAATACGGTTAAATTGCGTTGAATACGTAAAGGAAACGTCTGCCGTAGCAAGGTCCACTTTCACTTCATCGTAAGTCACGCTCGGCTCGTGCGACCAACCGCCTTCGGTCTTGTAAATGGTCACGTCGTTCTTCAACTCGATACCTGCGTATTCGCCTTTATAATCGTCGTTCGCATCGATTTTGGTGCCTGCAGGAATGGTCATCTGCGTTGCGCCAAGGTTGTTCAACGCTTCCAAATTGAAATACAAACCGAACAGTGTGCTTTGATCTGTGCCGTAAATCGCACCCGTCGTCAAATCGCCTTTGTCGGTGTTTACGGTAACGTTCAAGGTCTTATAAGGGTACCAAGCGTCCGTCAAATGGGGCAAAGCTACCGTCGATCTAAAGAAGATTGCATAGTTAGACGCGTCTTTCGAAACGAAATCGTAGGTAAGCGTTTCTACAGCCAAATAAGGGCGTTCCACGGGATCTACAGGTGTTTCGGGGTTGGTAAGCGACCAACCGTCCGCCGTTTTATACACGGTGAAATCTTCGGTAAACGCAATGCCGTCAAAAATGCCCGCCGTATAATTTTGGGGGTTAGCTTTAATTTTCGTGCCTGCAGGGATGGTGATTTTCGTCGGGTCCACACCGTTGAACGCTTGCAAATCGAAATAGACAGCCAAACGTTTCGTAGAACCGCCACCGCCGATACCGATGGTAGAAACTGCGCTTTCCTTATCTGTCGGGAAGCTGATTACATCCGTCGAATACATACCCCACGCACTCTGCGGCAAATCCACGTCCGAATCGAAGTACAAAATGTACTGCGTTTCCTTGGTAGCAATGCCGTACACGGACAAATGCTCGTTGACCGAAATATAGTTTTCGGTTACGGCATTCACGTCCCACCAACTCTCGTTTTTCGTCAACGTAAACGAGCTGGTAAATTCAATACCTATATAGTCACCTACATAGTCTGACCTAAAATTCAATTTCGTGCCTGCCGCAACGGAAAGTTGGGTAGGATTCAACGAAGTGAACGTATCCTTAGCAAAATAAAGTGCCAAAAGGGTCGCATTATCGGTGTGGCACGCACTTGCAGAAATCGTCGCGCCGCTTTCGGTAACGAACTCAAGCGCAGGTTCATACGCACTCCAATCTGCCAAGGGAAGTGTCACCGACGATTGCAAGTAAATAATATATTGCGTCTCGTTAGAAGTTTCCCAATTATACGTAAGCTTTCCGTCCATCGAAAGATATTCGCCGCCTTCCGCGTTGGAAACTTGCGGTTGCGCCACGTCTGCGCAAACCACGCCTAAGCACAAAGACGTCACAGCCGTAAATGCTGAAATCAGTATGCCTTTTTTGAATTTGTTCATACACTTTTCCTCCAAAAAAAATTTTTATTATTCATTGCCTTCTTTGGCAAAAAATATCTTGTTATCGGGTCACCGTAACCCCAACCGCGCACGTTGCCGTTACGCCGTTATAGCTTGCCGTAATGATGATTTGGCACTCCCCTGCCGCCACGGCAGTGATCACGCCGTTTGCGTCCACCGTTGCCACAGCCTCTGCCGAGGTCGCATACGTCAAAGCGCATTCCACGCTTTCCCCGTCATAAGTCACCGACGGATTCAAGCGGTATACGTTTGCGTTTTCCACCGACAGCGAAAGGGTAATTTCGTCTTTGACGACGGAAACCAAAGGCACCGTTACGTTTTTCACTTCCACCACAACCGATTTCACCTGCGTGCCTGCGCTGATATACACAACGGCATTGCCGGGGTCTTTCGCCGTGATTTTCCCCTCTGCATTCACCGAAACCACGTCGGGCGCGGTAGAAGAATACGAAAGGGGGTATGTCGACGTTGCCGAAAGGGTATATTCATCCCCTACGGACAAATACAGCGTATAGCAGCCGTCCTGTTCCGTCATGCCGTCGGCGTTGATTTGCAAATCGTTTTTATAAGCAGGTTCTGCAGGGGTGACGGGTCCGCCGTCCTCGCCGCAACCGCTTGCAAACACGCAAAGCGATAAAGCAACCGCCAAGCAAACCAAAACCGCCGCCGCATGCAGGAGTGTTTTCCGTGTTTTTCTCAAAAAATACATCATAGCCTTCCCTCGCTTCCTCAGGAAATATTCCAGCTGCTCCACAGGGTGGAAATATCCTGGCTTTCGCAATACGCGCTCATGCCCAACGCCTCAAAATCCTTTTTGAATTGTTGCTTCATTTGCGTTACGTTATTGCAAAGGGTGTCACCGTACAACGAAATCATCAAATAACGGAACTGAATACTCTCCAAGTTGATACGATAATACAGCTTATCGTACAAATCCTTGTTGATGTTCTTCAAATACGCAATCGATTGATATGCCTGATCGATCTTTTTCAGCCAACCGTCCAACTGCGCATAGCTCCAATACTCGGTAAACAACAAATTCTCGCCGATGAACCCGTTGGGCGTGCCGTCGGGCTGATAAATGTTCGCCATGTGCGCCCGTTCTTCGGTGAAAATTTCCAACATAATGTCCGAAGCGTCCTTAAAGTAATGGGTAAAGAATTCCTCAATCAAATCCTGCGTATCCAACTGCAAATTCCATTCCAACTTACTGATGACATACGCCTTGCAACGGCTCCACGCGGTGGCGCGTTCTTGCCAGTGCTCCGTCATTTCGTACATATAAATCGCGCCGTATTGTTTATAGAATTCCTGATTTTCTTTCAACACACGGAAGGTATCGTGGAAAATCAACGTTTGCCCCGTGTACGTCGCATACGAAAAGATATAGAACTTGTCGGTGAGTTCCGCCCACGCCTTGTAGTTGTCGGCGTATTCTTGGTTGATGTCTTCGTGATAGCTGAACGCAAACTTCGCACGGATCGGCGCAAAGTACACGCCCACGTGTTCGTTCATCTTCAACTCGTTCAAGTTTCTGCTGGGCGGCAATTCCGTTTTATAATACGCAAAGAAGCAGAAATCCATCGGGGTCTTGCCCTCGCTTTCGCGCCATGCGTTAATTTCGGTGGCAACCCTGTTCATAAACTTAATCATCACTGCCGAATCCGAACCGTAATACACCTTGGACGCGGTGCATTTTGCGCAAGTGCACCACAAATCGTTGTCCTCCATACCGATTTGCATAATCGGCGCGGTGGTATCCTTCAAGATGATTTTCAGCTTGCGGATATATTCGGTAATCATGTCCTCGTTCGAATAGCAAAGTTGCGAACGAACCCGTTCCCCGTTGAAAGGAGGGTGCAATTTTTCCCACTCGCTGGAAGCAAACCAATCGGAGTGCTTCGACACCAACGAGTTGTATTCGCGTAAGGTCATCGCCTTTGCCGATTCGTCGTAACAGATGACCTCAAACGAGTTGTGGCAGTTGCTGCCGAACACAAACGTTTCACCTTGCTTGTCAAAGCGCATACGCTTTTTCAGTTCGCTGTTGAACTTCACTTCGCGATAGCTCGACTCGCGATAGTCAAACGTAGGACGATACACGTAATCGAGTTCGGGCAGTTGCACCGTCGATTCCTGCCGCACGTAAATTTCGTCCACGGCATAGCAATCGTAATCGAACAGCAAATCGAGCAATTCGTACACGCCGTTCGCCGTGCCCGTCGCGCTTGCGCCGCAGATAAACAAGCTGTTGTCCACGGTTTTAATTTTGAATCCACTTTCCCCTACGGCATCGTAGGTGGGGATCAAATCGTTTTTCGAGTTCAGGTTTTTGGTGATTTTGGTCTGTCCCAAATAGATAAATTTATTTTTGGTGTTGATGATGTTGCCAAGCGATTTATCGTTGTCCGCAATCACCGTCAACTCCGCGCCCGTCGCCTGTTCAAACAGTTCGCTCAACTCGCTCGCCGCCCAATTTTCGTATTCTTCCGAAGATTGCGGCTTGACGATTTTGTATTCGCTTTTCCCGTTTTCGGCAAGCATGGTTTCGCCTTCGTCATACGAGGGCTTGTCGTATTTAGAACTATCCACAACGCTGCCGCCGCTCGACGTATCGCCGCCGAACGGAGCGCAACCCACCGTGCAAGCCATTAAAATCGCGGTGAGTACAAGCGACGCGGTTTTTAACAGTTTATTCATGATTTTCCTCCATTATTTTTTCACGTTTACGGTATAATACAGGCTGGCGATATTGCCGTTTTCGTCTGCGCCAAAAAAGCCTATCGTATATTCGCCCGTCGTCCAAAATACGTATTCGCCGTCGATTTTTTCCACTTTACCGTTGTCGTAATATACAACCACCCACTTTTTGCAATTCTCCGCCGAGGAGTAGTTGTCTGTCACGTCAAAATCGGGCAATTTATACGTCGTGCCGGCTTTCACTTCGCCTTGCACCGTGCCGTTCATCGTCAGCGTAGGCGCAACGCAGTCCACCACGTAGAACACTTGCTTATAGCTGTCCGAAACGTTGCCGTCCGTCACCTTAATCACCACTTCGTACGTGCCGATTGCAGGTTGCAACATATACGCCTGTTCAATGGAAAGGTCTTTCAGCACCTTGCCGTTTACGTCCGTAACGTATTCGCCGCTTTCACGCATTCTCACCGAAAAGGTCGCCGCGCCGTACGGGCTCAACACATCGGAAACGGTCGCCTTGGAAATGGTGACGGTTTCGCCGCCGACGTAGCTGTTGTTCAGCGTTTCTTCAAACATAATGGTGGGTGCAACCCTGTCACGCACCGTTTCCGTGCTGAAAATCTGGTTGTCGATTTTCATAATACGGATTGCCGCGGCATTCGGTTTCGCACCAAGGATTTCTATTTTGATATACACCTTGCCCGACGGGAAGCCGTCAAACAGCTCGCCGCCTGCATATTCGGTCAACACCAAGGGATGCCCTTGCATCTTCCCCGACGTGTAATCGTAACGAATTTCAATATTGTTTTGGTTGTCGGCAATCATACTGCCGCTCAACACCGCCTCCAACGGATTGCCGTTGACCGTCATGTACGAAACGCCCTTTTCCGCGTTGTAATAACAGTCGGCAAACACGTATTTGTGCGTTTGTTCGCTATCCATAAAGGTCACGCGGATTTTTTCAAAATCCACCTTCAACGGATTGAGGTTGAACGCAAGCGATGCCTTGTTCAGCGCAACGGGGTTGATGAACTCTACATAGTTCACCTTGTCGGTTGCGGTGTATTCCAAAAACTTTTTGGTCGTCGCAGAGTAGTCCGTGGTATTCACCAACCCTTCCCCTACAAAATATTGCCGCATATCCAACTGCGTTTTGCCGTTATTGTCCTTTACCGCGCTGACCACTGTCGTCGGATATTTCTCCGATTCGTACACAACGCCGTTAAATTCTACTTTGAAACTGATTTCTTTCACTTGCGGCGCCGCACCGACTTCCGCAACGGGTTTTACAAGCCCATTTTCCGCCTTTACGCCGTCAAAATACACGTCGGCAAGCTTGGTCTGCACACTGCCGTCCGCGTTGTAAAATTTGGCGGTTATCGGCTGAATCGGATAGCCGTATTGCTCGCTCTTTCCGTCCATTTCGCAAACGTAACTGCCCAGCATATATTTGGGAATGACGGGCGTTTCGCTCCAAACGGGTGCGTCGGACGCACCGACGGCTATGGTATAGCTCTTTACCGTGCTTCTGCCCGCACGGTCGGTAAAGGTATATTCCACCGTGTGCGTTCCCGAAGCGGTGAACACAAAGTCCTCCGTCCAAGCCGTGCGCTCGCCGTTGCCGTCTATGACGGCAATTTCACATTCCGTCCGCCCGTAGGCATTGACCACGGAATAGCCAAACGGCTTGTATGCGTGCCCGATTTTGTATTCGTCCGCAACTTCTTCCACCAAAACTTCCAAAGCTTGTGCCTCTTCCGCGATAATGGAAACGGTTTTTTCCTTCACCTGCCCCGTCGTCGTTTTGGCAACGTAGTGAATGGTATATTCCCCTGCGGCAAACGGCACAAACGCGCCGTCCGTCACGCTGACGTCCAAAATTTTGCCGTCCTTTTCATAGGAAACGTAGGCGTCCATGGCAATTTTCCCGTCCACGTCGTCCTCGGCAAACAATTCGTACAAAGCGTACGGCTTCCCGACTTCCGCGTGCGGCAAAGTCGCTTCGGTATATGCCCCGAAATCCGCCTTGACTTCGGGCTCTAAATCGCTGAATACGTAGTCTTTCAAATTCTGGTTTGCCACCTTGTTGATGACGAACGTACCATTGTCCGCAATCAACCCGTCGATGCTGACGGAGAAGATGACTTTATTCGACGAAAATCCCTTCCAGATATTGTCGCCGAAGTACACGGGATCGTCAAAATCGGCAATGACGTTGGACATGGCGTCCCAACCCAAATCGTGCGGCACGATCAACTGCTTGGTCGCTTGGTCGTAACGCACTTCCAACCCGTCGTTTTCCACCGTACCCACTGCGCTGTACGGCTCTGCCGAGAAGGAGAAACAGGTGTATCTGCCCCAATCTTCCACCATCAGCTTATCCCCGTTTTTCGAGGTCAGCTTTTGCCCTGCGGAAGGCACGGAAGCCAACAGATAGGACGAAAATCCTTCGCCGTTGGTGGGGTCGAGTTCTTTATAGGCTTTGGCGCGCAACCAAATATAGTTGTCGGGATCGAACGCGTCGATAATGCGAATGTTCAACACGCCGAAATCGCGTGCGCCTTTCACTTGCGGCAGGACGTATAACGAAAACAGCAAATTGTTTTCGTCCAACTCGTCCAAGTTGATATAGTTGTTGTACGTAAACGTACCCTTTTTATCCAACGTCACCTTTAACCCTTCCGAGCTCTTGTCTTGGATATAGGGATATTCGCCCACATTCGTATACTCTGCCGAGCCGCCGAGTACGGCGTATGCCGTGCGTTCGATTTTAAAGGTATACGTGTTGGCGTAATAGTGACCGTTGACGGTCTTGCTGTATTTCACCGTGTATTCGCCGTATTCGCTCAACACGATTTTATCGGCGGAAACGGCTTTTTGCGAAGGATAAACCACCGTTTTGTCCATCGTCACGGTCTGCCCGTCTGCCGTCACCGTTTGGTCCGCAATCGACAGCGTATCGCCAAACGCATAGCTGCTTTCGTACTGCACAGCCGAATACGTCGCCTCCGCCGCCGCATGGAAGGGCAGGTATGCAGCGAACACCGCCGCGCACAGGAATGCCGCCACCAAAACCAGCAGCGATACGCTTTTTTTCGTTACACTGTTTTTCATTAGCCTTTTACACCCCCTAACGACAAATTACTCATCAGCTTGTCCTTAAAGAACAAGAACAGCACCAACGAAGGAATACAGCTCAACATACACGTCGCCATTTGCACGGGTATGGTGCTCACTTCGGGGTCACTCAAATCCGCAAACCAGTACAGACCGACCGCCAACGTGGGATAGCTGTTGCTCAAATACAGAAGCGGCGTGGTATAATCCGACCACAAACCGATAAAGGCAATCAGGAAAATCGTACCGAACAGGTTGCGCACCAACGGCAAGGAAATATAGAAGAACTTGACGTAGTTGTTCGCACCGTCCACGTCCGCAGCCTGCTCGAAGTCGGTAGACATCGACGAAAAGGAAGCGTGGAACAGCAAAAAGTTCAAGCCCAAGAAGGAGCATTTCATAATCCATTGCCCCACGATGCTTTCGGTCAAACCGAGTGCGTCGGCAACTTGATATTCCGAAGCATTCGACCCGATCACGGGTACGATCATGCAAAAATACACAAGCACGTACAAAAATTCGCTGAATTTATACTTGTATCTTGCGCAGCAATACGCCATCACGCAAGAGGTAAACGTCATGCAAAATCCGCCGCCGCCTGCATACAAAAAGGAGTTCCAAGACATTTCCCAAAACCCGACAAAGCGTTGTCCGCCCGTGGTCATGGTAATCTTTTTGCCAAACTTTTCAATGGCGATTTTGTAACACTCAAACAGGTTTCCACTGCGGAACCCGTGGATAAAGCTGATGGTATATTCCTTAAACCCGTCGTAATCTTTTAAGGACGAAACAAACGCCCAAACGTACGGGAACATCAATGCAACCGCATAGATAATCAAAAAAGCAAACACGACGACGCGGAACGCGTACGAAGCTTTTCTGTCTTTGATTTTATAACTCGTTCTCATCTTCTTTCTACGACCTCCTCACGGAAAGGATCAAAGCGGTTGACCACTTTGCGCACGGTAAAGGTGATGACCATAGCTACGACGGTAAGCACCATACCGAATGCGGCGCAATACGCCAACTCCACGTTGGACGAAACGCTCGCCCTTACTTTATCGTACAAATAGAAGCCCATCGTCTGCACGTTTTTATAGCCCATCGTACCGAACATGACGTACAGACCGTAATCGTTGATTAAGATGTTGGCAATGCTGGTGATGAACAGCGTGGAAAAGGTAGGGAAAATCATCGGCAGGGTGATTTTGAAAAATTCCACCACGTACCCTGCGCCGTCCAACTTTGCCGCTTCCACAATGGAATCGTCAATCGTCGACATCGCGCCGCTATAATACAAAAAGTTCCCCGCCAAACCAAAGAAGATGTTATACACCAAAATGGTCGTTCTTCGAGTGGAGGCGTTGGAGATCAACCCCCTTACCTTTTCGCCGAACAACGTTTCCATGAACGCAGGATAGCCCCAATCCGCCAAGTACAAAAACGCCGTTACCGTCACCACGCTGGAAATGAGGGACGGGAAGAACAAAACGACCTTGAACACGCTGTACCCGATAAACTTTTTATAGATATAAAACGAGATGAGCAGCGATACGGGAATGGTGATAATCGACGTTAAAAAGTAGAAGTCAAAGGAGTTCTTCAATGCGTCGATAATCGCCGCGTCCTTCGTCAAATCGTGGAACACGCGGATATAGTTGCTGAAATCCAACGTGTAGTGTATGTTGTCCGTATAATGCTTAAAGGACAGAACGATGGAGTTCCCTTTGACGACAAGCCAAAAGATGACAAATTGCAAAAGGGGCAGCGCAACCATGCTGATATAAAACAGCAGGTTCGCCCGTCTTTTGCTTTTCATGCCTTGTTGCGTTGTTTTTGCAGACATATTATTTTCCTCTTTTTCGTAGATGGTTTGCGCAAACCTTAATAGGCACTGAATCTGGAAGTTCTGCTCTTATACACACCCTCAAAGTAATCTTTCGCCGTCAAACGGTTGTTCGATTGCCCGAATACTTCCAACGTATTCCAATCGACCCACGTTTTGCCTTCGATCTTCACCGACGTCATAAACAAGTGCGGCAACAGATAGAAGTTGGTGTAGTCTTTCAAATAATAAGGGTGGGTACTTACGGGTACGATGACCGACGTGTTCTCGTTTTCTACCAACGCCTTTAATTGCTTGTCGTAGTAGGAAATGTGCGAGTTTTCGTCCGTTTCGTATTCGTAGGGTTTGTACATACCCGTCGTTTCGGTAAACGCCTTCATTCTCGCGTCGGTGTGACAGAATTGAATAAACTTCTTAATCAAATCGTACTTGCTCTTCGACACGTTCGATTTTACGTAGATATAGCTGGAAAGCGGGGAAACCAAGGTCGTGCCTTTGCCCTCGCCGCCGAGTTCTTCGCTGCGGCATCTTTGCACTTCCGCTTCGGTTGCCTTAGGCAAAGCCATAACGCCGAATTTGCAATCTTCCGACATTTTGCCTTCCGAACCGAATTCTCTTTCCAACGCGCTCGTTGCTTCGTTTTCCCACCACGTACCTTCGATAATCATGGGCACTTCGCCTTGCACAAAGGAAATTTGTACGTCCAAGTTCGTCGACGTGGGATACAGACCTTCGTCCGCGAAACGGTCCTCGTTGCGCAAAAGCTGTTCGGCAAACGTCAATGCGTAATACAAACCGGGCTGTTTTGCAAGCAACGCACCGTTGTTGTCCACATCGTTGATGTTCGCTTTGGTGATGACGGGCGTATCGCCGTCAAAGGATTCGATGATGTCCACCGTACCGTTCAAGGTATAGTTGACCATGAAGTTGTCCGTGCCTTCATAATCCGCCATCAACGAGGAAAGCAACCACGCAAAGTAGTCCTTTGCCTTACCCGACCAAATGATGGGGTCTTTACCGCCTTCGGCAATGTAATCGCAAAGTTCAAAAAATTCGGCATACGTCGTGGGCAAACCGTCGTCGGCAGTGCCTGCTACGCCGTCCAAACCGACGGACTTCGCATCGTTTTTGCCTGCGCCCAAAACGTTGTTTTCGTCAAAATAATACCCGTTTTTTTCAAACATGGTGACATTATATTGAATGCCGTAATACGCTTCCCAGAAAGGCACGCCGTACACCTTGCCGTTTCTGTTCAAAAAGGTGTCAAAAGGCTTGTTAACCTTGTCCATAATGCTTTCGCTTTCACCAAATTCCGTCAAATCCTCGTTCACCCATTCGGTGATATCCAAAAGCAAGCCCTTGTCCGCCCACTCGGTATAGTTGACGCCTTGGTTAAAATACAGCTCGTTCAAGTTTTTAGAACCGAGAATGTTTGTTTCCGTTTCCAAATCCTTGTCGTGGTCAAAGAAGAACTGCACGCCCTGCTTGCCCTCTTCAAAAGAATACTCCTTGTATTTGTCGGCAAAAGCGGCTGCGGCATTTTCCAACCACACCTGCCCGACGCCGCCGTTGTAGTTGCCGATATACAGCTGCGTCATGTTTTCGTTTACGCCTCCGTTGCCGCCGCAAGCGCCAAGCGAACCCACGCTCGCCAACGATACGAAAGCCATTCCCAATGCAATAATTTTTTTATTCATCTATGCTCCTCCTTCATTCCCGTCGTCGGGAATTACGCATTTATACTATGTTTTGTTTTTCCGTTGTCCGCGCCGACCTCGGCACGGTTCACCGTCGTCTGCGCCGACCTCGGCGCGTTTCTTCTCAGTCGGTAACCAACGTAATCCCTGCGGGGATTTCCGTTTTCAATTCCGTTGCCGTGGCATAAATTTTCAAATCGCCGTACGGGGTGGGGATACACCCTTCCACGTATTCCAAACCGAATAACCGCGGCTCTATTTTGATTTTTTTATAGCCGCATTCCAAAATTTTGACGCCCAAAATTTCTTCCACAGCCACGGGCACGATGCCGCTCGACCAGCCGTGGCACAAGCTGTGCCGCAAGCCTTTGTAACAGAACTTGCCGTAGTCGGCGTGCAAATCCTTTTTGCCGCTCGGCGTTTCTTCGTCGATCCTACCACTGCCTTCCAACCAGTCGATGTCGAAGTCCTCCCAAAAGGTCGTTGCGCCGCGATCCAGCATGCCGCCGTAATATTCTTTGGCAAGCGGTATCGTCTTTTCGCTGTCGCAAAGTGCCAAAGCCTTGAACAAGAAGTAGGACATAAAGGTGGAAAACCCTCTTGTCCCCTCTGCTTCCAACGCCTGTTTTACGCCCTCTTTTTTGCCGCAAGCCGCCTGCACGGAAAGCACTTGTTTCAAAGCTGCGTCTTGAAAGACGTAGGGGGTCAATTTCCGTTGCAAACGCTTTACGCATTCCAAATCCACCCCGTCGTACGGGAAGTGCAGCACCTTTTGGCAGGTGTACCAAATCAGCGAAAGCACGCCTTGCTTTTCGTCGCCGTGGTCACAGCTTTGCCAATCCAAAAAGAACTGTCTGTCCACTTTTTTGCCAGTCTTGCTGAAATCGACGTCCGTTTCGCCTACGCAACGGTCAAATTCCTGCAAAACATAGTTGACGTAATCGACGTTTTGCGCATAGAACTCGCCGTCCGCGCTGATACGGTAATAATCCGCCAAATTCAACACCCACCAAGCCGAGTAGGAAGGAATGTTGTTCATCCACACGCTGTTCGGGGTCGTTTGCCGCAAAATCCGCAAGGAATTTTTTACGTGGACAATGTTGCCGTACATATAGGAAAGGGTCAAAATTTCGCTGTTCAAATCCCCTGCCCACACCAAGCGGTCACGCTTGATGCCGTCCCAAATCACGCCGTCTTGAGCGTTCAGTTCGCAGGTGTAAACGGCAGTGTCCAAAATTTTGTTCAGCGTTTCGTCGCTCGTTTTGATATAGCCTTTTTTGTCGATGTCGGGCATTTTGGTAATCGCCACTGCGTTTTTGAACCCGACGGTGCAGCAATCCAAAAGCTCTATCTTGACAAAACGGAAACCCGTCTGCCCGAAATCGGTCACCGAAAGGTTGGGGACGATCACTTCAAAATCACGGGGCGAGTGATCGTTCGTCGCCGTGGAACTTTCCGTTTTGGACATCGCTTCCGTTACCGATTCGCCAAAGGTTAAGCGGAAACGAGGGGAAACTCGGGTGCACTTCGGCACGACCAAACGAATACCGCCGTGCAATTCCTTGCCAAAATCGAGCAAAATATAGGCGTTTTCCTGCTCCGTGGTGGTCAGTTGCGTCAGACGCGTTTCGTTAAAGGTAACAACCAGCTCCTTTTCCGTCAACATATTCTCTGCGCCCGTCACGTTGCCGCCGCATTTCACCACGCGAACGGGGTATACTACGCTTCTTCGTTCTTTCAAATTGTCCTGGTTATGAAAAAGCATTCCATTCTCCTATAAAATCCGCTTTTGTCGCGTAAAATCGGCAAAAACCGCGAAAAACCGCACGGTTTTCCGCCGACGAAGGGGCTACATTTCCCTTTTACCCGACATTATTTCTATTCTACGGCTTTATTCTATCACGCAATCGGCGGGTTGTCAATTAACGACACGCGCATGAAAATGCACTACACGAACCTTTTCCGCTATTTTTTCATAAAAGTCCGTGTTTAGGCGGTTTTGCCCTATTTTTTTAGAAAAAAAGGTAAAAATACCCTTTTTGTCTTGATTTTTCGGATTAGAATGCGTATAATAAAGGGGAAAAGCGAGGAAAATGCCATGAAAGCGATTACTTTTAACTTCAACCCTGTTTTACAAAACGCGCCTTTTTTTTCGATGCATTTGATTGAAAATGAGTCCTGTCCTCTGCACAACCATACGCACATCGAAGTGTTTTATGTTTTGAAAGGCAACGGAAAACAGATTATCAACAACGAAATTCAGCACCTGCGGCAGTACGAAATCGTGATTATGCGCCCGAATGACGAGCATCAGTTTATCGACCAAGAAAACTTCCCTTGCACGCACAAAGATTTGCTGTTTTCGCAAGAGGTGTTTAAGTCGGCTTGCGACTTTATATCCCCGACCGTGTACCCCTCGTTTCTCCATGCGCCAAAGCCCTTTTCGCGCGTGCTTTCCGCCGAAGAACAAGCGGAATTAGACGCGACGATACGGCAGATTGAGCTGTTGCGATATTCGCAACCCAAAGCCGCCACGCAGTTTGTCAAACTGTTGTGTTTTAAGCTGATTCATTATATCTGCTTTTCGCAAATGCAAAAGGAAACGTATATCCCCGAATGGCTTGATCAGTTGATTAAGGAGATTGAAAACCCTGCCAACTTTGCCATTCCCGTGCCCGATTTGTTGAAAAAATATTATTATAGCGATGCCTATATCCGCAAAGTGTTCAAAAAGACGACGGGCATGACGCCTACCGAGTTCCGCTTGAATGCACAACTGAACGCCGCCTTAAAAATGCTGAACGAAACCAAGCTTTCGTTAAAGGAAATTTCGGAGTTGTGCGGTTTTCATAATTACACCTATTTTTACCGCACGTTCAAAAAGAAATATGCGATGATTCCCAAGGAAATTTTGGCAACGGCAAACCACCCCGAACGTTAAGGAGGGGTATTATAGCACATATTTTTGGGTTGTCAATAGCTCTCTGCCACTTTTTTCACACTTTTTTGAAAGTTTTTTGCGGTTGTGTGAGGTATAAGAAGCCGTGCAGTGGTATGGGGAGGTAAGATACACTCCGTTCGGGCGGTGTAACCGCCCTCATTCGGTAGGACACGGGGGAAATTATAACGGCGGTACAATACGGTTCGGTAGGACACGAAAGAAAAAAAAACAGGTCGCTATAACACACAAAAAGAAAAAACGGCGATATAACGTGACGTAGGCATGGTTCGCCGCAAAGCGGAGATACGAGCAGTTCAAGACGCGGAGAAGGAGCGTACAAGTAGTAGCTGACTGAGCCGCAGTGCCGAAATGCGACGCGTATCCATTTTTCAATATAATAAGGGCAGGTGTGCAATGAATGTTTTTGCGTTCATCGGATACCTGCCCTGTTCATTTTTATTAAGTTGAATATTCAACGCGTACATGGTGCCGTCGTTTTACTATACGAAGGCAGAGAAAAACACCCTTACGGAAAGCAAGGGTGTTTCTTGTTTATAAAGCGTTTTTATGCGGTTACCAAGCGATGCCGAAAAAGTCGGGGTTGGAAAGTTCTTTGCACAGCAAAGACGCGGTAAAGACGCGGCGTTCGGCAAGGCTCGCTTTTTTGAAAAAGTATTTTGCCTTAAACGCGCGGTATTCCTTTTTGTATCGGGTATGTAAGGACGGAAAATCGTAACCGCCGTTTACATAGACGACGATGTTGATTTCGTCGCCGCCCGAAACCTCGCGCCAGTCCCAAAAATCTTTGCCTTTTCTAAATCGGCAAATATACACACAACTGCTGTCGCCCCCTTTTTCGTAAAAATACTCGAAAGAGAAGCCTTTTTGGAGAATCGGTGCGGTCAACTCCTTAATAATTTCTGCATTCGCAACTTCGTTCATCGCGTACCTGCCCTATCCTTTACAGCAAAACTGCCTTGATACGGCGGAGCCCCGAACCACAGCTTTGTTCCTTTTGGATTTTGAATTTGCCCAGCTTGCCCGTCGATTCTACGTGCGGTCCGCCGCAAATTTCTTTGGAGAAATCGCCTATGGTGTACGTTTTTACCACTTCGCCGTACTTGCTTTCAAACAAGCCCGTGAAGCCTTCTGCCTTCGCTTCTTCCAAGGTCAATTCCTTCATCACCACGGGAATATCCTGTGCGATGACGTCGTTCACCATATCTTCTACCGCTTTAATCTGTTCCGCCGTCATGGGCTGGGGCAGATTGAAGTCGAAGCGCAAACGTTCCTCGGTGATGTTAGAGCCCTTCTGGTTGACGTCGGGCGAGCAAACCTTTTTCAGCGCCGCGTGCAACAAGTGGGTCGCGGTGTGCAACGCCGTCGTTGCTTCTTTATGGTCGGCAAGACCGCAAGCAAATTTCTGTTCGCTGCCTGCCTTACTCTTGTTTTGGTGTTCTTCAAACGCCGCCTTGTAGCCGTCCATATCCACGGAAAGTCCGCGTTCCTTTGCCATTTCGTCGGTGATTTCGACGGGGAAGCCGTAGGTATCGTACAAATGGAATGCTTGCTTGCCGCCGATGACCCTTTCAGGCACGAAAGCAGGGTCTTTTTGTGCCATGAATGCATTTTTGCGTTCGATACCGTTGACGCACTTTTCAAATTCTTTCAAGCCCTGTTGCAGGGTCTTGTTGAACTTCGCCTCTTCCTTGTTCAGCTCGTCCGCAATCTTTTCGTGATTGACGCGGAGTTCGGGGTATACGTCTTGATAATATTCGATAAACGCTTCCGAAATTTTCGCAAGGCTGCCTTCGGGCAAATCGATTTTTCTGCCGTAGCGCACCGCGCGGCGGATAATTCTGCGCAAGATATAGCCTTGGTCGGTGTTGGAAGGCACAATGCCCTTTTCGTCGCCGAGCATAAATGTTGCCGTACGCGTATGATCCAAAAGCACGCGGAACGCCTTGGTCACCTCTTCGCTTTCGCCATAGGTCTTGCCCGTCAACGCGGAGATTTTTTCAATCGCGCCCTCGAAGATGTCCGTTTCATATACGCTGGATTTGCCGTTCAACACGCAGAGCGCGCGTTCCAAACCCATACCCGTATCCACGTTCTTTTGCGAAAGTTCGGTATAGCTGCCGTCCGCTTGCTTGTTAAAGCGCATGAACACGTCGTTCCAAATTTCCAAAAACGCGCCGCAGTTGCAATCGGGATTGCAAGTAGGCGAGCACTTCGGCTTGCGAATGACGAACATTTCGGTGTCCGTGCCGCAAGGCCCCGTCAAACCGGCAGGTCCCCACCAGTTGTTTTCGCGCGGCATGAAATAGATATTTTCCTTTTTGATACCTGCCTTTTCCCAAAGCGCGGCAGCCTCGTCGTCGCGGGGAAGCGTGTCGTCGCCGCCGAACACCGTAACGGCAAGCTTATCGGCGGGAATGTTGAGATAGTCCTTCCCCGTCAAAATGCCGTAGCTCCAAGGGATCATCTCCTTTTTGAAATAATCGCCGAGCGACCAGTTCCCCAACATTTCGAAAAAGGTACAATGCCGTTCGTCCCCGACGTCGTCGATATCTCCCGTACGGACGCATTTCTGCACGTCCGTAAGG
>CAYRAY010000010.1:0-30552 GCA_964422405.1 uncultured Clostridia bacterium | reverse complement strand
ATATAGAAACCCGTCACGCTGTCGTGCGAGGTAAATTCCGTAGTAATGTGTCGGGTAAGAACGATAGCAGAAATACTCGTACAATCTTGCGCCAGCCGCCATTGCAGTGAACATTTGGAAGGTGATTTCCTTTTCGGAATAGATGTCGCGGTGACGACCGTCGAAGCTCATGGTGTGCACATGGAACGTCTGCAAGCACATACCGAAAATGGCACTCTCTGCCTCGCCCACTCTCTCGTTATATTCCTTTGTGACGTTTGCCGCCGTCAAGATATCGTACAAATAGCTGTCTTCGATGGCGTTATCGCCAAGCAAGGGATAGTTATCGAAACAGATACTCTTTTTGTTGCCCTTTACGCGGCTGACCACTTCGTCAATGTACGAATTCAAGAAATCTTTATAATCGTAAATGGTGGTACCCTGCGGGAAGAAATGGTCGTAGCTTTGGCTGGGCACGTGGTTTACGTGGAAGAAGACATCGGGATAGTATTTATTGCGCCATTCTGCTAATTTTGCCATTTTATCGAAAGCGGCAAATTGATCGGCTTTGGCATGCTTCCAACGGCAGGTAAGTCTGCCGGGGTTGGGCATATATGCCTCGTCCGCCATATAGAAACCCGTCACGCTGTCGTGCGAGGTAAATTCCGTAGTAATGTGTCGGGGGTCCATTTCGTAACCGTCGCCGTAGTTAGAACCCTCCTTTTTTTCTGCGCAATCGAAATAATCTTCGTCGTTGAACATATTGCGAATCCAAACTTGCATACCGTGTTGTCCGATACGGTCGATTGCGGCTGTATAATCGCAGGAAATCTCCCCCTCTTTCAGCAATTTTACGTTGTCCTCCGTTAAAAGACAAACGTTAAGACCGAGGTCGGCGTATTCTTGCAAGGTTTCGTCGCGAGTCGGATCGGGAGGGAGGTCGGCTAACGTAATAAACTGTTGAAAATCGTCTTTAAATTTATTCATGAGAATCCTCTTACTAATATACCATACTTAATGAAAATTTTAGAACTATTTTTTAACGGCGCGCGGCGAGGGAAAGCCTTGCGGCTTCCCCTGCCGTTACCGTTTTAGTTAGGCTTTGCTTGCCTTGCGGCAAGCAAAGCACGGGGTTGTGATAGAGATTACTTCGTCCAATTCGAACCCTTGAAGGTCATGGTGAAGTCGCTTGTAAGCACGTAGTATTTACCTTCATAGGTGAATACAGAGCCCTTGAAGAAGGTAATAGTGCTGCCTTCTTTTGCGCCGTCAAAATGAGGTTGAATCAACTGAGCGTTTGCATGGTAGTGGAAGGACGTAAGCGTAAGACCTTCGGAAGCTTCGTAGTTAACTTGGGTATAATCAGGGAAGATTTCGCCCTTAGCTGCGTCGATACCGAGGTTTGCTTTAATTTGAGCCAATGCGGAAGTGTTATAACCGATGTCGCCCATTTCAAACGTCGTTACATAGGACCAAGCCAAGCTTCCGTCTTTTTCCATAAGCATGAAGTTTGCATCTGCAGAAAGTTCGTAGAACTTACCATCTTTTGCGAAGATAGAACCAGCCTTAATGCAAAGCAAGTCGCCCTTAGCGTGGTTTTCCTTCGTATGAATCTGCAAAATGCTGGCATCTGCATGATAGTAAACGTCAGCAAGCGTGTATGCTTCGCCGTTCATGGTTGCTTTAACGCCGCTTACAGAAATATTACCTTTGGTGAAATCCAACGAAATGCCGGGAAGTTGTGCCAAGGTATTGGTTGCATAACCGGAAGCGGTGATTGCGAATTGACCTGCAATTTCGCCCCAGATACCGCCTTGGTAAATCAAGGATACGTCTTCGCCGCCGATTACGTAGTAAGCTTCGCCGAGTTTTATAAGCGAACCTGCCTTTAAGGTGAAGGTTTCGCCAAATTCGCCCGAAATCGAAAGCACGTTGTCTTTAATTTCTGCCGTGACAGCAATCTTTTGACCGCCGCTGGTTACGTTGATGAACGTTGCATCGATTTCGCCGTTGGGAAGACCGCTTACGTTGATGTCGATACGGGTTGCCGTGGAAGTGCTTGCCGCGGAAGAGATGGTTACTTCGCCTTCCATGGTCAAGATATCCCATGCTTTGCCTTCGCCGCCGTTATTGCCTTCGCCGCCGTTATACTTGAAGTATGCGTTTGCGGTAGAAATCCAAGCGCGTTGCGTAGAAGGTTGTGCGATAACCATGCCCTTTTCGAAGCAGACGATATCGTTTACCTTGAAGTTGCCGTTGGTGAACATCAACACTTGCAATTCGTTGAAGTACTTCATGCCCATGCTTATAGGCGTACCGTTAACGCTAATCGTTCCATAATAGGTAAGGTTGCTGGTGGTATGCACATCACCTTCCAAGCCGTCGGGGTCAACGTCGATTGCAACGTTGCCGATCTGCAAGTTGGCATTGTTACCCCAAGAAAGAGAGCCGAGGTCAACTTCGCCTTGGTAAACGTTCCACTTTTCACCTGCGAATACTACCTTAAAGTCTTCTTTCAAAACGCTTGCCGACTTGGTAGCAAAGTTGTAAACCATCAAGCCCTTATGGAAGGTAACAAGTTCGCCTTCTGCAAACGTACCGTCGAATTGAAGGATTTGTTTTTCATAGTATTTAGCGGTTGCGCCCGATACTTGACGATTGCCAACGGTGATTTCACCGAGAATGCCGAGAGGGGTTTGACCATCGCTGAATACGTTGAAGTTTGCAATTTCAACTTCTTTCAGCTGAATGATACCCGTCGTGCCCCACTGTGTTTTCTTAATGGTGAATTCGCTTTCGGGAACTACCCACGTTGCGCCTGCTTGGTCTGCAGTGAAGTCGTAGAGGTTGAAATCTTTCTTAACGGTATAAGCAATGCCGTTTGCATAGATAACCGTACCTGCAGGGATAGACAACATCTTGCCCGTCGTTTCGCCCAATTCGTTGAATTGAATAATCTTGTTGTCGCCGCCGAAGTAGTAAGTGTTCAATCTTACACTTTCGCCTGCGAGCGTGGTGTTGCCGTAAACAGCCGCGCCAGTGCCATCTTCGAAAGGAAGATTTACGTTTTTGAGCTGAATCGTACCCTTCGTACCCCAATGAATGTTTGCGGACGTAAGTTCGATTTCGCCTTTTACTTCGTATACTGCGCCGTCGATGACTTTGAGTTCTACCCAGAGGGAATCACGATAGTCATCCGTACCGATTGCGCGTACAAATACGGTGTCTACACCGTCTGCCACTGCATAGGAGTTGGTGGTGAGTTTGGTGGATTCGCCGTTTACTTTTACTTCGTAACCGCTGTTGTGCGCGATGTTCGTCCAAGAAATCTTGCCGCCGCTGATGCTGAAGCCCGTCAATGCGTCGTTGTCTTTACGAACGTCGAAGTAGTAGCCTTCGGTGAATTCGCTGTCGACCAACTTTTCGCTCTTACCGATTGCTTTGATTTTGAAAGTACCGAGTTTGCTATCTGCATAGTTGAAGGACGTGCCTGTTACTTCTTGTTCTTTGCCGTCGATGGAGATGATGTATGCCTTTGCACCTGCAACTGCGTCCCAAGAAATGGTCTTAGCTTCTCTGTTATCGGTGATTTCGGGTTGAGCCAAGTAGGTTGCAACCTTGACGTCTTGCAATACGACTTCCAAACCGTCGTTTACTGCACCGCTGCTGTCTGCAGGACCGAAGCGGAATACCAATGCGTCCGTTTTGCCTTCGTAGCCGGAAAGGTCGATCTTCCAATCGATGAATTTGCCCGACTTTTCTTCCAAGCTCAATACTTTGGAGATTGCGTTGCCGTTTGCATCGGTGATTTGGAAGGTCTTATACTTTTCGTTGTTGAACTGCATACGAACGATCAGATATTCGGATTGCGTGCCGTCCAACGTTTCGGCAAGGTGCAAACGGAAACCGTTGTATGCGCCCAAAACGCCGTTGGGGGTCATCTTAATCTTTAAGCCGTCTTCTGTCAACGTCTTTTCTGCCGTGCAATATGCGTAGTATTCGTGACCCGTTGCGTTGTCTACGAAATTTGCATAAACTTCGTCGTTGAACAAGCCGAGGTGTTCGTTTGCATCTACGCCGTAGCTTGCGAATGCGAAGTCGCCGTCGATCTTGGTGATGCCGTCTACATGAGGGGTTACGGTGATGTAGCCCTTGCTGCCGTCTACGGTGCAGGACGTGCCTTTCACCACTTGCTTTTTGCCGTTATTTTCGACAATGTAGCCCGTTGCGCCTGCAACTGCGTTCCAAGAAGCGGTGTTGCCTTCTACCTTTAAGCCGCTTGCCGCGTCGAGTTTGTCGGTAAGGGAAATACCGCCGATGTAGAAGTTGATGTGTTCGTTGGTGCCGTTCAAAGACGATGCGTCGGAGAAGCAGATTTGGACTTGTTCGCACTTACCCGTGTCTTTATTGTAGAAGTCCAAAGCCGTTGCACTGATGTACATGGTGAACCATTCGCCGATCTTCAAGCCTTGTTGCACGTACTTGGAGCACTTGGTGTTACCGTCGCTGGAAATTTCGAGGTTGTTACCGCCCCAGATCATGTTGTTGCTGAGGTTGCCGTCGATGTCGTCTTCGATGAAAAGACGGATTGCGAGGTATTTGCCTTCGCCTTGCTCTCTGGTGAACTGGCTGTCCTTAGGAAGGTTGATAGCAAGCGTGTTGTAACCGCCGTAGCTGGGAGCGTGGTTGAAGCCCATGCTTACCTTTACCGCACCCTTTTCGCCTTCGTGTTCTTCCACGTAGCTTTCGGTGATGTCGGAAACGACGTACCACTGGTCAACAGTACCCTTGTTGATGTAGTTGATGTAGCCTTCTTCGTCGAAGTCTGCAAGGTAGCCTTCCTTAGTGGAGCTGGGTTGCCATGCACGGTCTTTAATTTTCCAGCTCATTTCCTTTTGGGATTTGTTGCCGTAAGCGTCCACTGCCTCAACAACGAAGGTAAACGTACCAAATTCCGTTGCCTGATAGGACATGGTCATTTCGTTAAATTCGTGCTCTTTCTTTACGCCGTCGCTGCCCTGGAAGTAGAGTTTGTAAACGGGTTCCAAACCTTCGTCTTCGGAAAGGTCGGTAATGTCGGGGGTGGGAAGGGTGCCATAGCCGTCTTCAAAGTCCTGCAAGAATTGGCTGCCCAAAACGCCTGCGAAACTGATGGAAGGTGCGGTAGTATCCACAACGGAGAAAGACTTTTCCAACTTGATATTTTCGTAGGAATATACCAACTTGTAGTCGCCGACTTTCAGGTCGAAGGTGGAGAATTCGCTTTCTTCTACCTTTTCACCGTTCATATAGAGGGTGTACAATACTTCGTACGAAACCATGTCGCCTTTTTTGGTTTCTACGTGCGCGGTCGGAAGTTCGATCGTGCTTGCCGTGAATTCGTACGTAGCCTGAATTTCGGTATCGAGTACGATCACGTTCTTGTTCTTGTCTTTGCCGCAACCGGTAGCCACTACGCCGCACGTAAGGCAGGTAGCAAAGCTGATTGCGAGCATAAGCAATCTCTTGTCTTGTTTTTTCATTTCTTTTCCTCCAATTTTTTATATTAAGCCGTTTTGGCTAAATATCTTTTTCATTTTTTCTTATCTTATAATATCGTTTTGTGGTTTGCTTTGCAAGTTGACTATGCCACGGGGCAGGGTGTGTAAGATATGCCCTTTTCCTAAACACGGTGTGTAAGATACGCTCCGCTCACCTGCTGTGCAGGTTCAGTCGGTATGTCACCAAGGGAGGGTGTTAGCCCCTCCCCTGCGGCATAGGTCACTTGCTACAGCGATTAGCCGTTCGTTCTTTCAGGATACAAATGAGGATAGTTAACCTGGAACAACTTCATGTATTCGGCATAGGTTGCGTTTACCTTTTTGTATGTGGACTCTGCAATCGTTGCCGAGCTTTCTGCTTGCTTGGTGAAGAGGTTCAACGCGATAGTGCCGCCGGATGCCATGGAATCGATATACCAGTTCAATCCGAAGAAGCCTGCGTAGTAGTTCTTCAACTTACCGATATCGACGATGACTGCATCGTTCGCGATTGCGGTAACGTCCTTGGTGTACTGGGAAATTTTGTAACCCATATCTTCTTCGGTGGGAACATAGCCGTAAGGAAGAATTGCGATACCATCCGTTGCTTGCGCCGCGAGCTTTTGCGCTCTATCCGAAGCGAGGTATGCCAAGAAGTCTTTGATGTCCTCTTTGTTCTTCGCTGTTTTGGTGATAACGAACTGACGGCAAATCAACTCGGAAACCATGTTTCTTGCTTCGCGAATGATTTCAACGTCGGCATCGCTAACGCCTGCGGGTTTGGTGGTGGTAACGCCGTCTACGTAGTCGATAACAGCGGTAAGCGTAGCTTCGTCGTTGATCGTGGGCGTTCTTTCAATGATTGCGCTGATGACGGGCATCTTCATTGCGCGAACTTCTTGGTCGCCGGAGATGGTACCTGCTTTGATGAAGGGTTCTACTTCCGTTTCCAACCAACCGCCGACGTAAAGCATAGCGATGGGTTCGGTTTTTTGACCTCTGTATTTACCGCCGTAGATCATAACGTCTACGTCTTTGAATTGCATACTTGCGGAATACTTGTGCATATACTGCGTGTCTTTTACGGACGCTGCAGGGGAGCAAAGTTTTTCGGCAACTTTATACGCTTCGGTGATTGCGCTTGAATTTCTTTTTACCTGCATCGGTTCGTCATAGCAGAACTGCCATTCGCCGTTGTCATCCAAGTAGTAGCCGTTCATGTATCTGTCGTAGCCTTCCAAACCGAGCATTTGCGCAAACCAGAGTTCCATGCCGTAACGGGAGTAGTCGCCGCCTGCGGTATCTGCGCCGGGGAACGCCGTAAGATATACGCCGTTTTTATAGAGTTCGTCGCCGAGTGCGAAGAATTCGTCCGTCGTTCTGGGCAAGGACCATTTGCCCTCGCCAAGCTTTTCGTCAATCAGCGTTTTGTTGTATGCGTAGTTCCAACCCGTGCATTGGGTGAAAGGCATTGCGTACCACGTTTCGCCTTCTTTGTAGTAGTCTACCCAACGAGCGCCGAGTTTGTCCTGCACCTTTACACCGGGTTCGCCGTATACTTCGCGATTGTACAAATCGGACATATCTTCCAACACGTCCGTGTGGTTGAACATATCCACTTCGATTTCGTACAAGTCGTACGTACCAACGCCCGTTTTGATGTTGGTTCTTGCCGTGTCGTTGTTGGTGCTACGCTTCAAATCGATGTAAACGTCTTTGTTGACGTTCAACATATAATCGTCCGTAACTGCCTGCAACCAATCGGTACCGTAACCGCCCTGATAGTAGCTGAACGTAAACGATCTGCTACGTTCACCGTACTTGTTAGAGTCGATGTCGGGACCGTCGCCACTGCCACCGCATCCTGCCAAGGACACGCAGCTCGTCGTAAGCAACGTTGCCATTGCCAACGCCATCACTTTACCGCCAAAATGTTTTTTATTCATAAATAGTTCCTCCTTAGAACTTTTATTTTGTTTGTCTTTTATGTTTTTTTTGTTGCGAAACTCGTTCGCGAGGTTAGCCCTTGATACCGCCACCCATTTGGATATCCATCAACTTGTCTTGGAATATCGAGAAAAGCACGATGGAAGGAATCATACAAGCCAACATACCTGCGTAGTAGACGGGATAGTTATACAGTCTTTCTACAACGTCGGAATAGAGATACAAGCCCGTAGCCAGAGTAGGCAAATCGGGGAAGTAAAGCAATGCGTTTTCCGCATTTGACCAAGCCGCGATGAAGTCGGTACAAGCCAAGGCGCACAAAGGCGAAATGACTTGGGGCAACATAATTTGGAAATATACCGTTGCGTGACCTGCGCCGTCGATGTACGCAGCTTCGGCATAGTTCCAGCTGACGGAGTCGTAACAAGATACGATGATAATGAATGAACCGTTGATGGTTTGCGCCGCTACGACTGCGTACCACGGGGAGTTATATGCGCCCATCATGGAGATGAACTTCAAGTGCGCAGACGAACCGCCGATGACGGGAATAATCATCATTGCCAACGCGAAGTTGTAGATGAACATTCTGCCGGGGAAACGGAATTTAGAAACCGCATACGCACAGGAGCTTGCAAAGAACAGACCGACGACGGTAGTGCCGACAGAGTACCACAAACTGTTCACGAACATGGCGGGAACGCTGGTGCCTGCGTAGGACAAATCTTTCACTGCCGCAATGTAGTTAGAAATTTTGAAGTGATGCGGTTGAGGGAAGATTTGGTTTTGATATTCGTAGTCCGTAGAGATCGAAACCAAGAAGGCGTAGATATACGGGAAAATCAAAATCAACGTGTAAATACCGAAGATGACGGACATTACGATAGCAAGCGGAGAAACGATTTTTCTTTTCTTTCTGCGTTTTTTGGTTTGGGGAGTTTCAGGTACTTCCCCAACTTCTTCCATAACTTTTGTTTCAGTCATTAGTAATCTACCCCCGCGTTTAATTTTTTCATAAGCAAACGAATGAATACGACAATGGGAATGGTCAAGCCCGTGAATATCAAGCCAACCGCAGAAGGATAGTTATAGTAGCCGTTGCGGACTTGGTTGAAGAGCCAGAATCCAAGCGTTTGCGTTTTTGCTGCGCCGTTGGTGAAATACAAGATAGGACCACTCGACGTGAAGATACCCGTAGACGACAACAGCAAGAAGGTGGAGAACGTACCCCACGTTAAGGGAAAGAGAATGGACCAGAATTCTCTCCATACCGTACAACCGTCTAATTTTGCCGATTCTAACACTTCCTGCGGGACACGGTTCATAGCGCCCATATAAATGAGGTAGGTTGTACCAAAGCCCGTTAAGAAAGTGTATATAATGATGGTCTTGGTTGCCGTTTCCGGATACGCAAGCGGTGCTTTATATTCTTGTCCCGTTAAGTTTTTCCACAGTGTCCAGATGGGCCCCATTTCCGCAATCAGGTTTTTGAAGATTGCAACCGTGATTACGCTGGAAATGATGTACGGCAAGAAGAAGGTGAAGCGGAAAATTTTAGATCCCGGTATCTTTTTATAAAGCACGTATGCGATGAAGTAAGAACAGAACGCCTGTATCAAACCTACGCAATAATACTTTAGCGTGTTGCCGAGAGCTATGGATAATTCGCTCGAGTTGCTGCCGATGGATTTCCAGAAAAGCTCGAAGTTTGCAAAGCTCCAAGGGTCTTTAAAAAGCTGACCTTCGGAAAATGCCAACAAGATGTTTAAGGATTTTGTGACGACGTCTTTGAAAATACCGTAGTATGCAGGAATCAGCAAAATGGCAACGAAGATATACGCGCTTTTTTGCATATTCCGAGGCAAACCCGACGAATTGTTCAGCTTACGCAGATATTTCTTTTTGGCTTTTGCCTCTGCGGCGGCAGCTGCGGCGGCAGCTTCGGCGTCGTGTACTTGAGCGTCGGTTGCGACGTTCGTGTTTTCGACTGTATTCATCTACAATCCTCCTTTTGTTTTATTTGACGGGAACGACGAATGCCGCATCCCCCGCCTTAACCGTCAAACGGGCTTCGCCGTTTAACAATTTTACTGTTTTTGCTCCGCTCGTCGTCCAAACGATTGCTTTGGAACAGCCGTCAAATTTCAAACGAATGGTGTTGGTTCTGTTGTTGACGGGTGCGGAATAGTTGACGATCATGTAGCCGTCCGTTTTGCCTTGCTTGAAGCAACCGACGATGGCATCGTATTGGCTGGTCACAGAGGTGAGCACGCCTGCATCTTCTTCTACCAAATCTTTAATGCCGTTGTAGGTTGCGGAGTTTTCTACTTGGGTGATGTTGGAAGCGGGAGAAGGCACTAAGTTGTACCAATCGAAGCCGCAAACGACCTTTTGGAATTCAAACGCACGGTTGTTGGCTTCTTGCACGATATAGTATTCTTCGGAGGGTTTGCCGCTTTCGTCCAAGATACCGTACATTTGACCTGCCGCGAAGGTGCGATAGCAGAAGTATTCAAACAATCTTGCGCCGCAAGCCATACCCGTGTACATTTGGAAGGTGATTTCTTCCGGGCTTGCAGGATAGCGAAGGTTTGCCAAAGGGTTCGTGTTTTCAAACGTCTGCACGCAGATGCCGAAGGTTGCTTCTCTGCCATCCAAAGCCGTTTCGTTATAATCGCGCGTAACGACTGCAGCTGTTAAGATGTCGATTAAGAAGCTTTGCGCAACTTCGTTGGGTGCGCTGGAAGTGAACGGGTAGTTGTCCAAGCAAACGCTTCTGCCACCCGATTCTACTTCGGCTACGATGTTGTCCACATAGTATTGAATGAAATCGCGATAGGTATTGTTTGCCGTGAGGTGCGCCTTGGGGCTGTCCGCTCTGTACTTGAAATGGTCGTAGCTGCTAGAAGGAACCATGTTCATATGGAAATATGCGTCGGGTGCGTATTGATTTTTCCAATCGATAAGCTTTTGGTATTGATCCAAGGACGCATATTGCGCGCCGTACCATTCCATGGGAAGGTCGCTGATCATGAAGGGTTCATCCGACATATAGTAGCCCGTAACTTCGGGGAATTCGTCAAATTCCGTGGTGATGTTGCAAGCTTCCAACCTATATGGCGTGCCGTAGTTCAAACGCACTTTGTCGGGGTCGTCGTTTTGGAAGTAGTCTGCGTCGTTGTGCATATTACGAATCCAAACATCCAAGCCGCCGTTGCCGATGTTGCGAATGGCTTTTTTATACTCGTCGCTGAGCGTACCGTTTCTGATGAAAGGAACGGAGTCTTCCGTCAAAATCATCGTATTCAAACCGAGTTCGGCATACGTTTGAATGTCGTCCATGGACAACGGGTTGGGGGGCAAATCGGCAAGGGTGATAAACGTCGATGCCGTTTCGTAGTCGGAAGCGTTAACGTCTGCGCCTACGTCGGGGCCATTGCCGCCGCCACAGCCCGCCAAAGACAGGGCAAGGAAACCGGCAAGTAAAAGTGATGCTGTTTTCTTCATAATCATCCTCCTTAAAAGACTGATTGTTTTTTTAGTTTGTTTGTATATTATGGAAATATATATTTCGGAATGGTAGGCAATCTTTTTTAAGATACGCTCCGTTCGCCGCAAAGCTGAGCCTTGACCCAGATTTACTACTGTGCCAACGTTTTTTAATGTATCGCACAATGGTAATTGTTTTTTAGATACACTCCCCTCGCTTCGCTCGGTCGGTATGACAGAGGAGGGAGCGGAATTGCTTAGGCGAGCGGGATAAGAATGGTTGCTTCGCCTGCGTCAAGGTCGGCGGTGTATGTACCTTTGTTCAATTTGACCACCCTGGGTTCTTGTCCGCGTGCATACACGGCGATATACTCCGTTTTGTTGAATTTTGCCGTAAAGGTAAGCGACGTTTCGTACTGCGGATCGACAAAGTTGGTCACCATGTACGCTTCCCCTTTGTCACCTGCAAAGCAGCCGACCAACGCATTTTCGGTCGCCGTGACTTTGCGGATTTTTCCGCCGTCGGGTACTTTATCGGAAATAAAGTCGAGCGCGCCACCGTAATCCGTTTCTCCATGTACCGCAAAGCTGGCTTGCCAGTTGTACGAATATAATACGTCGGCAATGTCCGCAAGCCATTTGTTTGCGGCTTGGACGTAATAATAAATTTCGGACGGCGTATCGTCGTGTTTCAAAATGGTTTGGCTGTACATATAATCGATGCCCGTTTCCTCGTCCGTGTAGCGGTGACCGCCCGTAGGACCGTAACCGAGGGGCAGACCGATCGGCGTATCGTAGCAATAGTAACCGAAGTTATGCACGCCGTAGGAAAGGGCTACATTCATTTGCTGCAACATTTCGCCTTGGCGCATGGTATAGCGAAGTTCACCGCCCGTACCCGATTGCAAATAGCAACCAAATTCCATATTTTCACGCTTGACCGTTTTGGCGATTTGATCGTAGTTCTGCAACCAATCTACCACCGTTTCCCCCGTAGCACGGTAGGGATAGAAGTCTATGGAAAGCCAAGGCTTTTGTAAGCCTGACTTGGTGACGTAATTGCAATAATCGTCCAAATACTCTTGATAGGTATCGTATTGCGTTGCCCCCGGACCGCCGAACAGGTTGACGTAGTAATATGCGTCGGGATAAGCCTTTTTGAAGTCCTCCACGAAATATTCGCGGAAAACATCAGGCATGTGGGTCTTTTTGGGTTCGTCCGAGACGTGCACGCCTTTGATAATGTCGGCATATTCCTCGTAATAATAGGTCGTGAACGGGGCATCGGATGCATAGTCATTATCCAACAGACTTTCGCAATATTCTGCATACCAACCCGTGGCGTCGCCTAAAATGGCGTTCAAGCCCACTGCTTTGCAGGTTTGCAACGCTTTCAGGGTGCGGCGCGAGCCTAAATAATATCGATTGTCGGTGTCGATAGGACCATGGTGATCGACCATAAGCAAGGTGTTCATGCCGCAATCTTTATACAATTGATAGCTTTCTTCGCTGATTGTGGCAGGCGCCCAAAAGCCGTATGTCATATAGTCTGCTTTTTCGTAAGAAAGGAGCTCTGGCGCACCGCAACCGCCCAAGGACAGCGTGGCGAACGCCGTTGCCGCCGCTATGCCGAGGCTGACGATGCGTTGTTTTTGAATGGGTTTGCGTTGTTTCATGATCATCATTTTTCCTTATCGTAATGCAATTAAGGTTGTTTTGTTTGCTATGGGAATAGCAAACAACCCCATGGGGTTCGCAAAAAAAGTTTTTCCGTCGTTTTGTTATTGTAACAGAATGTCGGCGATTTTATCCAACGTCGTTTGCGAAATGCCGCAAACTTGGATTAAGTAGTTTTGGATTGCCGTACTGAGCGGTTGTCCTTCCGTTCCGTAACCCTTTTGGATTCGGTCAATCATATCCCCCCACGCGACAAAGTTGTTGGAGTTGTCCGTCATGATGCCATACTCAAACGGGGTTTTCAGTTCGCCGCGGAGGCGCGCCCCCGAGAAGGAGAAGGTCGTCAGCTCGAAATCCCTCGTCAAATCTTCCAGCGGAACGCCGAGGTAGCCGCAAAGCAGGAAGGCGAGCGTGCCCGTTCTGTCTGCGCCTGCGTTGCAGTGGAAGAACAGAGGATAGTTGTTTTCGTCTGCCAAAAACTCAAAAATGCGTTTGAGTTGAGGAGGGGTAGACGCGTCGTACGAGCGAAAACCCAACGCGAACGAAGGCACGATGTACGAATATTGGTTGATGGGCGTCTTTAAGTAGTTGCAGCCTTCGCCTAAAATGGCGGAAGTTTGTCCGCCGTCGTCCATACCGTTGCGGAGGTCGATTTCGGACTTAATCCCCAAATACTCGGTGAAAATCTGTTTATCGACAGCGGAGAAAACGTTGGTTTTGCCGCCACGATAGATCATTCCGTACTTAATCGTCTTTTCGCCCGTGGACCAGCCGCCCAAATCGCGATAGTTAAAGCCCTCGTCCATCGTGATATTGCGGACGGTGTTCGGCTTGATACGAACGGTTTCTTCTTTAACGACAAAGCGTTGGTAGTTGTTGGACCAAACGGTTGCTTCGGTGAAGTTGGTTTCGGTAATGGCATAAATTTCGTCCATGCCCACAAGGCGGCAACGATAGGTTTCGCCGGGGATAAACCAGCCTTCCTCGATATGCCCGTCGCCGTTGACGTCCAAAACGAAGTTTTCGCTTGCGTTGGTGACGTTTTCGCAGAACAGACGGTAAAGCATATCCGCCTGATAATCGTATTCCATATCGATGACCTGATAATCGGCATACACCGATTGATAGGTTTTTAACACTTCGTATTGCGACTGCGCGTCTTCCGCTTGCAGATACGCACGCATGTGTTCGGGGCAGATGTCCACCTCGCGAACGTTGGGTTGCGGTTGCGGTTGCGGTTTTTCGCCGCACGCGCCGAGCCCTAAGCCCGAAATAGCAAAACCCGTTGCTAATAAAATTGCCGCTATCGATTTCTTTTTCATTTTCCGTTCTCCTGCTTTTGGCGAATTTTTCCTGATAAACGGCGTTTTTTCGTGCCGTTTTTTGGTGATTTCTCGTCGACGTTTGTCCCCTCTGCCGCTCCGTATTTTTTATATAATATAGTGTTTGCCTACGGGGAGCGACAAAGACTATGCCGCGATCATACCATTATCATCTACGATAATTATAGCATAGTCCATAGTGCGATTTCTTGTGTTTTTTTACGGAATGTTTGCTGTTTTTTAAGGAAAAACGGATAATCTATTGACAAATGACTAAAAATATCATTATAATGGCGGTATGATGAGATACACCTTAGATAAAAATTTAGGGTTTCAGCACCCAGATTGGGACGTGGACTTTTCGATTTGGACAGGTTCGCCCACTCTTCTGCATAACCATTGCTATTACGAGTTGTTCATTGTGTTGGACGGCTCGCTTAGCCATACCTGTAACGGAAAGACGGAGCAGCTGACGCGCGGTGCGCTGCGGTTTATTCATCCTTCCGATTATCACAAGCAGAATGCCAAAAACGACCAAGCCACCACCATCAATTTGAGCTTCACCGAAGATTTTATCAACGAGTGCGCCTATTTTTCGGACAATGCGGCAACCCTTTTGAACGACAATATCTCCACCTTTTTGTTTGCGTTAGACAACGAGGAGTTGGATTATATCGATTTTTTGAACAACCGCATTTTGAACGCGGCGAGTTCGAAATCGGAAATTCAGTTGATTAAGCAGTTGTTGTTGCTCTGTTTTAACAAGTTGCCTACGGCAAGTAGCAAAAAAATTGCCGACGATTGCCCTGCGTGGCTAACCGAACTCATCAACGATTTGCAAAAGCCGAAGAACTTTATCTACCCCTTGAATAAGCTGACGCAACGGGCGCATTATTCCAACACCACGCTGGCTTTGGAGTTTAAGAAATACACGGGTACGACGGCGATTAACTTTTTCCAGACGGCGAAGCTGAAATACGCTTGCAAGTTGTTGAAATATACCGACTATTCCACCTTGAAAATTGCGAATTTGTGCGGATATTTTTCGCTGTCGCACTTCAACCACATCTTCAAATCGTACAAGGGCATTGCGCCGACGGAATACCGCAAAAAGCACCAGCCCACTTACAAAAACAATCGATAAATACACACCCTCCTTTGTGTAGAAAAAGAAGAACGCGAACCTTGTTTAAGGCGAGCGTTCTTTTTGTTTTGTAGCGATTTTTCGACGGTTTTTTACAGCGGTTTTCGGGTGATTTTTTTAGAGATTTTTAGCGATTTTTTCCTTAAAATTCCTGTCGGCGCGTATGGTTTTGCGGCGGTTTGGGCATACTCCGTTTGATAACGATTTTTTAAAGTGGAGGCAAAAAAAATGAAAAGGCGTTGTATTGACGGAAACACGGCGGTGGCGGAAGTATCGTATGCGCTGAGCGAACTTGCCGTCATCTACCCCATCACCCCTGCTTCGCCCATGGCAGAACTCGCCGACAAGCTGTTTTGCGGCGGCGAGAAGAACCTGTTTGGCGGCATGACGGAAGTTGTGGAAATGCAATCGGAAAGCGGCATGGCAGGGGCATTGCACGGCGCGTTGGTCGGCGGCGCGCTAACGACGGCGTATACGTGCAGCCAAGGTTTGCTGTTGACCCTGCCCAACCTTTACAAAATTGCAGGGGAATTGCTCCCTTGCGTTTTGCACGTGAGTGCGCGCTCCGTTGCCACACATGCTCTTAACATTTTTTGTGACCACAGCGACGTTATGGCGGCGCGACAGACGGGTTGGGCGATTTTGTTTGCCTGTTCCGTGCAAGAATGTGCAGATTTTGCCGTCATCTCACACCTGTCCACCCTGAAAGCGAAAATCCCCGTACTACATTGCTTTGACGGATTTAGGACTTCGCATGAGATTTCCACGGTGGAAACCTTGGAAAAGGAGGATTTACGCGCCCTTATCCAACAAGAGGACATTGACGATTTTAAGTCGCGTAGCTTAACAAACGACACCCCTTTTCAGCGTGGTACGACGCAGAATGAGGACGTCTTTTTTCAGAACCGAGAGTCGGCGAATCGGCGATATTTAACCGCGCCGACAATCTTTCAATCGGTGATGGACGAAATAGCAAAAAAGACGGGTAGACGGTATCGGCTGTTTGAGTATTTCGGCGCGCCAGACGGAGAATACGTGCTGGTGATGATGGGCAGCGGCGGCATTACAGCGGCGGAAACGGCAAAAGCCTTGGCAGCGCAAGGGCAAAAGGTCGGCATGGTGCTGGTGCGGTTGTACCGCCCCTTTTCCGTGCCCGATTTTTTAGCCGTCTTACCTCAAACCTGTAAGCGAATCGGTGTGTTGGATAGGACGAAGGAAAGCGGCAGCGTAGGCGAGCCGTTGTATTTGGACGTATGCGCCGCCTTGGCGCAAGGCGGACGAAAAGCGGAAGTTTACGGGGGCAGGTACGGATTAGGGGGCAAAAATTTCACCCCTGCCGACTGCAATGCCGTGTTTTTGCAACTGCGCTCCGCTACCCCTATGCACGGGTTCACCGTGGGCATCGCGGACGACGTTACAAATCGGTCTTTGCCCGTTCCCCCTTTCGTTTTGCCGACGAACAAGGCACACGGTTTGAAAGAATGTGTGTTTTACGGGTTGGGTTCAGACGGAACGGTGGGCGCAAATAAAAACTCTATCAAAATCATCGGCGAAAACGCAGGGTTATATGCGCAAGGGTATTTCTGTTACGATTCCCGAAAGTCGGGTGGTGTGACCATTTCACACCTGCGCTTCGCCAAAGCCCCCATTGCCTCGCCCTATCTAATCGAACACCCCGATTTTGTGGCTTGCCACGATAAAAGCTACCTTATCCGTTACGATATTTTGAGCGGAATTAAGGACGAAGGCACGGTGCTTGTCAACTGTCCGTGGACAACGCAAAAAGAATTCAACGCATACCTGCCCCCTGCATTTCGGCAAAAACTCGTACAGAAGCGGTTAAATTTTTACGTAATTGACGGCACGGGGATTGCGGAAAAAGTAGGTTTGGCGGGGCGGTCGAGCACCGTTATGCAAGCGGCGTTTTTCTATCTACAACCCGATATTATGCCCTATGAGCGGGCGATTGCGCTGTTGAAAGAACGGTTAAAAGCCGTTTTTGCTTCCAAGGGCGAGGAAACGGTGCGAAAAAATTTTGCCGCCGTGGACAGCGCTTTGCAAGGCTTACGCAAAATCGATTGTCCTGCGGCATGGGCGGAGACGGACTCCGTTTCCGATACAAACAACGGACAAAAAAACGCAAAAATTTGCGGTTGCGACGGCGAAAGCCACTGCTTTGGCGGCGAATTTTTTTACAACCAAGTGATGCGCCCCGTACTCGGTTTGAATGGAAACGAGCTACCCGTGTCTGCGTTCACCGAGGACGGACGGCAACCTTGCGGCACGTCCAAATACGAAAAACACGGTGCGCCGAGTGCGTTCCCGAAATGGTTGCCCAAATTTTGTATCCAATGCAACCGTTGCGCTTTCGTCTGTCCGCACGCGGCAATCCGCGCCATTCTGCTGCCGAAAAAGGATTTGGACGGGCTTGCGCACCTTGCCGCAAACGGCGCAAAAGAGGAAGGGTTCCGCATACAGGTTTCGCCAAACGATTGCATGGGTTGCGGCTTGTGCGCCGAGGCTTGCCCTGCAAAAACCAAGGCGCTGGTGATGGAAAAGACGAGCGAGGAACGGGTGCACGCCGAACACGTGGCTTGGGAACGGGTATCGGCGGCGCGGCGAAATGCGCCCTTGCCCTTTGCCCGTAACACGGTGAAAGGCAGTCAGTTTTATCCGCCCCTCTTCGAGTTTCCATACGCATGTTCGGGGTGCGGAGAATCGGGGTATATCCGACTTTTGACCCAACTTTTCGGCGAGCGGTTGTTGCTTGCCAACGCCACGGGGTGTTCGTCCATTTACGGCGGTTCATTCCCCTCCTGCCCCTATGCCGTCAATTCAGAGGGCAAAGGCCCTGCTTGGGCGAATTCTCTATTTGAAGACAATGCGGAGTTCGGGTTGGGTATCCGACTTGCGTGCGAGGTCAAGGGCGAAAGCGGCAGTTCGGTTTGGGCAATCGGCGGCGATGGTTGGGCATACGACATCGGATTCGGTGGTTTGGACCACGTTTTGGCGACGGGGCGAAAGGTGAAAATTTTGGTACTGGACAGCGAAGTGTATTCTAACACGGGCGGTCAGGCATCCAAAGCCACCCCTACGGGCGCGGTGGCGAGGTTCGCCGCGCGTGGCAAGTCGGGCAGAAAAAAGGATTTGGCGGGCATGGCGATGCGGTATCGGCACGCCTACATTGCACAAGTGTGCATGGGTGCAGATATGCAACAGACGGTGACGGCGTTTTGCGAGGCGGACGCCTATGACGGACCTGCGCTGCTACTTGCCTACTCCCCCTGCATTGCGCACGGCTATCCCATGCAAGAGAGTTTGCAGCGGCAGAAACTTGCCGTGGAATGCGGTTATTTGTCACTGTTCCGCTATCGACCGAAAACGGAAACGGCGGACGAGCAATTCCTTTTGGACAGCAAAGCCCCGACAGGGAATTTGCGCGCATTTTTAGAAGGGGAAAATCGGTTCCGTTCCCTTTTGCGTGCCAACCCCGACCGCGCGGAACGGTTGTTTGCCGACTTACAAACGGACTGCGAACGGCGAAATGCCTTGTATGCAAAGTGGGCAAAAGAAGGGTTGTAAACGAACGGAATTTTGGGCGGAGAAAAACGCCGAGCGGAAACGCTCGGCGTTCTGTTTTTAATAAAATGGATTAGACGTAAAAAGCCACGAAGATGCCGATCCATTGCACGATTGCGCCTGCCAGCACGAAGAAGTGCCAAATGAAATGACAAGATTTCTTTTTTAAGGCAAACGGAATAATCCCCAAGCTGTAAATGATGCCGCCGCCTAAAACCCACCAAAACAGTGCGCCTTGCGCGAGCATTTGAGGCAAAAAGAGCAACGCGCTCCAACCCAGCGCGAGATATAAGGCGGTGTGCAAGCCGCGTAATTTGCCGGGGCCGAATACGGCGACAATCGTGATGCCTGCCGCAATAATCAGCCACTGCGCGCCGAAAAAGAGAAGTCCGTTATCGATACCCAAAAGCAGAAGAATGGGAGCAAATGTGCCGCCGATGAGGAGGTAAATGGAAGCATAATCAAAGCGGCGAAAAACACGCTTGACCGTGGTGCCGTAGCGGAAGGCATGATATAAACAGCTCATACAAAACATGGTGAACATACCTACAAAATACACCGTTGCCGCAACAGCATGCATGGGCGTTTTTGCACCAAAGAGCATAACCATGTACGCAATGACGGCGAAAATTGCCCCAACTCCGTGAGTGACGGCATTGCCGATTTCTTCTAAAACCGTGCGTTTGGGAACGGGTGCAACGCGCGCGCTTTCCCGCTCGTCAAAGTATTGCCGTTTGCGAGCGGCATACTCCTCTTTCAACAGACGTTTTTTGGTTTTGTATTCCTCACTGATTTGCCGTTTCAGGGTTTGATAGTCGCATATAATTTGTTGTTTTGTCATAATGGGTTACCTCGCGTTTGTGTTTCTACTGTCAGTATACTCGGTTTGCGCACAAAAAAGCAACCTACCCGAACGGCTTTTTCGTCTACTCGTTCGGACGGAAGATTCTCGCGCGGATTTTTACTTTCTACCCATAGTTTTGCCACTCTACGCAAGAAATAAACATCTCTACTCACGGTAGAGTCGAAAAAAATCGCAAGTTTTTGGGCGATTTCGGAGTACGATACACTCCGTTCACCTGCCACGCACGGTGCGTAAGACACGCTCCCTTCGACGCAAGTTGCTCAGTCGGTATGACAGTAAAGGGGAACACGTATTAAAAAATTGTATTCCCCGTAAAACGGCACACAAAAAACGCCCTCAAAAGAAGGCGTTTCGGGTATGCAAATATGCAATTATGTTACACATTTTCCGCTATACGGTTGCGATTTTTATGCACGATAGGCAATTTTGCGCTCTGTGCGCTCTGTGCGCTTTGCGCCCATATACACGAAAAACACTGCAACAAACGGAAGATTATTTATATTCTTCCAAGACGGATTTTAAGAGTTTGGGGTTATCCGTCATGATACAATCGCAACCGAGTTCGATCAAGGTGCGCATTTCGTCAGGGTCGTTAATCGTCCAATATTGCACGGCGATATTGCGTTGATGCGCACGCGTGATCAGCGTTTTTACGTCCAACGTCAGTTTGATGCCGAGGTCGTACGAGGTGGGAATTTGCAAGCAGGCAAAATCTCCGTTGTCAAAAATATTGACACCCAAAAACTGCGTGATGATGAACTTCGCAGCCGAACCCGTAGGCGCGCCGCGCATTAAATCGGGGTATTTGGTTTTGAGTTCCGTTTCGATTTCGTCATGGAACGTGCCGACGACGATCCGCCCGATATACTGCGGATAATCTTGCAAGGTATCCCAAAGAATTTGGCAAGCCTGTCTGCCTGCATCGCCGTCGTTTTTGATTTCCACAATGAATAAGAGGTCGGGGTTGGTGGCGTAAAACTCCGCAAACAGCTTATCTACCGTGGCGATTTGCAGCCCCTTTTGCGCAATCTCGTCCCCTGTCACGTCTTTATAAATCCGCACGCCGTTCTCGTCCTCGAAATAGTAACCAAAGTTGTACGTTTCCAACTCGGCAAGGGTCATATCCTTAATAAAGTGGCGTTGCTCGTCCGTGTAATGTTCTACTTCGGAAAGGGGCACATCGCCGTTGACGTTGCACGTTTCGTCCACATATGCGTCGTGGTTATACACCAAATGCCCGTCTTGGGTCAAATACAAGTCGCTTTCCAACACGTCCACGCCCATTTTTTCCGCCTCACGGAAGGCAAGCATGGTGTTTTCGGGGTTGTTCGCTCCGCCACCTCTGTGCGCGGCAATCATGGGAAGCGCGCCCTCTTTCACGACGAACGGATTGTTTTGCACATTCTTTTTTGGGGGAATGAGGTTGACAACCACCATAAAAGCGGCAAGCAACACCGCCACGCCGCCGACAACCGCCCAGCCGATATGACGCTTAGGCTTTTTTGCTTTGGTTTCTTTCATACTATATGCAATCTCCTTATGCGCAGCGATTTGGTTGCCGAAAGCGGCACTTCGTTCCGCACACGCAAAGTTGATTATAACATATTCGGCGCAGAATGACAAGCTATTTTGGCGTAGAATGTAAACAAACGTAATTTTTTGTCTTTTTTTACGGTTTATAGGCAGGACAGAACGCCCGTTTTTATCGGCGTATTAACGGCATTCTGTTGGCGTTATGCGCATATAAACGGAAAGGCGCATGAGAATACGCCCGTAAAAAATATAAATTTCACAAAAAAAATTTTCAAAAATGACTTTCGTACTATTGTAAAATGCAAAAAAGTCTGTTATAATAGTAAACGTAGACAAAATTTTTTTAAGCGAGGTTTTAATCTATGGAAAAGCTGTACACAGGCAAAACGAAAGACGTTTACAAGCTTGAAAACGGCAACGTCCTTTTGAAATTCAAGGACGATTGCACGGGCAAAGACGGCGTGTTCGACCCCGGCGAAAATTCCGTCGGCTTGACGATCGAGGGCATCGGCAAAGCGAATTTGAAGTCTTCCGTTTACTACTTTGAACTGTTGAAAAAAGCGGGCATTAAAACGCATTATATTTCCGCCGATATCGACAACGCTACGATGGAAGTTTTGCCGGCGACCGTTTTCGGGCACGGATTGGAAGTCATTTGCCGTTTGGTTGCTACGGGCAGCTTTGTCCGCAGATATGGCGAATATATCCAAGACGGCACCCCCCTGCAAGGCGGCTATGTAGAATGCACCTTCAAAAATGATGCGAAGGGCGATCCACTGGTTACCTCCGAGGGCTTGGCTGCGCTTGGCGTGATGAGCACGGAAATGTTTGCCAGCATGAAGGAACAGACCCTGAAAATCACCAAAGTGGTTGCCGATGATTTGAAGTCGATCGGGCTTGACCTTTGGGATATTAAGTTTGAATTTGGCTATCACGGCGACGAAGTTATTTTGATTGACGAAATCGCTTCGGGCAATATGCGCGTATACAAAGACGGCAAAATCGTTGACCCCGTGGAATTAACCAAACTCATCAACAACCGCTAACTTTTTAAGACACGGAACGAAATAAACCACCGACGGCACGTCGGTGGTTTTTCTGTTTTTGATAGAAATTTTGTTAAGAAAAATCGGCTAATGTCTTTTACATCAAATCAAAAAACGATTTTCGCGTGGCTGCCGTTAGACTTGTCTTTGGTGACGACGATTTGCTTATCGATTTTGCTTTTCAACTCGTCCACGTGCGAAATAATCCCCACCAAGCGGTTGCCTTCCGTCAGGTCTTGCAACGCGGCAATGGCGAGCTGCAACGAGTCGCCGTCCAACGAACCGAACCCTTCGTCCACGAACATGGTATCCAACCGAACACCGCCAGCGGAAGATTGAATTTCATCCGAAAGCCCCAGCGCAAGCGCGAGCGAGGCTTTAAACTGCTCGCCCCCCGACAGCGAATCCACCGAACGGGTGGTGCCGTTGTAATGGTCAAGCACGTCGATATCCAAACCGACTTGACCGCTCCCCTTGCCGCTTCCGTCGCGACGGCGCAAATCGTACTGACCACCCGTCATTTTTTGTAAACGGAGGTTGGCACGGCGCAAAATGCGATCGAAATACGCTGCTTGTACGTACGCCTCCAACGAAATTCTTTCCTTGCCAGTAAGCATGCCGTTTGCCGTTTTGGAAAGGGTGGACATCCACAAATACTTTTCTTCCTGCGATTTTGTTTCCTTGGCAAGAACGGAAAGCGAAGTTTTGCACTGTCTATTTTGTTGCAAACGCGCGGCAATTTGTTTACCGCTTTCGTGCATTTTATTCAGCTCGCTTTCATAATATTTGCACTGATTTTGCTCCGCCTGCAAGTCGATGGAAGTATGCCCCTCCAACTGCTTGTGCAGCGTTTCCACGCTACTTTTTGTTGCAGAAAGCCTGTTGCGTGCCTCATCGTAATCCGCCTTTGCTTTGTTAAGCGAATTTTCCAAACGCTGTTTATATTTGCGTTTCTCCTGCAAATCGTCTTCCGCCTCTTTTTTGCTTGCAAAGGACAACTTGCTTTTCAAATCCTTCAAAGTTTCGTCCTTTGCGGAAAGGTTGGTTTGCTGTTTTTCTAAATCCAAAGCAATTTTTTCTTTTTCCTCTTGCAATCTTTTTAATCGGTCTTCGTACTTAGGCAGTTTTTCGTCCACTTCGTCTTTTTTCTTTTTTCTGTCGGCTTCTGCTTTTATATTTTTATCCAGTTCCACCAACTGTTTTTGGCACTCAAAAATCCGTGAACGCATACCTGCCCCTGCCGTTTCCAAGTTTTCCACAGAAAAATGCGTTTGCAATTTTTCTTGAACGGTGCTTTCAAGGGTGTTTATGTTGCCCTTCAACATAGCGCAAAACCTGCTGATTTCCTCAGTCAAATTCTTTTGCTTGTTCCATTTTTCTTCTGCGGCTTTCACTTGGTATTCCGTGGGGACATCATCAGAAAGTTCGGCTAAATGAGGGTGCACCGTTGCGCCGCAAACGGGACAAGGGTCACCCTCGGCAAGTGTGCTTGCCATAATGCCTGCCTGTCCCAACAAAAATTGATTATTTAACCGTTTATACATTTCTGCATACGCATCGCCGACAGCCATATTTTTGTTAAGTTCCGATTGCTTATCCGACAATTTTTTATGCAAGTTTTCCAGCTCGTCTAATTGTTTTATGATGTCGTTACATTCCGTCTGCAAATCCTGCACGGACTTCTGCTCGCTTTGCAATTTCGCAAGCCGTTCTCCCGCATCTGCCAACGCAGACTGACGGATTTTATAGTCCGCAACCATTTTTTCACCTTTGGCAAGACGCTCCTTATTTTCTTTTTCCTCGCCTTGCAAAATATATATTCTCTGCCGTAACGCCGATATTTCTTGTTGCAAATTATCCAAAGTATCGTATTGCGATAAATCACGCTCCGCATTTATCACGACATTTGCAAGGCGCTCCCTTTCACCGTCCAACAATTTTTGTTCGTTCAAAACTTGTTCCGCCGTCTTATATGCGGCATCTGCACTCGATAGCTCCTTCACGGAATTCTCATAAGCTTGAAGGCTCTTTTGATATTTTTCTTCCGCCCCGATTTTGGCATTACAAGCACCCAGGTACGTGTTGAATTGAGCAATCCGTGTTTTCAACTCGTTATCCTTTACTTCGTCTTCGGCAATTACGTCGTCCAACAAAGCAAAAATTTCGTCCGTGAGCAGCTCGCCGTTTTGGGCTTGCTGACAAGCCGCATAATGCGCACTCCCCTCGTCGCAAGTCAAAGTTTTTAAGTAGACGGCACGTTGCGTTTCCGTTTTCTCCCTCTCGTCATCCAACGTAGACACCGCAGACTTCAAATAATTTTGTATCTTTTCAAACTTTTGCGTTTTGAAAATCTGTTGAAAAATTTTCTTTCGATCGTCCGTTTTGGCAAGCAAAAGTTCGCGGAATTTGCCCTGCGCAATCATGGCTACTTGCAAAAATTGATCGGCATCCACCCCCAACACGTCCCTGACCGCGTTGTTGACTTCCTTTTTGCTCTTATCCACAATTCTGCCGTCAGGATAATGAAACTCTGCACGCGCAATCTCTTTTGTTGAGCCTTCGCCGGAACGTTTCGGGCGCATATATTCGGGATTGCGACGGATTTTGTAAAGCTTGTCTTTGCAAATAAATTCCAGCTCGACAAACGTTTCCGTTTTTTCGTCGGCATATTTAGAACGGAGCATAGAGGGATCGCGTTCGCCGCCGCTCGATTTATCAAACAGCGCATACATAATCGCATCAAAAATAGAGGTCTTGCCCGCACCCGTCGTACCTGTGATCAAATACAAGCCGTTTTCGCCGAATTTTGTTAAGTCAAGCATTTCTTTTCCTGCATACGGACCAAACGCCGAAAGGGTCAATTTTATCGGTCTCATTTCTCTTCCTCCTCGATTCTTTCAATCAATTCCTGCATATATTTGCGCTGTATTTCACTCATTTCCGTACCGTTTTGTTGCACGAACAATTCCGCAAACAACTCCAACGCCGACTTATTTTCCACTTGTTCCGCACCGAAGGCATCGGATTCGGCGCGCGTGCGTGCGTTATCGTAACACAAATTCAACGCATTCGGGTACACCTTTTGCAACTTGTTCATGGCATTTGCTATATCGTCCTCGTCCGTCAGCGTAATCTGCAAATAGTCCTCGCAATTTTGCTTGCTATAATAGTTTTTATCCATCAATTCGTCAAAGGTACCCTTTATCCGTCTAAGGTCGCGTTTGGGGATAATCGGCACGGTTTTTATCTGCAACGGTTCGTCTTTTTTTGTTAAGGTAATCACGGTAACAGACTTGGTATCCGACGCCTCGGAAAAGGAATATTTTAAGGGCGTACCGCAATAGCGAATCCGCTCGCTCCCACAATTTTGCGCCCCATGCAAATGTCCCAAGGCTACGTAATCGAACACGGAAAACACCGACGCGTCCACGTTATCCGTGCCCCCCACCGATTCTTCGGAGTCCGACCGCGTTGCGCCCGTGACGAATTGATGGGTGACAAGCACGTTGCGCGCCCCTTCGTCCACGTCCATTTTGTTAACGGCAACACGCAAAGCGTCCGTGTAAGATTCAATTGTTTCGTCCTCCGCAAAGCGGCGAACATGCGCAGGCTTTACAAACGGCAACAGGTACACGTTGAGCGTGCCGTACTCGTCAGAAAGGGAAATCGGCTGTACATCGCCATTGTACACGGGGGAAAGATACACGCCGCTTTGACGCATAATGTTACTGCCATAGGCGATACGCTCCGCCGAATCGTGATTGCCGCTGATGATAAACACCTGCAAATGCAAGGCGGCAAGTCGGGTTAAAAATTCATCAAAAAGGCTGACGGCATCGGCACTCGGCATACTTTTATCGTATATGTCCCCTGCAATCAAAACGCCGTCCGCCTGTTCTGTTTCCGCAATGGAAATAATCTGCCACAAAATTGCTTTTTGGTCTTCCAGAAAGGCGGCTTCGTGCAAGCGTTTGCCCAAATGCAAGTCGGAAATATGTAAAAACTTCATTGTTTTTCTCCTTATCGGCTATTCGTATATATTGTAGCAGATTTTGCCGAAAAGGTCAATAGTTCCGCCAAAACTTATCCGCCTTTTATTTTGCAAAGAAAAACGGGCTTTGCAAACCCTTGCAAAACCCGTTTTGTATTCTGTTTTGTATTCCATTACTCGTCGCCGAAGCAAACGCCCATTGCCTTTGCCATGGTGACAAGTTCGCCGTGGGGAGGTACGTTTTTGGTTTTTTGACCGATAACGTCTTCCAAAGACACGTCCACGATTTCGTCGCCCTGCAAAGCAACCATTCTGCCGAAGCCGCCCTTCATGCAAAGTTCCACCGCCGCATAACCGTAACGGGAGGAAAGCACTCTGTCGTGCGCCGTAGGCGTGCCGCCGCGTTGAATGTGACCCAAAGTGGTGGCTCTCGCTTCCGAACCCGTCAGCGTTTCCAACTGGTCGGCAATCACTGCGCCAACGCCGCCCAAACGAATGGAATCCGCACTGTCTTCGATGATTTTAGAAACGACTTGCTTGCCGTCCAACGATTTTGCGCCTTCGGAAACGGCAACGATAGAAAATTCTTTACCGTTCGCCTTGTCCGCCTTGATTTTATCGGCAACTTTTTGAATATCGTAAGGGATTTCGGGAATCAAAATGACGTCCGCCGCGCCTGCGATACCTGCGTGCAAAGTCATCCAACCTGCGCCTCTGCCCATAATTTCCACAACCATAACTCTGTGGTGGGACATACCCGTGGTGCGCACTCTGTCCAAACCGTCGGTAGCAACGCTGATTGCCGTATCGAAGCCGAACGTATAATCGGTGTTTGCCAAATCGTTGTCGATGGTTTTGGGAATAGCAATGACGTTGACCCCCTTACGCGCGAAATCACGTGCAGAAGTCAGCGTGCCGTCGCCGCCTAAAATGAACAATGCATCGATACCTGCCCCCTTCAAATGCTCAACAGCAACGTCGGAAACGTCCTCGTAGGTGAGCTTGCCGTTTTCGTCGCGGACGAAGTTGCCTTCCGCGTCCTTAACAGGGTATTGGAACAAGTTGTCCTTATTGGAACTATATAAAATGGTACCGCCCTTGGTGATAATTTCTTCTACGTCGTTCAAACCGAGCGAAATGAAATCGCCGTGATACAAACCGTGATAGCCGTGGCGAATACCAACCACTTCCAAATTATACTTGGAAATAGCGGTTTTTACAACCGCACGGATTACGGGATTCAAGCCGGGACAGTCGCCGCCGCCCGTCATAATGGCAATTTTACGAATCTGTTGCATATCTGTTACTCTCCTTTCGTATTTATCTATATAACCGAAGCGCAAACACCCGTTTACGCCGTTTTTGACTTTTTTGCGTTTTTTATGCTTACTTAACGTTAGTATTCCGTTTTTACGACAAAGTATGCCGAAGTTGGTACAACCATCTTTTCTCCGTTCTTAAAGATAACAGAGAAAAACGACAAAAACGGGCACGTCGCAAAAACCCGACGAGCCGTCGAAATATGTCGAATACTATATCTTTATTATTATAGCAAAAAAAAGCGTGTCTGTCGAATGGTTTTATAGTCGTTTTTCTATATTTTTTTGGAAATTTTACATTTTTTTACGAATTATGCCGCAAAGTTGAAGAAAACGAAGCAAAGCACAAAACTTTGCCGCCGTTCAAAGAGGGTGCAAACTTTTGCAAAGCTTGTTCATCATCTCCTTTTTGTGCTTGCACATAGAATGAGCGTACCGTTTTAAGGTGACGGAGGCGTTTTTATGTCCCAACAGCTCCGACAGCGTTTTGACGTCCATGCCGCACTCCAAGGCGCGCGTGGCAAAGGTATGGCGCAGGGAATGGAAGCGTTTTTGGGGCACAGCCGCGCCCTTCAAAATACTGCAAAATGCCTTTTGATAGGTGCGGACGGGTATACCATGTACGCGTTCACCGCCGATTACGTATCCGTTTTTTGCGCCGCGCATACTTTTCAATTCGTCCGCGATCTGTTTGGGTAACGGGATTTTTCGCACCGACGATTGCGTTTTGGGCGTGTCAATCGCCTTGCAATATTTTCCGTTTTTCCAATCGTCGTGACAGGATTTGGAAATGGTCAACACTCGTTTTTTGAAATCGATATCCGACCATTGCAACGCAAGCAATTCGCCGATGCGTATGCCCGTATACAAGCACAGCACCACGCCGAAATAATGCGGCTTTTGCTTTTTTGCTACATACGTTTCGATTTTCCGTTGCTCGGTTCTGGAAAAACACTCCGTTTGCCGCTCGCAAAGCTTGGGGCGTTGTATGCCGTCGCTGTATTCCGACTGCACCAAGCCGATACGCCGCGCGCATTTGAGCGAAGTTTTTAATACACTGATCACGCCGTTGCCGGTGTTGGATGCCAAGCCCTTTTTCGTAAGCGAAGAAACGAACCTTTGCAATTCTATTGCCGAAAGCCCCTCTAACTCCACCTCGCCAAGGGCAGGCATAATATGTAACCGCACCTGCGTTTGATATTTTTTCCACGTCCGTTCCTTGACCTGCGGCGCAACATAGATGTCCAGCCATGTACAAAGCCATTGTTGATATTGCATTTTGCATTCTCCTTTTCTGCCTATTTTCGATACCTCTATTGTACCCTTTTTGGCAAAAAAATGGAAAACCTTTCGCCCAACTCTCCCCTTTCCACACCCCGAAAAATCCATACAAAAAAATATCCATTCGCACAAAATCGAATGGATATTTTCCGTTACCGCCTGCTAAAAATAAAACTGCGAACAAAGCGCAAAACACGTGTTCCGTTATTCGATGACGATCAACGCCGCCTCGCCCGGGGCAAGGTTTTTAATGGTAAACGAATTGCCCGTAAAAGAAGTTTTTTCGCCACCGAACAGGGAATAGCCCTTGACCTTGGCATTGAATTGCACGGTGATATCGTCCGCTTCCTCCGTCATTTTATCGGTGTTGGCGTGCATGACGTACAGCGCGGTGTGCCCCTGATAGTTGAAGCAACCTGCCAACGCATACGCGCTTTCCGCTTGCAACGCTTTGACTTGGTTAAAGGAAGGCAACGCATAGCCGACGGAAAGGGTCTGCACGGCGTTCATGCTGTTTTCTAAGCTTTCCGTTTCCATTACCCCTTTCCAAACGGAGTGCATCAACACGTCGTCCACGCTCTTGATGTTGTCAAAAATCTTTTTCAAGGGAGCGTACAGATTAGTAGGATTGCCGTATAAATCGAAAATGAACTTGGCTTGCCCGTCTACGACGTCCGAACCGTACGTGCCTTCGCCCGTGAGCGGCGTAATCAAGAAACATTCAATGCCTTGCGCGCCAAAGACGAGGGATGCGTTGATTTGATACGCCATTTCGTTATACGTCGGCTCACGGCAATTATCTACGCCGACTGCGTGCCATTGCCCCGTTTGGATAAAGTTCCAGAAAGGGACTTTATGCTCGGCACTGATTTTTGCCGCCGTTTCAAACTCTCGCATCAAATTGCCCGAAAGTGCGCCGCCCGTCTTTTTCCAAGGGTAGTGGTCGTACGAAAAGACGTTGGGTTTGACGATATCCACGTAATTTTCGACATAAGCACCCCATTTCCATGTTGCGTTTGCCACCGTTTGCGCCAAGTCAGAGGCGGTGAACCCCAAGGCTTCCGCCGCGCTTTCCCCGAATCCGCTGTACAACAACAAATCTTCGCTTGCGCCGCTGCCCATACAGTTCAAAAGGGCAAGTTTATCGGGCGCAACCTCGTTATAAATCGCCGTCATATCCCCCAGCATTTGGGCAGACATAATCCCTTCCTCGTCCGAAAGCGAGCCGCCCGCAAACGCAGGGTGAGAACAATATTCATTCATCGTTTCTGCACACGCAGACTTAATTTTATCCTGTTGTTCCGCCGTCATTTCGGCAAATGGCGTCACTTTACCGTTTTGGGAATACACTTCTTTGAACAGATATTGTTTCCCGAAATAGCTTACAATGCCTGCCATATCGTATTTTTGGCACATATCCAACGTTTCCGTAACGTCCATATAGCCGCCGTGTCCGATGCCGTGCATCAAATTGATGCCCAACGTTTGCAACTTTGCATACATATCGTCCGTGACAAGCGAAGGATAGGTTACGCCGTTGATTTCATGCTCGTCCAAAGGTGCGATGTAGCTCATAATCGGCATTTCGTCGGTGCCGAGTTGCGAAATGGTATACGCATACGGCGTTTCCACCGCCATGACCTTGCCCGTTTTTACACCGCAGGACGGAAACAGACTTGCCGCCGTAACCGCCGCCAACGCCGCCGCGGCATATTGCATCGATTTTTTCATAATAACTCCTTTTTTAGAAAAAGCGGCATTTTGAAGTGAACCCCAAAATTTAGACAAACTTTTGGAGGTGCATATCATTTTCACCACGCCGCTTTTTTCCGTTTGCTTATAAATCGTACTTCACTTTTAC